>DATFXL010000085.1:0-17327 GCA_035316025.1 Acidimicrobiia bacterium
CACGATGGCCGTGGAGGACGGCGACGACTGGGTGATCAACGGCCACAAGTGGTTCATCAGTGGGGCCAAGGGCGCGACGTTCGCCATTCTGATCGCCAAGACCGACCCGGATGCCGACCCGCCGCAGGCCTCGAACACCGCGTTCCTCGTCGACCTCCCGGCCGACGGGTGGGAGATCGTGCGCGACATCGACACGATGGCCGGCCATGGCAACCACTGTGAGATCCGCATTACGGACCTGCGCGTGCCGGACTCGGCGATCCTCGGCGGCCGCGGCAACGGGCACCTGCTCGGGCAGGCCCGACTTGGCCCGGCGCGGCTCGCGCACTGCATGCGCTGGATCGGCCAGACCGAGCTCGCGCTCGAGATGCTCGTGAAACGGGCGGAGGAGCGTCAGCTGCACGGCGCGCCACTCGCGGAGAAGCAGGCGATCCAGTGGATGATGGCGGACTCGGCGATGGAGCTGTACGCAGCCAAGCTGATGGTGCTGCACGCGGCGTACAAGATCGAGCACGACCAGCCGTTCCGGCAGGAGGTCAGCTTCGCCAAGCACCACGTAGCGAACATGCTGTGGAACGTCGTCGACCGCGCGATCCAGGTGCACGGTGCGCTCGGCTACTCGACCGACACGCCCCTCGAGCGCATGCTCAAGCACGCCCGCTCGGCGCGTCTCGTGGACGGCGCCGACGAGGTGCACCAAGCGCTGATCGCCCGCAACGTGCGTGCCGCCGTCGCCTCTGACGGCCACTCCCGCGCCGCCACCGGCGACTTCGACTTCTGACCGATCATGCGTCCCCAGGGGGATGATTCGGCTCCCGTGGGACGCATCATCAGATCGGCGGGGGCGCGGCGACGGAGAAGTGCGGTTCGAGGTGGGTCGTGTCGTTGAAGCGGCGGATCGTGATGCGGTCCTCTTCGACGACGATGTGGCTGATCGACGCGTTGTCGGCGCCGATGAACGCGAAGCCGCGGGCGCCGCTGGCGTTCGACAGCACCTGACCGATCACCCCGCCGTGGGTCACGACGACGACGAGCTGATCGGGGTGAGCGACCGCGACGCGCGAGATCCCGAGGCTGACGCGGTCCCGGAACGCGTCGGCGGGCTCGGCGCCCGGGATCGGCTCCCAGCTGCCCTCCTCGATCGCGCGTCGGAACGCGGGATCGGCTTCGGCGGCCTTGACGCGCAGCAGCCCGCCTTCCCACTCGCCCAGGAACACCTCGCGCAGCTCGGGCTCGACGCTGGGCACGATCCCGAGCCGTTCCGCCAGCGGCGCGGCCGTCTCCACCGTGCGTCGAAGGGTCGTCACGTAGATCGCGGCGATGTCCTCGCCGGCGAGCCGCTCCGCCAGGCGCTCGGCCTGGTCGACGCCGACGGGGTCGAGCGGTGGGTCGCCGTGCCCGTCGACCAGATCGAAAGGCCGCTCGGGGTCGACGGGCTGGGACTCGCCGTGGCGCACGAGAAGAATCTCCGTCGCGCCCGGCGGAGGTTCGTAGCGATGTTGCCGGTACCTCTTCGGGTCGATCGACGGCTCGGTCACGAGCCGCAAGAGTACGGTGCGCGCGGGATGGCGCCGTGACCTGGGACCCGGAGCTGAACGAGCTGCGGCGACGTACCGAGCTCGCGGCCGCGATGGGCGGTGAGGAGAAGGTCGCCCGTCAACACGACGCCGGGAAGCTCACTGTGCGCGAGCGCATCGACGCCCTGGTCGACCCGGGCAGCTTCCACGAGGTCGGGGCGCTCACGGGGCGCGCCGAGTACGACAACGGGCGGTTGGCGAGCTTCACCCCCGCCAACTTCGTGATGGGCCGGGCCCGCATCGACGGCAGGCCGGTCGTCGTCGGCGGGGACGACTTCACCGTCCGCGGCGGCGCCGCCGACGCGTCGATCTTCCAGAAGCAGGTCCACTCCGAACAGATGGCGAACGAGCTGCGCATCCCGGTCGTCCGCCTGGTCGACGGCTCCGGCGGCGGCGGCTCGGTGAAGTCGATCGAGACGATGGCGCGCAGCTTCGTGCCGTTCAACCCGGGCTGGGAGTGGGCGGTCGAGAACCTCGCCACCATTCCCGTCGTCTCGCTGTGTCTCGGATCAGTCGCCGGCCTGGGCGCGGCCCGGGTCGTCACGAGCCACTACTCGGTCATGGTTCGCGATACGTCGCAGCTGTTCGTGGCCGGTCCGCCCGTGGTCGCCCGGCTGGGCGAGCAGGTCGACAAGGAGGAGCTCGGCGGCAGCGCCATCCACGGCCGCAACGGCACCGTCGACGACGTCGTCGGCAGCGAGCACGAGGCGTTCGCGCGAGCGCGAACATTCCTGTCGTACCTCCCGCGCTCGATCGACGACGCCCCTCCCCGGGTCGACCCGACCGACGACCCGCAGCGCCGGGAGGACTGGTTGGTCGGCGCGATCCCCCGAGACCCACGACAGGTGTACAAGGTGCGCGACATCGTCGACGCCGTCGTCGATCGCAATTCCTTCTTCGAGATCGGGCGCGGTTACGGACGCTCGGCCGTGACGGGCATGGCCCGCCTCGCCGGCTGGCCGGTCGCCGTACTCGCCGGTGATCCGTATTTCTACGGCGCGGGGTGGACGGCGGACGCATCCCAGAAGGTCACACGGTTCGTCGACCTCGCCGACACCTTCCATCTGCCCGTCGTGCACTTCGTCGACAACCCCGGATTCGTGATCGGCGTCGACGCCGAACGGGCGGCGACGATCCGGCACGGCGCCCGGGCGCTGGCGGCGATCTACCAGGCGCAGGTGCCGTGGTGCTCGGTCATCCTGCGCAAGGTCTACGGCGTCGCCGGCGCCGCGCATCAGAACGCGGCCCGCCTGAAATACCGGTTCGCGTGGCCCTCGGGCGACTGGGGCAGCCTCCCGCTGGAGGGCGGCATCGAGGCCGCGTACAAGGCCCAACTCGACGCGGCCGAGGACCGCGACGCGGCACGGGCGGAGATCGAACGCCGGCTCGACGCGGCGCGTTCGCCGTTCCGCACCGCCGAGGTATTCATGATCGAGGAGATCGTCGATCCGCGCGACACGCGCCCGCTGCTGTGCGAGTTCGCGGATCTCGCCGCCCCGCTCCGCGGGGCCGGAGCGAGCCCGCGCGGCACCCGGCCGTGACGAAGCGTGGACTCGAGCACCTCCCCGTCGGGACTGGATAGTCAGCACCGCTCCCCGCCGGCGAGCTCGAGCTCGTAGGTCTGCCCGAGGAGGTCGTGCCCGAAGCTTCGATGCGGCGACTCGTCGGTGAGCGTGAAACCCGCCGCCAGATAGAGATGGCGCGCGGCGACGAGTGGGTCGTTCGTCCACAGCACGATGCGTTCGTATCCGGCGTCACGGGCGAACTCGATGCATGTGTTCACCAGTCGTGCCCCGACACCGAGTCCGCGACCGTTCGGATGGACGAGCAGAATCCGCAGCTGTGCAGTGGTGTCATCCTTCGCGACACAGAAGACGCAGCCCACACGCCGGCCGTCGAGCTCGGCAATCCAGGCCGCCTCGCGCCCGGGATCGTGGCCGGCGGCATAGTCGGCGACGATCTGCGCCACCAGCGCCTCGAAGCTGCTGTCCCAGCCGAACTCCTCCGCGTACACCTCACCGTGTGCCATGACCACCCACCCGAGATCGCCCGGTCGACCGAGCAGACGGAGAGCGCCGGGGACCGTCATCGACGTCATCGTCGCGCCGCGACGCCGACGCGGCTCTTGAAATCCAAGAGGTGTGACGCGCGACACCGAGACTCTACGGTCGCCGATCGCTCAACTTGTGTTCGCGTCGCGCACGCCTCCACGTGACCGTTTCGACATGTACCGTCGCTACCATCCGAGGCGTGGCATACCCGGTCGAGCACGAGGAGGCACGCATGGACTCGCAGAACAGCTGCGGCTACCTGTCGCGCGTCGTCGACTTGCCCGTTGCCGTCGCCGAGGCGGTATTCGACGACGTGACCCAGCCGCTGGGGCAACCGACCACGACTCGCGCCACGGCGATCGGCGCCTCGCTGCTGGCGGCCCGCGCCGTCCGGACACGCCTCGGATCGGGCGTCCCGGGCGCCGGCGTTCCGGTCGACGTGGAACTGGCGCCGTGGTCGAGGAGCCGAACCGAGGTCGCGGTCCGGTACGCCGGAAACGGCCGACCCCGGGCGCTCGCTCGCTACGTGTACGACAAGCGGGCTCCTGTTCTGCTCGCCGACGTGGCCGACGCCATCAATGCCCGTCTGCCCGGAGCGACGTCCGCTCACCGGGCCGCCTCACGACCGGGTCGGAGTGCGACGAGCCACGAGTCGGTGCCTTCGGGTCAGTCATCGCGACATCGATCCCTTCAACTCAGCGCCAGACACGTCGGCATGAAGCCGAGCTTCTAGAATCGGCGTTTATGTCGCATTGGCTGAAGACCCCTCACTGGTCGTCCGACATCCCGCTCGAGACCCCGCACCCCCGCCTCGACGCGCTCGATGCAACAGGATTCGTGCGGCTGCGAGACCTCGACCGTCCCATCCCCGAGCACGAGTTCCTCGGTCTCGAGTACATGGACTGGAAGAGCGGCGGCGACACGAACTTCGCGCCCATCGCCACGGCCGACGGCGAGCTCGACTGCCGCGGCTTCTGGAAGCCGGGTGACGAACGTCCCGACAAGGACGGCAAGTTCACGGTCAACGCCGAGCGTTGCCCGGACATCAAGCGCTACGTCGAGGCGGTCGGCGCGAACTTCGGGCGGGTGCGGGTGATCAAGCTCGAGCCGCAGGATTACGAGACGGCCCGCCGCCAGATCCACCGCGACGACAACAACCGATTCAATCCGCCCGACGGGGGCTGGGTCGTCCGGTCGTGGCTCGAGCTCACCGACTTCCCAGACAGCTTCATGATCCTCATGGAGCACAACGAGGACGGGCTCCCCGACCCTGAGACCGAGCAGCACATTCCGCTCCACCGCGGCTCCCAGTTCGTCCTCGACACCCAGCGTCTGTGGCACGTCGTCTGCCACACCGGGGACATGCCTCGCTATGCGCTCATCTCGAGCTTCGAGAGCGGCCCCGCCCTCGACCGCTGGATCGAGGCGAACGCCGCGTAACCAGCGGCGCTCGCCGAGTTCAGGAAGGAGCGCCGATCGCGTGGTCGAGGGCGGCGGCGAGCGCGTCGGGAGCTTCGAGCATCGGGTAGTGCCCGACGTCACGCAGGCGGACGAGCGTCGCGTCGGGTCGCGCTTCGTGCAGCCGCTCGGCCATCGGCCACAGCGCGATCGGGTCGGCGTCGCCCCACACGATCGTCAGCGGTGACGGATGGCGCTCGATGGCCCCCGTCCACCGGCCTTCGTGCTCCCGGCGCTCCTCCACATACCGGATCGTGCGCGGGAGGATGCGGTGCCCGCCGTCCCTCACGATCAGGTCGGCAGCGGTCCCGACGTCCTCGTCGGGCACTGAGGAGCCGGGCGCGAACGTCGCCTGCAGAGCCTGGACGAGCGCGTCGCGCCCCGGGCCGTCGACCAGGCGCTCGTCGGGCAGCGACAAGAGGAGCTGCTGACCGTCGGTCAGGTGCGCCATCCCGAGGTAGATGGAGCCGTTCGTGACGACGCGGCTCGTGACGCGGAAGCCGAGCGTGCCGTCGAGGCTGCGGGCGAGGAGCTCGCCGCCCACTGAATCTCCCATGTCGTGCGTGACCAGCGCGACTTCCTCGAGCCCGAGGTCGCGGGCCAGGGCCTCGACCAGGTCGGCCTGCTCGAAGAGCGAGTACGGCTGGTCGGGTTTGTCGGTGAGGCCGAAGCCGAGCAGGTCGGGCACCACGATGCGTTGACGACGCGCGAAGAGGTCGACGACGCGATGCCAATCGTGCGACGACGTCGGGAAGCCGTGCAGCACGAGGACGGGAGTGCCGGTGGTGCCGATCGCGTCGGCCGGGAATCGGTCGGCGACGAACACGCGACCGCCGGTCACATCGTGGTACCCGCCGCGCCGTTCCCACGCGTCGATGCCGTCACCAGGCGCCACTCGGGCATCGTAAGCTCCGCCGCCGTGCCGCTGATCACCGCCGCGAACCGCAAGTGGTGGGTCGTCCTGGCGATGTCGGGCGTGATGATCCTGCTGACGGTCGACTTCTTCGGGATCACAGTGGCGCTGCCGCGGATCGGCGAGGATCTGGATGCGTCGACGACCACGCTGCTGTGGACCGTCAACGCCTACTTGCTCGCCTTCGTGTCGCCGATGATCGCTATCGGACGGTTCGCCGACATCTTCGGCCGGCGCAAGATGGCACTGATCGGCATCGTCCTGTTCGTCGGCGCCTCGGCGGCGTGCGCCGCTGCGCCCGACGATCTCTTCCTGATCGCGGCCCGGGTGGTGCAGGGCGTGGGTGGCGGGGTCATCTTCACCGTGTCGGTCTCGATCGTGAACAACGCCTTCGATCCCGACGAGCGCGCCAAGGCGCTCGGCATCTGGTCGGGTGTGGGGCTCGCCGGTTCGGCCCTGGGGCCGTTCCTCGCCGGGATCCTGACCGAGTTCGCCTCATGGCGATGGTTCTTCTTCATCAACGTCCCGATCGGGGTGATCACGTTCATCGTCACACTCGCGGCCGTCGAGGAATCCCGCGACCCGACCTTCACCGGCGGGATCGACTGGACGGGATTCGCCTTGCTGACCATCGGGTTCGTGCTCGTGATCCTCGGGCTCCAGCAGAGCAGTAATTCGGGCTGGACGGCTGTCGTCGTCGTCCCGATCGTGATCGGCGTGGCCTTCCTCGCCGCCTTCGTCGTGAACGAGCTCAACCTGAAACGTCGCAGACCGCTCGTCGAGTTCTCGCTCTTCCGCGACGTGCGGTTCGCCGGGGCGTCGGTGGTGGCGTTCATCGGCAACTGGATGTTCGGCGTGATCCTGTTCTTCCTCACGCTGTACCTGCAGAACGTCCTCGATCTGGGGCCGCTCGCCGCCGGCGGCGTGTTCCTCTTCTTCAGTGTGCCGCTGGTCGTGATGTCCCCCATCGGAGGCCGGCTCGTCTCGCGGTTCGGCTCGCAGGAGCTGATGGCTCTCGGCATGTTCCTCATCGGTGTGGGGATGGCGTGCTTCACGCTGATCGACGCCGACAGCGGCATCGGGCTGGTCGTGGCCGGGCTCGTGGTCGCCGGGTTCGGGCAGGGCTTCGCGTACAACATCTCGAACACGGCCGGCATGGAGTCGATGCCGGACGAGAAGGCCGGCATCGCGTCGGGGGTCCTGCAGACGGCTCGGCTCATGGGCATCGTGATCGGGCTCGCGCTGTCGAGCTCGCTGTTCACGAGTCTCGAGAACAGCGAGTTGCTCTCGCAGGCGCACGCCCGGGGCACGTCGGCCGCGGACATCGACGACGTGCGCGGCTTGCTCTCGGGATCCACCGCCGCCGAGCAGCACGTCAGGACGCTGACCGGCGGATCGCGCGCGCTCGTCGAGCAACTGACCGACGTCGCGTTCACGCACGCGCTTCGCTTCGTCATGCTGCTGGGCGTCGTGCTCTGCGTCCTGTGCATCTGGCCTGCGCTGTGGGGGCGGCGGAGGCCGGTGCCGGCGGGCGAGCATCCGAAGACCGCTCATCCACTCTGGTCATCACTATGGCGACGCCACCGCGTCCGAGTTCCCGCCGGTTCGACGCCGGGGGCCTGAGCCTCGTCGTGCACGACTGGGGTGGCGACGGCCACCCCGTCCTGCTCGCGCATCCAACCGGTTTCCACGGGGTCGCGTGGGCGCCGGTGGCGGCGCGGCTTGTCGACGCCGGCCGGCACGTGTGGTCGTTCGACTACCGCGGGCACGGCGACAGCGACCGGTCCACGCACGGGTACCGCTGGTCGGAGTTCGCCGACGACGTCAGGGCCGTCGTGCACGAAGTCGGCCTCGCGCGCGCCGCCACGCTGCTGGCGTGCGGCCATTCGAAGGGCGCGGCCTCGCTTCTCCTCGGCGAGGCGCGCGAGCCGGGAACGTTCGCCCGGCTCTGGTGCTACGAGCCCATCGTGTTCCCGAGTGACGAGGCCCTCGAGCCGCAGTCGGACTTCCCCTTGTCCGAGGGCGCCCGCCGTCGACGCGCTGTGTGGTCGTCGCGTGACGAGGCGTTCGCCTCCTACGCCTCCCGTCCGCCCCTCGACGTGGTCGAACCCACCGCGCTCCGCGCGTACGTCGACCACGGGCTCCGCGACCGTTCCGACGGGCAGGTCGAGCTGAAATGCCGGCCCGAGGACGAAGCGGCGGTGTACGCGATGGGCGTCGCCAACGGCGTGTACCAGCGCCTGGCCCAGGTGACGTGCCCGACCCTGGTCGTCTGCGGCGAGCACACCGACGCCATCCCGCCGACGCTCGGCGAGATGATCGTCGCCCGGCTTCCCGCGGGCCGGCTCGAGGTCATGGCCGGCGTCGGCCACTTCGGCCCGATGCAGGACCCCGACGCGACCGTGGCGTCGATGCTGCGCTTTGCCGCCGCGACGTAGCCCGATCCGGTAGCGTCGATCTCAGGAGGTATCCGCTTCGACGACCTGACGCCCGCGCCCTCGTGGCGATCCCGCTCACGGATCAGTCCCGGCGCGCCCCGTCCGGATCGACGAAGCGAGGTGCCTTCTGTCGCGGCGTTTCACGCGTACCCGCGAAGACTTCCATTGCGCACACTGCGGTCGACAGGTTGCCGGCAACGGCTACACGAATCACTGCCCCGCCTGCCTGTGGTCGATGCATGTCGACGTGCACCCTGGAGACCGGGCCGCGACCTGTCGCGGGCTCATGGAACCGATCGGCGCTCTCTACGAACGCGGTGAATTCCTGGTGGTCCACCAGTGCCTCGGCTGCGGAGTGCGACGCCGAAACCGCGTGAGCAACGATGACGACCTGTCGTGCCTTCTCGATACGGTGCACTGGTGGTGATCGAACGGCAGGCGGCACGCGTCGTTCTCGTCGCCGACCGACACGTGTTGCTCCAGCACGGCTTCGATCCCGGGCGGCCGGAGGACGGAGCTTGGTGGCTCACGCCCGGCGGCGGTCTCGACGACGGCGAGTCGATCGAGGACGCGGCGGTGCGGGAGATCCGGGAGGAAACAGGCCTGTGCCTCGCACCCGAGCGACTCGGCCCGGTGGTCGCGACCCGCGTGTGCGTCTTTCCGTTCGAGGGTCGCCGGTACCGCCAGCGCGAATCGTTCTTCGCGGTGCGCGTCGAGCCGTTCACGCCCGAGCACCATGGATGGGACGAGGTCGAGCAGCGTGCGCTCCTGGATCACCGGTGGTGGCCTGTCGAGGAGCTGCGCACGACGGACGAGACCGTCTATCCGAGAGAACTGGCCGACCTCGTCGAAGCGCTGCTGAACGGCTCGCTCGAGGAGCCGATGCACTTCCCTCCCGCCGACGAGGATTGAAGGCCGGTGCCGTACGACCCGACGCTCTACCAAGGAGCGGCGCCCCATTACGCGCGCGGACGGCCCCCGTACTCGCGTGAGCTCGTCGCGACGCTGACGGCGGAGGTCGGCCTCGACGGCACCGGCCGCCTGCTCGACGTCGGGTGCGGCCCGGGCCTCCTGACGGTCGAGCTGGCGCCGTCGTTCACAGAGGCGATGGGCCTCGATCCCGACGCCGAGATGCTCGCGGAAGGCGACCGCCGCGCTCGCGAAGCCGCTATCGACAACATTCGCTGGATCAAGGCGCTCGCCGAGGACATCCCGACGCTCGATCTCGGCCCCTGCAAGCTCGTGACGTTCGGCCAGTCGTTCCAGTGGACCGACCAGGTCGCCGTCGGCGAAGCCGCCTACGACGTCCTCGAGCCGGGCGGGGCAATCGCCCTGGTCGTCCACACCGTCGAGCGGCGGCCGCAGCCGGAAGGACCGGGTTACCCGCCGATCCCGCACGACGAGCTCCGCGCGCTCGTCCGCCGGTACCTAGGCCCGCGCCGTCGCGCCGGGCAAGGGTTCACGCCCGACTTCGAGCGCTACGCGGATGCGCTCGGGCGCACCCGCTTCGGCGCGCCGGTCTCGGTCTTCGCGCCGGGTCGGCCGGACATCGTTCGGGACTCGGACGGCGTGCTCGCCGGCTACCTCTCCATGTCGTACGCCGCGCCCCACCTCTTCGGCAACCAGCTCGACGCCTTCACAGCCGACGTGCGCGCGCTGCTCAAGGCATGTGCGCCCGACGGCCTCTTCTGGGACTGGCCCGGCGACACCGAGATCCTCATCGCACGGAAGCCGGATCGCGGCGGGTCGGGATCGTCCGGGGGGACGAGATCCCAACTGGGCGGCTCGCCGACGACGTCCCAGGAGAAGTAGGTCTTGAGCCCGTGGTGGTGCGCGCAGATCCGCCAGGTATTCGCGAGCTCCGTGCGACCGCTTACTGCCGTGCTGTCTTGAACCCCTCGACGACCCGCGCCCAGCGCTCGGGGTCGCTCTTGTACGGGGCGTAGAAGCTGATGCGGTCGACGACGTCGCCGTACCGCTCGAGCATCCTCGTCGGGATCTCCTCGGGCTCGCCCGTCACCGCGAACGTCCCGAGGATCTCGTCGTCCACGAGCTCCCCCATCTGCTCCCACTCGCCCTGCTTCGACAGGCGGTTGAGATCACCTTGGAGGTCGCCCCAGCCGTGGAGCTCGAGCACGGCGCGGTACGCCGGGGTCGACCCGTAGAACGCGATCTGCTGCTTCGTGCCCCTGCGCGCGGCCTCGTACTCCTTCTCGTTGGTCCCGGTGACGACGAACATCGGCCCCGACAGCTCGAAGTCGCCCCGCTTCTTGCCGGCGCGCGCCCAACCGCGCTCGAGGGCGGGCAGGGTGACCTCGCGGACGTAGCGCTCCGTCGTGAAGCCGTGCAGCAGAATCCCGTCGGCGACCTCGCCGGCGACTTCGGTCATCCGCTCGCCGACGGCGGCGAGGAACACCTTCGGGACACCGTAGGGGTTCGGGCCAGGATCGAAGAACGGCGTCATCAGGGTGTGGCGGTAGAACTCGCCGCGGAAGTCGAGCTTCTCGCGGTCGCTCCAGCACGCCCAGATGGCGCGCATCGCGAGGATGAACTCGCGCATGCGCTTCGCCGGCTCCGACCACGGCATCGAGAACCTCTTCTCGATGTGCGCCTTGATCTGGCTGCCGAGGCCGAGGACGAACCGGCCGTTCGTGTACAGCTGCAGATCGTTGCCGATGACCGCCGTCGACATCGGGTTCCGGGCGAACGCGACCGCAATCCCGGTCGCGAGCTCGATGCGCTCGGTCTCGAGCGCGGCCAGGGTGATCGGGAGGAACGGGTCGTGGCTGGTCTCGGCAGTGAAGAGACCGTCGTACCCCAGCTCCTCGAGCTCACGCGCCGCCGCCGGCATCTCCTCCGGCCGGGTCGTCATCACCGTTCCGTCGACTCGCATCGTTCCCCCTGGTCAGCCAGACGCCCGGCTGTCGCCGCCGCAAGCTCCGGCTCCTGCGGCGCCGGTCGGCAAAGCCGCCGCCGCCGCGGCGGAGGCTACGGGAGATCCGCGTGACCGTCATACCCCGGCGTTACTCTCCGGGCATGGGTCTGGCGTTCCCGCCGTCGTTGTCGCCGAGCTCGGTGTCGGCGTTCAAGTCGTGCCCGTTGGCGTTCCGGTTCTCGTACATCGACCGGCTCCCGGAGCCACCCAGCGCCGCGGCCAGCAAGGGCACGCTCGTCCACCGCGCCCTCGAGCGCCTGATGCTGCGCGAGCCGGCCGAGCGGAGCCTCAACGCCGCCCTCGGTGAGCTCGCCATCGCACAGGTCGAGCTGGGCGACGACCCGGAGTTCGCCGGGCTCGAGCTCACCGAGGAGCAACAGTTGGCGTTCGATGCCGACGCCGAACAGCTCCTGCGGCGGTACTTCCAGCTCGAGGATCCGCAGACCGTGAACCCGATCGGGCTCGAGCTCAAGCTGACGGCCCAGTTCGGTCGCGTGACCCTCCGCGGGATCATCGACCGATTGGAGATCGACGAGGACGGCGAGCTCGTCGTGACCGACTACAAGACGGGCTCCGTGCCGAGCGCGTTCGCCGAGAACGCCCGACTCTCGGGGGTGCACATCTATGCCGCGCTCTGCGAGCAGATGTTGGGGCGGCGTCCGGCTCGGGTTCAGCTCTATTACCTCTCGAAGCCCGAGGCGATCATCGCCGCGCCGTCGGCACAGTCCGTGGCTGGCGTCGGGCAACGGGCCGATGCCCTCTGGACGGCCATCCTGCGGGCCTGCGAGCGGGAGGACTTTCGGCCCCGTCCCGGCCCGTTGTGCGAGTACTGCACGTTCAAGCCCTATTGCCCCGCCTTCGGGGGTGACCCGGTTCAGGCGGTCGAGCTCAGGGGGCCGGGCACCGTCATCGAGCCGAGCCTGCCGCTCGGCGTCGGACGCTGACCTGATCGCCCCGCCTACTCGCTCGCGGCGGCGGCGAGCAACCGGCGCGTCTCCCTTGGGCGGCGTACGTGCACCACCTGGAGGTGTGCGAACTCGGGCTGTCGCAGCAATGCGGGGTACTTGGTCCGCCGTTCGCCGTGCTTCACCCAGGCCCACCGGATCGGGTGCTCGGGATCGGCCCAGCTCCGCCAGTCCTCGCGGTTGTCGTTCCACATCGGCCTGCGGGTGACTGCACGCCACACCGAGCGGCGGATGACGCGAAACATGATCAGCGGCCGTTCGTAGTCGAGCCAGATCAGCTGATCGGCGCGCCCCCACGTCAGGTCGCGCACCGCCTCGTAGTTCCCGTCGCTCACCCACCGGTCGCCGGCGGTCGCGCGGTCGGTGCGCTCGCGCAGCTCCTCGACCGTCGCCTGCTGCCAGTTCGGACCGTGCTGGAACGCGTCAAGCTCGATGTGTGGACAGTCGAGCAGCGCCGCGAGGCGAGCGGCCAGCGTCGTCTTCCCGGCGCCGCTCGTCCCCACCACAGCGATCCGGGGCCCGAGGTGCACGACACCATTTCACCGCGCTCCTTGTACCCTCGCGGCCATGGCCACCGCTCCTTCGGGGACCGCGCGCGCCGGCGCGCCGAGCTGGCCACGCCGGAACGCGTTGCTGGCACGGATCGGTGCCTTCGACGACGCCGTCGACCGCTGGGTCGCCCGATACCGGCGCCGTGAGCTCGACCCATTGTTCTACGGCCTGTCGAGCGCGGCCGACCATGCGTTGCTGTGGATCGCCATCGGCGCGCTGCGCGCCGCTCGTCGCGCCGAACCGGCGGTGGGCGTCCGGTTCGCAGTCGCGCTGGGCGCCGAGTCGGCCTTGACGAACGGGCTGATCAAGCTGGCGTTCCGCCGCATCCGCCCTCCCAGCGCACCGCCCGGACCGCTGCCGTACGGTCTCCGGCGGCCTCGGACGAGCGCGTTCCCGTCGGGACACGCCACCTCGGCGTTCATGGCCGCGACGCTGCTCTCGGAGGGCACCGACGCCGCCCCCGCCTACTTCACGCTCGCGGGCCTCGTGGCAGCGAGCCGGGTCTACGTCCGCATGCACCACGCCTCCGACACGGTGGCGGGCGCCCTGATCGGCCTCGTGCTCGGGCGGATCGCCAAGCGCATCATCACCCGCTGATCCGGTCCCGGCCCCGCGATCGCGCGGGTACCGTGGTTGTCGACCCCATCACTCGGATTTCCCGGTCCGGAGGTGTGCCGTGCCCCGCGAGATTGCCGTCAGCTTCGACTACCGGTGTCCCTTCGCCCGTAACGCGCACGAGGCCGTCGTGACGGCGCTGCGCGAGGGTGCGGACCTCGACGTACGGTTCCTGCCCTTCTCACTCGATCAGGCGCACGTCGACGAGGGTGATCCGCCGGTGTGGGACCGCCAGCCGGGTGAGTGGGGCACCGGAGTCACCGCCTTGCTGTACGGCATCGCCGTGCGGGACCACTTCCCTCAGGGCTTCTACGACTTCCACCTCGCCGCCTTTGCCGCCCGCCACGACCAGGGCAAGAAGCTCGGCCACGAGGACGTCGTCCGCGAGGCCGTGGCCTCGGCCGGCCTCGACGTCGACGCCGTCGCCGAAGAGGCGTGGAGCGGCCGGCCCCTGAAGACGCTCGCCGCCGAGCACACCGAGCAGGTCGACCGGTTCAATGCGTTCGGCGTGCCGACGTTCATCGAAGGCGACCAGGGCGTGTTCATCCGGTTCATGGAGCGCAACCGCGTCGACGACCTCGAGCGGGCGCTCGGGCTGCTCGAGTGGACGCGCCTCAACGAGTTCAAGCACACGCAAATCCCGCGTTGAACCACGCGTGAGCGCTTGCGCGTCCTTCCGCCTCGCGAAACCCTGATCCAATGCGAATGAGCGATGCCGAGGCGATCATGTGGGCGGTCGAGAAGGACCCCGCCCTCCGCTCGGACTTCACGAACATCAGCATCCTCGCCGATCGGCCCGACGCCGGTCGCCTGCGCGCCAAGGTCGAACATGCCATCGAGGCCATCCCGCGCCTCGGGTACCGCGTCGTCCCGTCCCCACTCCGCCTCGCCCCGCCCGAGTGGGTGCCCGACTACGACCTCGACCTCGACTATCACCTCCGCACGGTCGCCGTTCCCGCGCCCGGCCGCATGCGGCAGTTGCTCGACCTTGCGGCAGCGGTGGCCGCGACACCGCTCGACCGCTCGCGCCCCCTGTGGGAGTTCACCGTCGTCGAGGGGCTCGAAGGCGGGCGCGCCGCGTTCCTCCAGAAGGTCCACCACACGATCACCGACGGCGTCGGGGGCGTGAAGCTCTCGCTGAGCCTCCTCGACTTCGAGGCCAACCCACCGGCGCCGCCCGAGCCGTCGCCCTTGCAACGGATCGTCGACGACGCCGAAGCACAACGCCGGGCGGAGACGTCGGCCGACCCCGTCCGCCGAGTCTCGCCCGCCGACGCCGTCGGTCAGGCGATCGAGTACAGCGTGCGCAAGCAGTTCGGACGCGTCGGCCGCGGTCTCGAGTCCGCCGCGCACGTCTTGTCCAGTCCCGAGTCTGCGCGCCGTGGCGTCGATGACACCATCAGGCTTGCGGAGTCCGTGCGCCGGCAGCTGCTCATCACAGACCCCGCCCGCTCACACATCCTGGAGCGGCGGTCCCTCGCCCACCGCTTCGAGAGGTTCGCCGTGCCGCTTCCGAGTGCCAGGGCCGTAGCGGAGAAGCTCGGGGGAAGCGTCAACGACGTGTACGTCACCGGTGTCACCGGCGCGCTCGGCCTGTACCACGAACGGATGGGGGTTCCGTGCGACGAATTGCGCATGGCAATGCCCATCAGCACACGCGGCGACGACGAGGACAGCGCGAACAGCTTCACGCCGGCCCGCGTGCTGGTACCTGTCCAACCCAAGGACCCGGCGACGCGTTTCCGGCGCGTCCACGAGCGCCTGCACGGGTTGCGCGACGAGCCGGCCGTCACCGCCGCCGGGTCACTGGCGGGCTTGTTGTCCGCCCTCCCGACGTCGATGCTCGTCGCGCTCACCCGCAGTCAAGCCCGCACGATCGACTTCGCAACGTCCAACCTGCGGGGCAGCCCGGTGGACCTGTACCTCGGAGGCGCTCGCATCGAAGCGAACTACCCGATGGGCCCGCGCGCCGGATGCGCGCTCAACGTGACCCTGCTGAGCTACCTCGACTCCCTCGACATGGGGATCAACATCGACCCCGTCGCCGTCAGCGACCCGGCGACGCTGCTCGACTGCTTCGACGAGTCGTTCGGCGCGCTGCTCGATCTCGATTAGCGCGCTCGCGAGCTCGGGCTCTGCAGCGGCGGTCGACGAAGCCGCCGCCATCGCGCACGACTAGGGCGCAGGGCGGCGGACGCCGGGCACCTCGTCGATGGCGTCGCACCATTCCGTGTAGCCCGGGTCCAGCCACTCGTCGTGCTCGCAGTCGGTGACGAGGTCCTCGACATAGAGGTGCAGCGTCGGAGCCTCTTCCGCGAGCTCGGTGAGGTCGGCCGACCTCGGGTGGAGCGGACCGTGCTGCAGCACGTCGAGGACGGCGACCACGGCCAGGACCCGGTTCCGGCACGTCGGGCACGCCGACACCGTCGCCGCCTCGAATCCGTCGGTGAGGCCGAACAGCAGCACCGCCTCTCCGGCGTCGAGGACGACGCGGTTGCCGTCGTCGTCGACGACGGCGAGGGAGCCGTCGGGGGGGTGGGATTCGGCGGGCGGCATGCCCGGAAGGTACCGCTCCCGGGGCCGGACACTCTTGGCGTCCTGTTTGCCCAGGTCAGAGCCCCGGCTCGCGTAGGGTGAGCGCCCGTGCGGGCCGTCACCGTGGCCGAGGGCCGCCTCGAGTGGCGGGAGCATCCCGATCCGGAGCCGGGCGCGGGCGAGGTGCTCGTCGACGTGCGCGCCGCCGGCCTGAACAGCGCCGACATGCTGCAACGACGCGGGATGTACCCGGCGCCGCCCGGGAGCCCCCCGGACATCCCGGGGATGGAGCTCGCAGGGGAGGTCGTGGCGCTCGGCCGCGACGTACAGCGGTTCTCGGTCGGCGATCGCGTCATGGCGCTCGTCGGCGGCGGTGGCCAGGCCGAGCTGGCCCTCGCGCACGAGCGCGTCACGATGCCGGCGCCCGACACGCTCACGTGGCCGAAGGCCGGCGGGTTCCCGGAGGTGTTTGTCACGGCGCACGACGCGCTGTTCACGCAGTGTGGGCTGCAAGTCGGTGAGCACGCTCTCGTACACGCGGCCGCGGGCGGCGTCGGCATCGCCGGCGTCCAGCTCGCCGCCCTCGCCGGCGCGCGTGTCACGGCCACCGTGCGCAATCCCGACTTGCGTGACGATGTCGCGTCGATCGGGGCGAGCGCCGGTCGGACCGCGGTCGTCGCACCGGATGACTTCGCCGCCTACGGGCCGTTCGACGTCGTGCTCGAGCTCCTCGGCGCACCGAACATCGGCCCGGACCTCGACGCCCTGGCGACCGGAGGGCGCATCGTGGTGATCGGCGTCGGGGCGGGCGCCAGCACCGATCTCAACCTGCTCACGTTGATGGCGAAGCGCGGGCGAATCCATGCGTCGACGCTGCGTGCCCGCTCGCTCGAGGAGAAGGCCCGAGCCGTGCAGCTCGTCGCGGCGCAAGTGCTCCCCTTCGTCGAGAATGGCGACGCGCGACTGCAGGTCCCCGTGGCGGCGGCGTACCCGATGCCGGACGCCGAGGCGGCCTACGACCGGTTCCTCGCCGGCGGCAAGCTCGGCAAGATCGTGCTGACCCGCGACTGACGGCTACGTGCCCCGGGCGAGCAGTCGCGGCACCACCAGCCATGCGAGCACACCGGTCCCGGGCGCGACGTCCTCCCAGCGATCCACGTCGAGATCGACGCGCGCCAGCGCCGCCGTCGGGAAGCGCACGTGGCCGCCGCCCACCAGCGCCAGGAGGGCGTCCGACCACGTCGGCTCGTGCCCGACGACGAGCAGCACCTCGGTCGTGGCGGGCTCC
>DATFXL010000086.1:0-22434 GCA_035316025.1 Acidimicrobiia bacterium
TGGATGATGCTGAAGACCTTGAAGGGCTGTCACTTCGCCAACTACCGGGAGGCATGGGAGGCCAACCGGCTGATCGGGGAAGGGCGGATCCACCCGACGCTGTCGGTCGTGTACCCGCTCGAGGAGACGGGTGAGGCCGCCGCCCAGGTGCACCACAACCTGGTCGAGGGGAAGGTCGGCGTCCTCTGCCTGTCGCCGGAGGAGGGCCTGGGCGTGACCGACCCCGAGCTGCGCGAGCAGCACCTCGACCAGATCACCCTGTTCCGCCGCCACCACAAGGGCGCCGGCGCATGAGCGATCCCGTCGTCACCGAGATCGACCACGTGGCCATCGCCGTGCGCGATCTCGACGGCGCCGTCGAGTACTACCGCCAGACCTACGGCGTCGAGCCCGTGCACCGCGAGGTCGTCGAGAAGGACGGGGTCGAAGAGGTGCTGCTGCAGGTGGCGGAGTCGTACGTCCAGCTGCTCACGCCCGTGCGCGACGACTCGCCCGTTGCCAAGTACCTCGACAAGAAGGGCGAGGGGATCCACCACGTCGCCTACCGCGTCGACGATTGCGCGGCGGCGCTGGAACGGGTCAAGAGCGAGGGCCTTCAGGTCATCGACGAGGTGCCCCGGCCGGGGAGTCGGGGAACGACCGTCGCCTTCGTGCACCCGAAGACGGCGTTCGGCACGCTCATCGAGCTTGTTCAGGAGTAGCTCCTGCGTCTCGCCGACGGTCGCGCCCTCACCTACGAAGAGCGCGGCGATCCCGCCGGGACGCCCGTCGTCGTGTTCCACGGCGCGCCCGGCTCTCGGCTCTTCGGGCCGCCGGCGGACGTCGCCCGAGAGCTCGGCGTGCGGGTCGTGACCTTCGACCGGCCCGGCTTCGGGGGCTCGGACCGCAGTGAGGGCAGGACCGTGCTCGACACTGCGGCGGACGTCGAGACGCTGGCCGACGAGATGGGGATCGACCGCTTCGCGGTGCTGGGCGTGTCGGCGGGAGGCGCGCACGCGCTCGGCTGTTCCGTCTCACTCGGCGAACGCGTCACCGCCGCCGGGGTGGCGAACGTGCCCGGCCCGCTCGACGAGGTCCCGGGCGCCTGGGGCGCCCTGGACCGCCGTCAGCGGCCCGCGGCCGACATGGCGCGACGGGACCCGGCCCGGGCCGCCCGGGGGGTGGCCCGCTACACCGAGCGCTGGCTCGACGACCCCACGACCTTCCTCGGGGGCGGCACGCCCGACGACCGCGCCCTCCTCGCCGAGGCCGGGACCGGGGCGATGCTGCGCGCCGACGTCACCGAGGGGTTCCGTCCCGGTGCCGGGGGCATGGCCGACGATCTCGTCGCCCTGTGGCTGCCGTGGGGGTTCCGCATCGCCGACGTCCCGCCGGGGGTTCGGCTCTGGCACGGCGCCCAGGACACCCGGGGCCAGCCCGACTTCCGCCACCTGGCGGCGACGCTGCCCTCGTGCCGGTCCCAGATCTGGCCCCGCCAGGGCCACTACGGCATCCTGCGCCACTGGGGCGACGTGGTCACGGAGTTGACCTGAGCAAGAAGCACTCAACTTTTCTGCTAATCCCGGGAACGATCCGGCGCCGGGGTCGGTTGGGAGGACTGGATGGAAGCAAGGGCTCCCGTCCATGGAGGCGATGCAACGATGCTGATGCGATACGACCCGTTCCGGCGTGTCGACCGGTTCACCGATGGACTCTTCGGGAGCCCGGCTCGCGCGCCGTGGATGCCGATGGATGCCGTCCGCAAGGACGACCACCTCGAGCTGCGGTTCGACCTGCCCGGTGTACGACCCGACTCGATCGATCTCACGGTCGAGGGGCACGTGCTCACCGTGAAGGCGGAGCGGAGCTGGGAGTCGCCCGAGGAGGGCTCGAACGTGATCGCCCGCGAGCGGGCTCATGGGACGTTCACCCGCCGTGTACGTCTCGGTGAGGCGCTCGACGCCGGTCACGTCGAGGCTCGCTACGACGACGGCGTGCTCTCGGTGACGGTTCCCGTCGCCGAGACGGCCAAGCCGCACAAGATCGAGATCCACAGCGGCGAGGCGCAGGCGGTCGAGGTCGGCTCGAGCAACTGAGCCGGTTCTCACCGGAACGTCAGGGCCCCGCTCCGGCGGGGCCCTTTCGCGCGCCGCGCTCCCCGCGGAGTCGACGCGCGTCGCCGGTGCACCGGCTTGCCTGCGTGGGTACGCTGCGCCCCGCCGACCAGTCGGGAGGGCGAGTGGCGGAGTACACCCAGACGCACGTCGTGCCCACCGAGGGCCTCCCGGCGTGGGCAGGTCCCGACGGCTCCGTGGCTCCGGCCGCCAACCTCGATCCCGGCCTCGACGTGATGCTGCTCGACCGCCGGGGCGAATGGGCGTACATCCGCTGCTCGAACGGCTGGGAGGCATGGGTCGACGGCCGGCGCCTCATGATGTCGGCGTCGGCGCCTTCGACGGCATGGGAACAGGCTCCCGCCCCCGCACCGCCGCCCTCCGCGAATGCACCCCCGACGCCGGCGCCCACCGACACGGTCGCCACGGCGCCGCCGGCCCAGCCGGGGCCGCCGCCGGCGGCCCGGGGCGCGTCCGCTGCGGGCGCGCGGCCGGGCGCGGGCGGGTTCCGTATCGGTCCGGGACAGATCGTCGCCCTCGTCGGCGGCTTCGTGTTCTTTGTGTCGAGCTGGATGCAGTGGTTGCACGTTTCGGTCTCGTTCGGGCGACGGTCGGCATCGATCTCGTACAGCTCGTACAAGATCCCCGCGCACTTCCTGGTCGACAGCCAGTCGAACCAGGGCGGCCTCGGCCTCGGGATCCTGATCGCATTCCTCGGCGTGGCATGCATCGCCGGCGCGCTCTTGAGCGGGTTGCGCCAACCGCTCGGAATCCTGACGATCGTCGCCGGCGGGGTGTCGTTCGTCGTGATGGTGCTCTTTTTCGTGCAGACGAGCTACGCGATCGACGCGCTGCCGGCCTCGTTCGAGAAGGGATACTTCTCCGTGCTGCGATACGGGGCGATCATCGCCATGCTCGGCGCGATCGGCGTGCTGACCGGCGGGATCCTCTCGCTGAGCCAGAAGAGATCGTGACGTTCGAGCCCAATAGCAACCGGGGGGAGCAATGAGCGCACTGGCTGTACCGCCGTATCCGTTGACGTTCTCGGTCGACTACCCGGATCGGGAGCTCAACCGTGTCACAACCGGGTTCCGGCTGATCCTCGGTATCCCGCTGCTGCTACTCCTGGCCTTGTTCGCCCGGAGCTACCCGGCGAGCGCCGGGCTGCTGCTGTTCCTGCCGGTCCTTGCGCTCTTGGTGCTGCGCCACAAGTACCCACGCTGGTGGTTCGACTTCAACCTCCAGCTCGTCCGGCTGGAGGCGAGGATCTACTCGTACCTGTTCCTCCTTCGAGACGAGTACCCGTCCGTCGACGAGGAGCAGGCGGTGCGCGTCGAGATCGTGTACCCCGACGCCGAGAACGACCTGAACCGCTGGCTGCCGCTCGTGAAGTGGCTGCTCGCGATCCCGCACTACGTCGTCCTCGTCTTCCTTTACATCGCGGCCGTCGTCGTCGTGATCATCGCCTGGTTTGCCATCCTGTTCACAGGGCGCTACCCGAGCGGGATGTTCGACTTCGTGGTCGGCGTATTGCGGTGGAGCCTGCGCGTGGCTGCATACGCGTTCCTGCTCGTGACCGACCGGTACCCGCCGTTCAGCCTGGCGCCCTGAGGCGCGCATCAAGGGGTTCGCTTCATGTCCTCGACGCCCTCGCCGCCGGCAGAGACCTCGCGCGGCGCCAGCGTCGGGCGCGTCCTGATCGTGGTCGGCGGCGCCTTGGCCGCCCTCTCGAGCTGGCTGAATTGGGGCGCCAAGACCCGTCAGCTCGGCGCGGCGCGCACCGCGTACACGATCCCGGCCAAGTTCGTCATCGACTCGGGGTCCGGGCCCGGCAGCCCGGGTCTCAGCCTTGGCGTCGTCGTGCTGCTGCTGGGGTTGATCGTCGCGGCGATCGCCTTCGCGCCCTCGCCGTGGTGGAAGATCGCGGGACTGGTGGCCGGCGCGGCAGTGGCCGTGACCGGCTTCCTGTACGTGTACCAGGTACGCAAGGTCGTTCACGACGCCAACCTCGGCCGGAGCGTGCGCGACTTCATCTCGATCGGACCGTACCTGGCGGTGATCGGCGGCCTTCTCGCAGTCGTCGGTGGCGCGATCGCGCTCATCCCGCCGGGCTTTTGGTCCAGCCTGACGTCGGAGGAAGCCCCCGAGGAGGAGGGAACCAGGCCGGCGGGTGAGCCACGCGACGAGTAGGGGCGGCGCAACTACGATCGACGCGCATGGCCGTCGAAGATCCCGACATCCAAGGCGAGGGCGGAGCGAGCGCACCCGTCCCGCCGGTCGCGCATCCCATCGAGGAGCGCCTCGAGCAGCTCGACAAGCTGCGCGAGCAGGCGAGGCACGCCGGGAGCGCCCAGGCGGTCGAGCGCCAACACGAACGAGGGAAGCTCCTCCCGCGCGAGCGCCTCGAGCTGCTGCTCGACCCCGGATCCTTCGTCGAGCTCGACATGCTGGCCCGTCATCGCGCGCACGGCTTCGGTATCGAGGAGAACCGTGCGCTCACCGACGGGGTCGTGACCGGATGGGGCACGGTCGGCGGCCGCAAGCTGTTCGTCTTCGCCCAGGACTTCACGCTGTTCGGCGGCGCGCTGGGCGAGGTCTATGCCGAGAAGATCCACAAGGTGATGGACCTGGCCGAGTCGGTCGGCGCCCCGCTCGTCGGCCTCAACGACGGCGGCGGCGCCCGCATCCAGGAGGGCGTCGTATCGCTGGCGGGCTACGGCGGCATCTTCTACCGCAACGTGCGCGCGTCGGGCGTCGTCCCGCAGATCAGCGTCGTGCTCGGGCCGTGCGCGGGCGGCGCCGTCTACTCGCCTGCGATGACCGACTTCATTTTCATGGTCAAGGGCATCTCCAACATGTTCATCACCGGCCCCGATGTCGTGAAGACCGTCACCGGCGAGGACGTGACCCAAGAGGAGCTCGGCGGCGCGATGACCCACGCCACCCGGTCGGGAGTGGCGACGTTCGTCGCCGACGACGAGCCCGGCTGCCTCGAGCAAGTCCGCTACCTCCTCTCGTTCCTTCCTTCGAACAACCTCGAGGACGCTCCCTACTTCGAGCCCGAAGACGATCCCGACCGCCGCTGCGACGGCATCGTCGACCTGATCCCGGACGCCGCCAACAAGCCTTATGACATGAAGGCGGTCATCGCCGAGATCGTGGACGACGGGGACTTCTTCGAAGTCCACGCGCTGTGGGCCATGAACATCGTGTGCGGGTTCGCCCGCCTCGACGGCCACGTGGTCGGAATCGTCGGGAACCAGCCGCAGGTCGTGGCGGGCACGCTCGACATCGACGCGTCGGAGAAGGCGGCCCGCTTCGTGCGAACTTGCGACGCGTTCAACATCCCGCTCGTGACGTTCGTCGACGTTCCCGGCTTCCTGCCCGGGACCGACCAGGAGTACGGCGGGATCATCCGTCACGGCGCCAAGCTGCTGTACGCGTACTGCGAGGCGACCGTCCCCCGGGTGCAGATCATCACGCGGAAGGGGTACGGCGGCGCATACGTCGTCATGAACTCGAAGTCGATCGGCTCCGACCTCGCGTTCGCGTGGCCGTCGGCCGAGATCGCCGTGATGGGACCACAAGGCGCGGTCGGCATCATCTTCCGCAAGGAGATCGAGGCGGCCGCCGACTCGGAGGCGCGGCGGGCCGAGCTCATCGAGGAATACACAGAGCGGTTCGCCAACCCGTACATCGCGGCGGAGCGCGGGTACGTCGACGACGTGATCGACCCCCGCGAGACGCGCCAGGTCCTCGTGCGCTCGCTGGCGATGCTGCGGACCAAGAAGGAGAACCTTCCTCAGCGCAAGCACGGGAACGTGCCCCTCTAGGCGCCATGCCTGATCGCGCCCCCTTTCGCGTCATCTCACCCGACGCGACGCCCGAAGAGATAGCGGCGATCACTGCCGCCATCGAGATCATCCGGCAGGAGCGTGCGCACGCGGCCGCGCGGGCGGCGTCGTCCGTGACCGGCGGCGATGCCGAGCACCTCGACGCCTGGGTGCGGGCGGCGCGGTTGACCTCCCGGCGATCGGGGCTGCTGCGTGGTCCGTGGCGGCTGTCCGGCCGCATCGGGCGTCGCACCCGGGCATGACCCGGAACCCATGACGGCCATACACGACGCCGAGCTCATGACCGTCGGGCCCGACGAGGCCGTCGTCACCTTCCACACCACCGGCGAGGAACCGGTCACGACGCGGGCCGGCAACACCGAAGTGACGACCACGGGCCCCTTCCACTCGGCGCGGGTCACGGGGCTCGAGCCCGGCACCGAGTACACCCTCGACGTCGATTCGGCCGGGCACGACGCGTGGCTCCCGGCGTCGTTCACGACGCTGGAGCGCCCTTCCGGCAAGCTCCTGGCGACGATCGCGACGGCGAACGACGTGCATTTCGGCGAGGTCGAGGCGGGCCGCATCGGTGACATCGGCGACGAGGAGATCGGGCCGATCATGCGGGCCGAGCCGGGCGATCCGCCGTATCCGCAAGTCATGAACGGCGCCGTGGTCGAGGAGATGCGTGCCCTCGACCCCGATGCCGTCGTCGTGAAGGGCGACCTCACGGACGCCGGCGTGGAGCAGGAGTTCGTTACGTTCCTCGACACTTACGGGTCCCTCGGCGCCCGCATGCAGTGGGTGCGCGGCAACCACGACGTCATGACCGACCCGCATTTCGCGGACGGCTACGCGCCGTACGCGGTGCACGTGGACGGCGTGACCCTCGCCATCCTCGACACCGTCCTCCCCGGCAGCGATCGCGGCCAACTCAGCGCCGATCAGGTCGAGTGGCTCGACGACCTGGTGGGCTCGGCCGCGACGCCGGTCCTCGTGTTCGGCCATCATCACCTCTGGAACCTCGACGCCGACCACCGCTCGGGCACGTACTTCGGCATCAACCCGGACGACAGCGAAGCGCTGGCGGGCGTTGTGGCGCGCCACGAGAACGTCGTCGGGTACTTCTCAGGGCACACGCACCGCAACCGGGTGCGCCGGTTCCGCGCCGCGCGCGACGTGCCCTTCGTCGAGATCGCCTGCACGAAGGACTACCCGGGGGCGTGGGCCGAGTACAACGTCTACGAGGGCGGGTACACCCAGGTCGTGCGGCGGGCGACGGCGCCGGCGGCGATGGCGTGGAGCGAGAAGACCCGAGTGATGTTCGCGGGGCTGTACCGCGATTACGCCCTCGGACCGCTCGACAACCGCTGTTTCACGGAGCGGTTCTAGCTCTTTGAGCGACATCCGTTGCCCTGTGCCGTTGCCCGAGCGCGTCCGGCGGCCGCAGGATTCCATCAGAACGAAGGTGGACGGCCTTCGGAAAGCAGCTCGTCCCGAGGAGGTTGAGTAGAGAACCCGCGCGCCGGGCGCCCCAACGATCTCCTCGGGACGAACGGCTCACAGTATCCACCATTTTCCACAGGTTTTCCACCCCTCCCTGTGGAGAACTCGGCGGGCGCGCGCTCCGAGCCGGTGCGCTACATATGGTGACGGGCGACACGCACAAGGGGGCCTGGTGCAGCAGGTGACGAACGAGATGCTGGCCGAGCAGACCCGGGGACAGACCGTCCCCAGCCGCTTCCTCGAGACCGTCCGGAGCCGGCCTGACGCCGTCGCGCTGCGGGCCCGGGACGGCGACGGGTGGCAGGAGACCACCTTCGCCGAATATGCCGAGGACGCCTGCCGGGTGGCGGCCGGCCTCGGCGAGCTCGGGGTCCGCCGGGGCGACCGGGTCGTCCTCATGATGCGCAACCGGCCCGAGTTCTTCGTCGCCGACATGGCCGCGCTCCTCGTCGGGGCGACGCCGATCTCGATCTACAACTCGTCGGCGCCCGAGCAGGTCCAGTACCTCGTCGGCCACTGCGAGGCGAAGGTGGCGATCGTCGAGGACGTCGACTTCCTCGAGCGGTTCCTCAAGGTGCGCTCGGAGCTGCCCGCCCTCGAGCACATCGTGCTCATGGAGGACCCGGAGGGCGTCGCGCCCGACGACGTGGGGTCGTGGGAGGGGATGCTGGCGCTGGATCCGGTCGACGTCGAGGCCGCGAGCAGGATCGTGCAGCCGTCCGACTTGGCCACGGTGATCTACACGTCGGGGACGACGGGCCCGCCCAAGGGCGTCATGCTCGACCACGCCAACGTCTGCTGGACCGCCGAGAGCCTCCGGCTCACGCTCGCGCACGTCGCCGCCGAGGGCCGCCGGCTCGTCTCGTATCTGCCGATGGCACACATCGCCGAGCGGATGACGTCGTACTACCAGCAGGCTCTGCTCGGCTACGAGGTGACGACCTGCCCTGAAGCGCGCGAGATCGCGTCGTACCTGCCCCAGGTGCGTCCCGAGATCATGTTCGCCGTCCCGCGCATCTGGGAGAAGGTGTACGCGGGCGTGCAGGCGGTGATCGCCGCTGATCCCGCGCAGAAGGCGCTGTTCGAACGCGCCCTCGAAGCCGGCGACGATTCGGTGCTCCGCCCGGTGCGCGAGCTGCTCGGACTCGACCAAGTCATCGCGGCGATCACAGGCGCCGCGCCCATCCCGGTCGAGATCCTGGAGTTCTTCCGCGCCCTCGGCGTCCCGTTGGCCGAGATCTACGGCATGTCGGAGTCGTCGGGGCCGATGACGTTCGACGCCGTCGAGGTGCGCATCGGGACCGTCGGCCGCGCGATCCCTGGCTGCGAGGTGAAGCTGGCGGAGGACGGCGAAGTGATCTGCCGGGGCGGCAACGTGTTCCGCGGCTACCTCAGCGACCCCGCCAAGACTGCCGACGCCCTCGACGCCGCCGGGTGGCTGCACTCGGGTGACATCGGCGAGATGGACGAGGACGGCTACCTGCGGATCGTGGACCGCAAGAAGGAGCTGATCATCACGGCGGGCGGCAAGAACATCTCGCCCGCCAACCTCGAGTCGGCGCTGAAGGCGTTTCCGCTCATCGGGCAGGCGTGCGTGATCGGCGACCGGCGCCCCTTCGTTACCGCGCTCCTCGTGCTCGATCCAGAGATCTCGCCGACGTGGGCGAAGCGGCGCGGCGTCGACGACATGACGCTCTCCGAGTTGGCGGAGCACGCGGAGGTGCGAGCCGAGGTCGAACGAAACGTCGCCGAGGCGAACAAGCGCTTCAACAACGTCGAGCAGGTGAAGAGGTTTGCGTTGCTCGGCGACGAGTGGCTGCCCGACTCGGAGGAGCTGACGCCGACGATGAAGCTCAAGCGCCGCGGCATCTACACGAAGTACGCCGAGGTGATCGAGGAGCTCTACGGGACGCGTTGACGAATGATGCGTCCCACGGGCGACGAATTGGCTCCCTAGGGACGCATCATCGCGTGGCCGCGCCGGTGCTCGATGGCGAGGTCGGCGATCTGGGCCATGATCTCGGCGAGCTTGTAGTCCTTCGGGGTGAAGACGTGGGCGACGCCCTCGTCGAGCAGCTTGAGCTGGTCGGCCTCGGGGATGATGCCGCCCACGACGACCGGCGCCTCGACGCCGCGGTTGCGCAGCAGCCGCACCGTCTCGGGCACGAGCAGGAGGTGCGACCCCGAGAGGATCGACAGGCCGACGATGTCGACGTCCTCGTCGACGGCGGCCGCGGCGATCTGCTCCGGCGTCAGCCGGATCCCCTGGTAGACCACCTCCATGCCGGCGTCGCGCGCCGCCACCGCGATCTGCTCGGCGCCGTTGGAGTGGCCGTCGAGGCCGGGCTTGCCGACGAGAATGCGGATCGGTCCGCCCAGCTCGACGGCGGTTGCCCGCACGCGCTCGCGTACCTTCACCATCTCGTCGACGGGCGCCGCCGCCACCGCGCCCACTCCCGTCGGCGCGCGGTACTCGCCGAAGACCTCGCGCAGGGCGTCCGCCCATTCGCCGACGGTGCCGCCCGCCTTGGCCAGCGCGATCGTGGTGGGCGTCAGATTCTCGTCGGTGGCCGCCACCTCTCGCACACGCTCCAAGGCACGCGCCCAGACATCGTCGTCCCGCCGGGCCCGCCACGCCGCCAGATGCTCGATCTGTTCGGCTTCGGCGGCGGGGTCGAGCTCGAGGATGTGCGCCTCGCCGCCGTCGTAGCCGGAAACGAGGGGTGATGGCGCCGTCTCGGTGAACATGTTGACGCCGACGACGGGCAGCTCGCCCGCCTCGATCCGGCGCACACGTTCTGCGTGGCTTTGGACGAGTCGTCCCTTCATGGCGTCGATCATCTGAAACGACCCGCCGCCGTCGAGGACCCACTGGAGCTCCGCCTCGGCCGCGTCGACGAGCTCGGTCGTCTTCGCCTCCACGACCTTCGAGCCCGCGAACAGATCGTCGTACTCGAGCAGGTCCGTCTCGTCGGCGAGGACCTGCTGCATGCGCAGGGACCACTGCTGGTCCCATGGCCGGGGCAGGCCGAGCGCCTCGTTCCAGCACGGCAGCTGGATGGAACGGGCACGCGCGTCCTTCGACAGCGTGACGCCCAACATCTCGAGCACGATGCGCTGCACGTTGTTCTCAGGCTGCGCCTCGGTGAGGCCGAGCGAGTTCACTTGCACGCCGTACCGGAAGCGCCGCACCTTCTCGTCCCGGACGCCGTAGCGCTCGCGCGTGATGCGGTCCCACATCTGAGTGAACGCCCGCATCTTGCACGTCTCCTCGACGAAGCGGATGCCCACGTCGACGAAGAACGAGATCCGTCCGACCACGGCAGGGAAGTCGTCCTCGCTCACTTGGCCGGACTCGCGCACGGCGTCGAGGACGGCGACCGCCGTCGCCAGCCCGTAGGCGAGCTCCTGCACCGGCGTCGCGCCCGCCTCCTGCAGGTGGTACGGGCACACGTTGATCGGGTTCCAGCGCGGGATGCTGCGCGCCGCATGGACGACGAGATCGACGGTGAGCCGTTTCGACGCCTCGGGAGGGAAGATGTAAGTGCCCCGGCTCAGGTACTCCTTCACGATGTCGTTCTGGACGGTGCCGGCGAGGCGGACCGGGTCGGCCCCCTGCTGCTCGGCCAGGGCCAGGTACATGCCCAGCAGCCACATCGCCGTGGCGTTGATCGTCATCGACGTGTTCATCTCGTCGAGCGGGATGCCGTCGAACAGGATCTGCATCTCGCCGAGATGGGGGACCGGAACGCCCACCTTGCCGACCTCGCCGCCGGCGAGCGGATCGTCGGGGTCGTACCCGGTCTGGGTGGGCAGATCGAACGCCACCGACAAGCCGGTCTGGCCCCGCGACAGATTGGTCCGATACAGGTCGTTCGACGCCCGGGCGGACGAGTGGCCCGAGTAGGTGCGCATCAGCCAGGGCCGGTCGCGCGGTGCCATGTCTCTATTGTCCCATCACCGGATCACCCACGACGCAGCGGCGCCATCGTCAACGTCGGTCCCTCGGCGGCGAGGAACTCGAGCACGAGCTGGTTCAGCAGGTCGGGTTTCTCGAGGGGGACCACGTGAGACGCACCGGGGATCACTGCGAGCTGCGCGTCGGGGATCGTGTCGTACAGGGCGATCGTGTGGTCGAACCGGGCGATGTCGTCGTCACCGACCATCACGAGCGTGGGCGCGGCGATGCGGGCGAGGTCTGCGGTCGGGATCGCGTAGTCGAACCAGCAGTGCTGCATCTTCTCCAGCACGGTCTCGAATCGATCGGGGTCGACGGCGTTGACCCTCCACATCTCGCGCATCATCGGCACCGCCGACGTCGGCGTGTCGGGCCGGAAGGTATCCGCGGCCGCGGGCAGGAGTCCGTCGGCGCTGAAGTTGGACCCGATGGTGACGAGTCTCCGCACCAGGTCAGGGCGCTTGATCGCCACCAGGAGGCCGACGTTGCCGCCGTCGCTCCACCCGACGAGGTGCGCGGGCCCGGTGCCGATCGCGTCCATGAACGCGATCGTGTCGTCCGCCATCACCTCGTACGTGATCGGTCCCTCGACGTCGGCGGTCCGGCCGTGGCCGCGCCGGTCGGGCACGATCACCCGGAACCGCTCGGCGAAGGCGGGTGTCTGCTGGGCGAAGCTGTCGCCGTCGACCAGCCCGCCGTGCAGCAGGAGCAGCGGGTCGCCCGACCCCGCCTCGCCGTAATAGATATGGAGACCGTTCGCGTCGACGTAGGACACGGCGCCGCCGCCTCCTCCGCGCTCAGCCGTAGTCGTAGAACCCCTGACGGCTCTTCCGTCCGAGGCGCTCGGCGGTGACCATCCGGCGCAGCAACGGCGCCGGGGCGTAGTTCGGGTCCCGGAACTCTGCGTAGAGCGCCTCGATGATCGCCAGGCTGGTGTCGAGGCCCACGAGGTCGAGCAGCTCCAGCGGGCCCATCGGGAAATTGCACCCGCCCTTCATCGCAGCGTCGATGTCGTCCCGTGATGCCACGCCGGCGTCGAGCAGCTTCACCGCGTTGTTCAGATACGGGAAGAGGAGCGCGTTCACGATGAAGCCGGCCTGGTCGCGGACGAGCACCGGGCTCTTGCCGCACGCCTCTGCGAACGCCCGAGCGGTCTCGACCGTCTCGTCGGACGTCGTGATCGCCCGGACCACCTCGACGAGCGGCATCATCGGCGCCGGGTTGAAGAAGTGGATGCCGCACACCCGGTCGGGGCGGCTCTCCATGGCCAGCTCAACCACCGGCAGAGTCGAGGTGTTGGTGGCGAGGACGGCGGCGTCGTGGCACACGCGATCGAGCTCGTTGAACAGGTGCTTCTTCAGCGCGAGGTCCTCGACGATCGACTCGATGACGAGGTCGCAGTTCCCGAGCTCGCCGAGGTCCGTGACTGCTCGCACGCGGCCGAGCACCGCATCGCGCTCGCCGGCATCGAGGCGGCCCTTGTCGACCTGCTTCCCGAGCGACTTCTCCAGTCCGGCGACCAACTTGTCGGCCGAGCTCTGCTGCCGGCTCCGCACGCAAACCTCGAAGCCCGCTTTGGCCGCGACTTCGGCGATGCCCGACCCCATGATCCCGGACCCGACGATTCCGACGCGCTTGACCGCCACGTTTTGACCTCCTCGGCCAGTGAAAACCCGCACGCTTGGTGCAGAACGCGCACGTTACCCGCAAGTAGGCTCCCGAAGCCATGAGCCCGAACGAGGCGTCGGGGACGCTCGCGCTCGTCGGCGGGGGCGAGTGGCACGACGGGTGCCGGGACTTCGACGCCGAGCTGCTGGCACAGGCCGGTGACGAGGTGGTCGTGCTACCGACGGCGGCGGCGTTCGAGCACCCGGATCGGGTCGTCGAGCGGGCGACCGAGTACTTCGCCGGCCTTGGCGCGTCGGTGCGCGGGCTCACGGTCCTGCGGCGGGCCGACGCAGAAGATCGCGCCAACGTCGCCGGCGTCGAGGATGCCGGCTTCGTGTACATCGCAGACGGGTCGCCGTTGCACCTCCGCTCGGCTCTCAAGGACTCCGCGCTCTTCGATGCGATCGTCACCGCGTACCGGTCAGGGTCCGTGCTGGCGGCGTCGGGCGCCGGCGCCACGGTGGTGTGCGACCCGATGGTCGACCCGCGTGGTGGCGCATACACGGTAGGGCTCGGTGTGGTGCGCGAGCTGGCCGTGTTCCCGTACCACGGGACGGCCGCCGACCACCTGCGCGAGCGGTCGATCGACCTCCTGCCGCGCACCGCGACGCTCGTGGGGCTCGACGAGCAGACGGCGCTGATCCGCGAACCCGACGTCACCTGGCGCGTCGCCGGTGCCGGCGTGGTCACGCTGTACGACGGGCGGCAGACGACCGTGGTCGAGCACGGCTCGAAGGTGGAACGGCTCCGGGTGTGACGACTACGAGCTCGCCGGCGTGCTCCCCGCCGTGGAGCTGGGTGCCTCGGCGATCGTCACCTTCTTGATCGTCACCTTCTTCGTCGGCTTCCCGTCGCCGCTCGGCGGCGCGAACGAGCCGATCTTCTGGGCGACCGGGAGCGAGTCCGCCGAGAGACTCCCGATGATCCCGTACTGGTACGGCTGCTGGTTGAGAGAGTCGAGCCCCTGACCAGGGGTGGGCGACGGGCTCGTGACGACGAAGAACTGCGACCCGGCGGTGCCCGCGGGTTCCTGCCCGCCCTTCGCCCACGCGACCGAGCCGACCTGGTAGCCGCTCGCGGGCGTCTCGGCTTGGACCTTGTAGCCGGGCCCGCCGCTGCCGTCGCCCTTCGGATCGCCCCCCTGGATCACGAAGTCCTTGGCCACACGGTGGAATGTCAGCCCGTCGTAGAAGTGCTTGCGCGCCAGGAAGACGAAGTTGTTGACGCTCTTAGGCGCGGTTGCCGCGTCGAGGGCGACGACCATCTTCCCCTCGCTCGTGTCGATCGTCGCCGTGTAAGTGGTGTCGGGTTTGAGCGTCTGAGCCGGCGGCTTGGAAAACGAGCGCGTCGGTTCGCTGGTGCCGCCGCTGTTCCGGAGCTGCAGCACGAGGAACAGCACGATGAGTGGGACGGCGAAGATGCCGATGGTGCGGGCGGTGCGCCACTGCTTGCGCCGGCGGGTGGCAGCGAGCTCCGCGTCGCGACGTGCCTCGCGGTTCAGGCGCTGTCGGTCGCGCTTGGCCTTCTTCGACACGGCCGCGGAGTCTAGGAGCGCCTCGGCGCCAATTGGCACCCGGGCGGTCGCATTGTCCCTGTACCGTGCGCGGCGTGGGCAACCTGCTCGTTCAGAAGTACGGCGGCACGTCCGTGGCCGACGCCGACCGGATCAAGGCCGTTGCCGAGCACATCGTTCGCACCCGCCGCCAGGGCGATGACGTGGTGGTGGTGGTGTCGGCCATGGGCAAGACCACCGACGACCTCGAGCACCTCGCGCACGGCGTCTCGCACGCGCCCGCCGCCCGCGAGATGGACATGCTGCTCACCGCCGGCGAACGCATCTCGATGTCGCTGCTGTGCATGGCGATCCTCGACCACGGCCAGCCCGCGGTGTCGTTCACGGGCTCCCAGGCAGGGATTGTGACCGACACCACGCACCGAAAGGCGAAGATCGTCGAAGTCCGCGCCGATCGCATCCGCGAAGCGATCGCCGGCGGTGTCGTCGCGATCGTCGCCGGATTCCAGGGCGTCTCCACCACCCGCGACATCACGACACTCGGTCGGGGCGGCTCCGACACGTCGGCGGTGGCGCTCGCCGCCGTCCTCGGCGCCTCGGCGTGCGAGATCTACACCGACGTCGCCGGCGTCTACAGCGCCGACCCTCGAGTCGTGCCCGACGCGCGCCGGCTGCCGCGCCTGTCCTTCGAGGAGGCGCTCGAGATGGCCGCCACCGGCAGCGGAGTGCTCGCGCTGCGCTCGGTCGAGTTCGCGCGCAACTATGGGGTGCCCGTCCACGTCCGTTCGAGCTTCAGCTGGGAACCCGGGACGTGGGTGCGAGAGGAAGATCCCACGATGGAACAAGCGATCATCTCCGGCGTCACCCACGACACGTCTGAGGCCAAGCTGACGATCGAGCAGGTGCCGGACCGTCCCGGCATCGCGGCCACGGTGTTCCGCCCCCTGGCCGACGAGGACGTGAACGTCGACATGATCGTGCAGAACGTGTCCACGGCCGGTCACACCGACATCTCGTTCACCGTCCCGAACGACGAGTTGACGCGGGCCTTGGCGGTGATGGACAAGGTGGTGAAGGAGACGGACGCCAGCGGCCTCAGCCACGATCCCGGCATCGGGCGTGTGTCGCTCGTCGGTGCCGGGATGCGCTCCAACCCGGGTGTGGCGGCGAAGATGTTCGAGACCCTCGCCCGTGAGGACGTCAACATCGAGATGATCTCGACTTCCTCGATCCGGGTCTCGTGCGCGGTGCAGGAGCGCGACGTCGAACGCGCCGTGCGCGCGCTGCACCAGGCGTTCGACCTCGGCCGGGAGACGGCGTGAGAGTTGGGGTCGTCGGCGCGACGGGTGTCGTCGGTCGCGAGATGCTTCGGGTCCTCGAGGAACGCGCCTTCCCCGTCGATGAGCTGCGTCTATACGCATCGCTCCGGTCGGAAGGCCGCAAGCTCGAGTTCGCCGGGCACGAGGTCGCGTGCGAGACGCTCCGCGCCGACGGCTTCGACGGTCTCGACCTCGTCATCGTGGACGTCGACGACCCGATCGCCGCCGAGTGGGCCCCGGTGGCGGCGGCTGCGGGCGCCAAGGTCGTCGACAACTCGGCTGCGTTCCGCATGGATCCGGACGTGCCTCTGGTCATCACAGAGATCAATCCCGGCGACCTCGAGCGCATGCCGAAGGGGATCGCGTCGTGCCCGAACTGCACGACCGCGGTGCCGCTGACCGCGATCGCCCCGCTCCATCGCGCCGCTGAGCTCGAGCGCATGGTGGTCTCGACGTACCAGTCGGTGTCGGGCGCGGGACAGTCCGGACTGCGCGAGCTCGACGAGCAGTGGACGAAAGGTGACGGGCGTGCTGACGTGCTCCGGCGCGCCGGCGCCATCGACGGCGGCATCACCGCGGGCGAGGTGTGGGACCGCCCCATCGCCGGCAACGTCATCCCACTCGCCGGATCGCTCCGCGAGCAGGGCTTCACCTCGGAAGAGTGGAAGATGCTCCATGAGAGCCGCAAGATCCTCCACGCCGACGACCTGCTCGTCACCGTCACCTGTGTACGCGTGCCCGTGTACGTCGGCCACGCGGTATCCGCGAACCTCCGTTTCGCGCGTCCGATGACGAAGGCCGAGGCCGTCGAACTGCTCGCGGGCGCGCCTGGCGTGGAGCTCGTCGACGGCGGTGACGGTCATCCGACGCCGCTCGAGTCGGCCGGGATCGATCCCGTTCTGGTCGGGCGCGTTCGCGAGGATCCGTCCGAGCCGGGGAGCCTCAACCTGTGGGTCGCCGGCGACAACCTCCGCAAGGGAGCGGCGCTCAACGCGGTGCAGATCGCGGAGCTGCTCGCAGAGGAACCGAAGTAGCCGCCACCTCTGAACCCGGGTCGCCTACGCTCGTCGCGAACCGACAAGCAGGTGCATCGTGGTGTTGAGGCCGGAACCACGCGGCAGGCCGGCGGTCGACAGGCTCGCTCCAAGAGAGCTGATCCGTCCCACGATCATCGACGAGCGGAGCGCGTTCGACCTCCACGCGCTCGCGTTGCTGGTGGGCTCCATCCTGACCGGCGTGTTCGTGATCCTCTTCCTCCTCGCCTTCCTCCCCTGGCTGCTGTCGGGCGCGCTGACCGCGGCGGTGCAGGCCGTCATGCGGCGCATCGGGTTCTCGAGCTTCACCGTCGACAGCATCGGCGACTGGGCGGCCGTCTTCCTCGTCGGCCTCGTGGCGATAGCGATCCTGGTGGCCGTGATCACAGCGATCGCTGGGATCGCCAACACCCTCTCGTACCACTTGTCGACGTGGCGCGGCCGGGGACCGGTCCCTTCTCGTTCGCAGCTGCCCTACCGCGAACGTGGCTCCAACGGCGCGGCCGGAGGTCCGCTGCGCGAGATACGGCCGTACGAGGAGCGCACGGTCGACGAGCTCTACGCCGAGGCCCGCTACCGCGACATCCCGGGGCGCTCGCGGATGAACAAGGCAGAGCTCATCCGCGCCCTGCGGCAGCGGTAGCGCTTGCGCGCTTCAGCGCTCCGATCGGAACGCCAGGAAGTGGCGAAGCGGGGCATCGCTGATCGGCAAGATCCCGTCGAACGAGAAGTTCAGACTCACGACGAGGGCGAGCGTCAATGACACCAGCAGCGCGAGCGCGGTGAGAATCGCGACGTGCGCCTTCCGGTGCTGAGTGTCGAGCAGCGTGCTGACGACGAGGACGGCGAGTCCCATGATCGCCAGCATGAACACGAGCGGCCACGGCACCGTCTCGCCCGACGCGTTCACGAGACGCTCCCGCGTCGCGACCACCCCGTCGAGCTGATCGAGCGTCTTCGAGTAGGCCGCGCTCTCGTCCTGCGATGTCGGATGGATCGCTCGCAGCGTCGCGAAGATGCCCTCGAGGCGTTTGTCGCCGATCCGGTCCGGCTTCGGAGACTCCGCGAGCTTCGGGAAGCCGCGGTCCACGACGGCCACCGTGTAGGCGGTGATCGCTCCCCGCAACCGGTCGCCCTCCGCCACGGGAAAGATGCGACTGTTCTCGTACATGGCGCTGAGGTCGGCGGCTTTCGCCGCCACCTGCTCGTTCGCGGAGCGCAACTGGCTGTACTGGTTCACGATGACGAACGCGACGAGCACGGCGTAGATCGTCGCGAGCACTTGAACGGTCACCGCCGCGGTCGGTCCCGCGCGATGACGCACCTCGGGGCTCACGATTCGGCGCATCACGACGTCGAGCGCCAGGTTGAAGGTGACGCCGACGAGGGCGAAGGTCAGGAAGAGCAGCGTGCCGTTGGCGAAGCCGACGAACGAGCGGACGAACGACATGGGTGCGGTCGAACCCCCGGCGCAGCCGACGGACGGCTAGGGACAATAACGGCAAGTCTGCTGCGGGCGACGGATCGCGGGAGGCGGGAGATCCGGTCGTGTTCGGAGTCTCTCCCGCCCCCCAACCTCCCGAGCGGCCCCTGTATATGGGCGGAGTGGGCTTCCCTCGGGAGTTATCCACATTCTCTCACCGTGGTCAATCGGTCGCGCAGCGCGGTCGGGACCGGCCACGCTCGGCGCTTTCTCGGCTTGCCATGCGGGATGATGAGTGCCGTGCTCGACCACGTCTCGATTCAGTGCGCCGACGTCGGGGTCAGCGCGGTGTTCTACGACTCCGTCCTGGCGACGGTCGGCGGGCGACGGATCCTGGACTTCGGCGAGGTGATCGGGTTCGGCGTGCCCCCCATGCCGGATTTCTGGATCGGGCCACGATCGACCGGGGAGGGGTTTCGCGAGGCCCATATCGCGTTCGCGACACCCGACCGCGATTCCGTGCGTGCCTTCTTCGACGCGGCGAGGGCAGCCGGCGCCGAAGTGCTGCACGAACCTCGGGTGTGGCCCGAGTACCACGCCGACTACTACGGGGCCTTCGTGCGCGACCCGGACGGCAACAACGTGGAAGCGGTGTGCCACGCGCCCGAATGACGCCGCAGACGCCGTCCTCGCACCGTCGGTACCGAGGTGTCTTAACGCCTGGGCGCAGACGCCGTTTCGCCGGTGACGAGCACAGGACACGGAGCGTTCCGTACGACGTAGTCCGCTACCGACCCGAGCAGCGTGCGCTTGATCCGGCCTCGGCCACGGGTTCCCAGGACGATCGCATTCGCGGTCACCTCCTCTGCCAACGAGCACAAAGCCGGGCCCGGACGACCTTCGAGCACCCGAGTCTCGACATTGTCGATGCCGAGGCGGTCGGCGGCCGCGTCCACGCGTGCCTCGCCGTCCGCGCGGGCCCTTGCCTGGAGCGACGCGAGCTCGTCGTACGACAACGTCGGTCCCGCGTGACCGCCCGCGTCGGTGACGAGCATCGGGTCGAGGTCGTCGATGACGGTGACGACGATCGCGCGGCCGATAGGGCGCAACACGGAACAGCCTGCCTCGAGAGCGCGGCTCGCCAAGTCCGATCCATCGGTGCCGAGCACGACCACGCCGGCCATCGTCGGATCCGCCTCTCTCGTTTGAGATTGAGCCGTGGAGCAGCCACCGCGACGCGGAAGGCGAGAGACCCGGTCGTATTGCGTCTCCCGCCTCCCGTTCCTTCCCGGAGGAAGGTCCAACGCTGGGGGGACGCGACCTCCCTGGGAGGTCCGACCAGTGTCGCGCGGTGGTTCCGTGGGCACGCAACGTGACAAAGGACACGTTCTCCGAGCGTCAACAGGTGGGGTTCGGCCCGAACCCGAAGCCCGGGCCCGTCGATCGCTTTCCCCGCGGACGGCCGCACGCGTAGAAGGCGGGAGGCGCAACGGTTGTCCCTGCCCGGCCTCCCGCCTTCCACGTTGCTCCGAGGACACGCAGTGTGATGGGGGTGTCCCTCGGCAACGCCCATCATGGGCTTGCTGCTTTCGGTGATCTGTGCTGCCCGGCACAGTTCTGCGGTGACGTCAGCCACACTGCCGCGCCAAACGAAGAGCCGACCCGGTCGCGAATCCGACCGCGCCAACATCTGCCTTGTCACGGGGTCGTGTGGTCGATGAGCGCTTCCGCGGTTGCGCGGTACTGATGGTTCAATCCGCGACACGAGCCCGGCTCGTGGTCATCGGGACGCGGGAAGCGAGAGCTCCGGTCGTGAACAGCGAGTCTCCCGCCTCCCACTTCCTCCCGGCGCCCTTGGGCGGAGGTATGAGCGGGCTGCCTCGGGAGTTATCCACAACCTACGACTCACCACTGATGGTGGTCAAGTGGGTGCGCTACGTAGCCGACGGCGTCATCCCGAGCGCACTACCGATAGCAGATACCGGCGGTTGCGAGAGAGTCCTGATCGGACCTCTGTCATCCGGGGGGCCATCCGTCCTAGCTGAACAGCGACCGGAAGGTATCAACGACGGCGTCGACACGCGTGCACATCGTGTTCAGCATCGGCAAGACCTCGACGCCGTCCGCGAGCGGAGTGTCCTTGAACGTGATGTGGACGGTGAAGCTCGGATTCACGTCCGCCTCCGGGGCCGGTGGATCAAAGACGAATCGTGCGAGGACGGCGCCGAGTTTCAGCTGGCCCCTGGGAAACGCGGTGTCGATCAGGCTGTCGGGTTCGTGGTGAGCCATGCCACCGAACCGGTAGCCGGTTGTATGAACTGTGCGGTGCTTGTCGAAGGCCGACAGGCGCTTGAGGATCATGAGCCAATGGTTGTCGGGGCCGCGCGCGCCGTGGTACGGCTGCAGCCGCTCCAACGGCGCCACTAAGCCTGGCCCAATGGGTCGCAGCCTCGGCAAGTTGTTCCAGAATGCGCTCGGCGACGGGTAGACCGGGAAACGGATGTCACGAGCAAGATTAGGTGTCAGCCTTCCGGTATGAAGGACCGCCAATTGGTAGGCGAGACAGTCGAGTGCCGACTCGGCGTTGCCAAGGCAGTCCCCGATGATTGGTCCCCACTCGGGCCGCGGCTTCTTGAGACGAACGATCCGGTACACATGTTCTCGGCCGTGGTCTTTTATGTCGTGCCGGATGCGAAAGGCGTCGCGCGTAAAGGCGTCGAATTGTGCTTTGAGCGTGTTGAGGTGGCACCGAGCCCGCTCGCACTTCAGCTGCACACCGTCTAGGGGGTGAGCCATCGCACTAGCCTTCAGAACCCGGACGACGATGACCTGAACAGGGGATGCCGGCGCGCGCGGGGACACCGACTTCCCTGAGCGCTGGATCTCTCGAGGACCCGAGACGGCCGCCAAGCACCAAAGGACCTCAGGTTGCAGACGCTACGTCTCAACCCGGCCAAGGTCGCGGATACCCGCCGTTGTAGACACCAGCGATTGGGAGCGGTCCCCAGTGTGGAAGTCGGCATCACCTCGCCAAGGTGAGGTCGCGGTTTCGATTCTCGGCTTCGGCTCCAAGCCCGGGTCAGGCGGAGTCGGTGTCGCGACGTGACCACCGCTGCTCCTTCAGCGCCCACACCCACGGATGCTCAGGGTTCGCGAGCGCGATCGCATCGGCGAGCCATGTGCGGCGATGAGCGTCGAGATGCGGGAGGAGCGCAGCGAAGTCACCGAAGTCCTTTGGACGGGCCATCTTGCTCTTGTACAGCAGCGCCACCTCTGGCGTCGGGTAGTTGACGTGCGAGGTGTCGGCGTCACGCGAGCTGTCCCACGGCATCCTTACGCGTGAGTCGTAGCGGCCACAGTCTGACCAGCCTCCACACGCGCGCCGTTTGGCTGCCCTCGACGTGGTCGACTCCGCCGCTGGAAGAACTTCCGGCCCTGACTGAGTACCTGAAGGGCGACGCCCGAGGCACCCCCCTCGCTGGCGGACCTGCAAGGACTCGACCGTCTTCTCGGCGCTCTTGCGACCCGCCAAATGCCAGCGCCCACGGCCACTAGGGAAGCCGCGCCTGGGCGACCGGCTGGACATCTTCGTCGCGGTTACTCGCGCTCTGACTGCGATGAAGTGGCGGGCGTTTGCCGGTCGACCTGTCCGTGGTGAGGAGCGACCCGACGTGGACGATGTCGTCGAGCGAGCACGCGCGCTTCCTGCATCGAATGTCTCGCCACGAATCGGAGACGAAGACTGGAGGCCGCGGTCCAGCGACACTTGACCGTCGGAGCATGGCCCTTCGATGTGCTGCTCCCATACCGTCGATCCGCCGCCCCGCTCTAGTTGTTTCGGAGGCGTGTGCCGAGTGTCACGCCGACTCTGTGACGTGCTGAACAGCCGACAGGGGGCGCGAGCGCGGATGATCCAACGGTCGTCTTCACCGTGACGGCAGGGAAGCGAAGCACCCATAAGCGAGGACGACCTATGGATTACTTGTTCATGCGTCTACATCAGGATGAAGAATTCCTGCGACGAGGAACCCACGATGGGCTCGACTACCTGATTGGACCCATTCCCGGCGCACCGAAGCCCGGCCCC
>DATFXL010000087.1:0-5393 GCA_035316025.1 Acidimicrobiia bacterium
GACCACGCGCTCGTGTCGCTACTAGCGCCGAATGGGCTGCGGGTCTCCGAAGCCGTCGGCGCTGATATCGACGCCCTCGGCCTCGAGCGAGGTCATCGGACCGTGACCGTGACCCGCAAGGGCAGCAAGGTCGTCACAATGGCGCTGGCGCCGCGGGTGGCTCGGGCCCTCGACCGCGCGATCGGCGAACGGCTCGAAGGCCCAGTCTTTGTCGACAGAGCCGGCGAGCGGCTCGACCGCCGCGCCGTCGGCCGGATCGTGCGTCGCATCGCCCGCAAGGCAGGAATCACCAAGCGCGTCGGACCGCACACGTTACGACACGCGTTCATCACGGCTGCGCTCGACGCCGGAGTCCCGCTTCGCGACGTGCAGGAAGCAGCCAGCCACGCCGACCCGCGCACCACCATGCGCTACGACCAAGGACGCCAATCTCTCGACCGACATGCCACCTATATCGTGGCGACGTTCGTCGCCGGCGCCTCGCGCTGAACCCCACCGATCCGGAGTTCGGGCGCGAGAACACGTCGGCGCTCGAGCTCCAGATCGGGCAATCTGCGCTTCGCTCTCGGCGGGAGACTCAGTCCTCGGCGGCCAGACTGAGCGTGAAGGTATTTCCCTCAGTGTCCGAAGCCTCAGCGACGACCACGCCCGGCTGGACTTCGGTCGGATCTGTAACCAAGACGCCACCAGCACGCACGACTTCGTCGGACGCTAACTGAAGGTCGTCGACGACGAAGTGCAGGCCGGTGTTCAGCGCCGTCTCCGAAGACGTCGCGTTTAGCCCGATTCGGACTCCAGCGATCCGTAACGATGACCAGACTGGTGACTCATACTGCACAGACGCGTCGAGCGCACGGACGTAGAACTGTCTCGCCCGTTCCATGTGGGCGACCGGGATGCTGAAGAACGCCTCCCTGACTCTCATGGAAGCTCAGTCTCGCGCCATAACTGCCGATCTGCGCCCAGGCGACGCGCACCGAACGCGCGCACAGAACGCTCGCAGATGCGAGCTACGGTGCGCGCAATATCGGCACTTACGCGCTCGGGAAAACGGCACAGATCGCCGGTTCGGGCGCAAGGGGAAGAGGCTCTGACGGTGTGGTTCAGTGTGGGTGGCGTTGAGAGTCACCGTTCCGCAGGCTTGTCTCGTTTCCGGTGAGGAACCAGAGAGGGGACGAGCGGGATTGCTTAAGAGGTGGAAGTGATTGAGACGGGCGCATCCGATCGCGGGAGCGAGCGCCCGTTGGTGGTCGTGGTCGGTGCGGGGCCGACGGGGCTGCTGCTGGCTTCGGAGCTTCACCGGCGCGGTGTGCCGTGCCAGCTGATTGATGCGCGGCCTGGGCCGCTTCATTGGGACCGCGCGACGGTGGTGCATCCGCGCTCGCTCGAGGTCTTCGAGTCGTTAGGACTCGTCGAACGGTTCCTCGACGCCGGGACCCCGCAGCGAGGCGCGAAGATCCACTCCGGCGGCGAGGTGCTCGGAGCGTTCGACCTCTCGAAGTGCGGAAGTCGTTACGGGTTCAATCTCGGGGTGTCCGAGGAGGTCACCGAGTCCATCCTCACCGACTACCTCCACGAACAGGGCGGCGAGGTGCACCGATCTTCTCGGCTGGTCGGGCTCACGCCCCATCCCGACGGCGTCCTGGCCGAGATCGAGCGCGACGGCGACCGCGACCAGGTCGAGGCCCGCTGGGTGGTGGGATGCGACGGCATCCACAGCCCTACGCGCGATGCGAGTGGCATCCGTTTCGTGGGCCACGACATCGCCGAACCGTGGGCGGTATTCGACGCCACGTTGCAGGGCTGGGCCGAGGCGTTCGACGTCACCTTCGTCTACCTCGACGAGATCCCGGTCATCTTGACGGCGCTTCCCGGCCGCCGGTGGCGCGTCTACTTGCGGCCGAGCTCGGCGGAGTCAGATCTCGTGGCCGACGCCGCGTCGACCATCCGCCGCTACTACTCCGCCGTGTCTTTCGTCGACGTGGAGAACCCGATGCGATTCCACTGCCACTCCAAGGTGGCCACCCGATTCCGATCCGGGCACACTCTGTTGGCCGGCGACGCGGCGCACCTCTGCTCGCCCGCTCAGGGGCATGGCATGAACACCGGTCTCCAAGACGCCGTCAACCTGGCCTGGAAGCTCGCCCTGGTCCACCACGGCGCCGCCGACAGCGCCCTGCTCGACAGTTACGAAGCCGAGCGACGCCCGGCAGCCCAGAGGGTCGCCGATTCCGGAGACGACTTCGAGCACGCCCAAACGATGAACGACCCGACGGAACGCAAAACCCGCGACCAGACGCTGCGAGCCACCCTCACCGACCCCGCGTCCCGACACCACGAAGCAGTCGCCGAGGCCGAGCTGAACGTGGACTACTCCGGGTCGCCCATCATCGCGGGCGACCCCAACCGCAGCCTCGCTCCGGGACAACGCCTCCCCGACACCATCCCAGTCGAAGCATCCGCGAGCGGGCCCGGTCGACTGCCCGGGCTTACCCACCGCGCCGGCCACACACTCCTACTCCTGGGCGGCCCAACCGCACCAGGCACCGCGCTGGCGGGCCTCCTCGACTCCCTCCACGAGCTCACCACCGAGTCGCCCCTGTTCGAAGCAGCCGTCACCCTCGGCGCCGGTCCGGACCTGCCCGAGCTGAGCGAACACCTCGACCCCGTCGCAGCTGATCTCCTCGGCGTCCAAGGCACCACACTCCTCGCTGTGCGCCCCGACGGATACATCGGCCTCCGCGCCGACCACAACCACCTCGCTGCGCTCGAGCGTTACCAAACACGTATCCGCGTCGCACATCGCTAAAGCGCACGCCGACCAGGCTGCCGCCGAGGCTGTTTGGCGTCGTCCCCGAACCCTGACCGGCCCCGATCACAACGCGCGCAGAACACCGGCTCGAAACGACAAACTCGCCGAGCGTCTCCCGCATGACGTCGTAGCCAGCACGTCCCGCAGGCAGCACGTACATAACGACGGCTCTCCACTCAATCAGCTGCGCCAGAACGGCGCGTATGGGCGCGCTCGATTCGCGCTAGCACGATGCTTCGACACGGAGCCGCGTTGTAGCTCCTGCTCAGCGGGCGAGGTGCGCGAGCTTCTCTGGGTTGAGGATCGCGTGGATGTGGTGAATCAATCCGTCTTGGGTGAACAGGACCACCGCGGCAACGATTCGCTCGTCCTGCACTCCGATCACACCCGGCTCGCCGTTCACGTCCGCCGGGCGAAACTCCACTCCGCTCCCGGCGACCCTGCGCAGCAGATTGTGGGCAACGGCGTCCCGGCCGACAACGGGATGCCGGGGCGCGCCGGGCACGAGGCCGCCGGAATCGGCGTCGCCGACCACGTCTGGGTCCAACACCTCGAGCAGGGCCGCGAGATTGCCGCCGGTGGCCGCAGCCGCGAACTCCTCGGCGAGCCTCCGCTGCTCGTCGAGGTCGGCCTGGAAACGAGCGGGCTCGGTTTCAGTGCGGACGTGGCGGCGGGCCCGGCTCGCGAGCTGTCGAACAGCCGCCGACGACCGGCCGACGATCGAGGCGATCTCGTCGAACGACATCTGGAAGACGTCGTGGAGCACGAACGCGGTCCGCTCGGCCGGGGAGAGCTGCTCGAGCACGACCAGCAGGGCCATGCGAACGGAGTCATCGAGTGTGACGCGGTCGGCGGGGTTGGCTCCGAGCGATGGGAGGTCCACAACCGGCTCGGGCAGCCACGGCCCGACGTAGCTGGTGCGCCGGGACGCTGCTGACCGGAGCTGGTCGAGGCACAGCCGGCTGGTCACGGTCACGAGCCAGCCGCGCACGTCGTCGATGCCGTCGACGCCATGGCGTACGAGCCGGGCGTACGCCTCCTGTACGACGTCCTCGGCGTCGCTGACGCTCCCGAGCATCCGGTACGCGACATCCATCAGGCGCTGGCGGTGATCGCGCCAGGCGTCGGCAACACGAGGGTCGGCCTCGGCCGGGTTCGCCATTGGCTTGTGGTCCATCTCTCGTAGGACGAGCGAAGCGATTGGAGTGTGACACCGGCCGGGCAATTGGGCTGGCCGTGTCACAACCTCGACCGGACGTCCGTCCTTGACAGCAGTAGTCCACATCTTCGAACGGAGAAAGCCATGACATCGCTTGCAGTCGAAGTCCGGGGGCTGACCAAGACGTACCCGGGCGGGGTCCAGGCAGTGCGCGAGATCGACTTCGATGTCCCATCCGGTGAGGTCTTCGGGCTGCTGGGTCCCAACGGTGCCGGCAAATCGACCACCGTCGGCATGCTCACTGGGACGGTTGCACCGACCGCGGGAAGCGCGCGTCTGGCGGGCCGTGAGGTGGCCGACGACCCCCTGGAAGCCCGCCGCGTGAGCGCCGTCGTCTTCCAGGAAGCCGTCCTCGACCGGCCGCTCACCGGGCGACGAAACCTCGAGATCCATGCCCGACTGTGGGGTCTGGATGCCGGCGCCGCGGCAGAGCGACTTGGAGAGGTCGTCGACGCATTCGGACTCCGAGAAGTCATCGGCCGGCCGGTCTCGAACTACAGCGGGGGCCAGCGCCGCCGGTTGGAGCTCGCCCGGGCCCTCCTCTCCGAACCGCAGGTCCTGTTCCTCGACGAGCCGACCGTCGGTTTGGATCCACTCATCCGGCACGAGCTGCTCGACCTCATCGACGGACTGCGTCGGCGGAGAGAGATGACCGTCGTCCTTACGACGCACTACCTCGACGAGGCCGAGCGACTCTGCGATCGCGTCGCGATCATGCACGCGGGTCGGATCGTCGCTCTCGACCGGCCGCAGGCACTGTTGGGGGCGCTCGGCACAGAGGTACTCGAACTTCGAGTCGACGAAGACCCGACCGCTGCGCTCACGAGGTTGCGCGCGCACGGTGTGGCGGCCGACGACGCGTTCTCGCTCGGTGGCACGCTCACTATCCCGCTGCACGGATCGTCCGCGCACGCCGCCGTGCTCACGATCGACCAGATCGGGCTGAACACGACCGAGCTCACAACCCGTCGCCCCACCCTCGATGACGTGTACCTCCGCCTCACCGGCGGCCGCCTGGCCGCCGCCTGACTCAAAAGGAGAACCGATGGTCACCATTGCCACACCTGCCTCGCCCACGACGGCGTCACAACCTCTCGCGCCTACCTCCCCCCGGAGCGCGCGAGCGCTGAGCACCCTCGTGCAGCGGCGATTCGCGCTCAGCGTTCGCACGCCGCGAGAGCTCCTCGTACCGCTGCTCACGCCCGTCCTGTTCGCACTGGTCATCGCTCCCGCACTCGCCGATCAGGTAACCAACGTCGGCGGGATCGACTACATGAGCTTCGTCGCGATCGCAACGGTTGGACTCTTGCTGCCCCTCAGCTGCATGTCGGCGGGTATCGGCGTGCTCGTCGATCGCGAAAG
>DATFXL010000088.1:0-6952 GCA_035316025.1 Acidimicrobiia bacterium
GACCACGGCCGTGACGCGCCCCGTAGCCACGACGACGACCACGTGACGGGCGGCCCGCTCTCGGGCGCCGGCCACCCGCTCCGCATCGCCCGGAGCCGGCCGAGCGCGCGACCATGGAGCCGTCCGCGCGTCGACTCGAGAGGACCCGCATGAGCGAAGCCGCCGACGGCCGCAGCCCGATCGACGCCGCGCTGCTGAACGCCGTGCAGTGGGACTTCCCGCTCGAGCCCCGGCCCTTCGCGGTGCTCGCCGAGCGCCTCGGCGTCGACGAGGCCGAGGTCATGGCTCGGATCGCCAAGGTCAAGGACCTCGGCGTGCTGCGTCAGCTGTCGGCGATCTTCGACACACGCGCGCTCGGGTACTTCTCCGCCCTCGTCGCGGCCAAGATCGATCCCGACCGGGTCGACGAGGCCGCCGCCGCCGTCAGCCTGCACCCGGGCGTCAGCCACAACTACAAGCGCAACCACCGCTACAACCTCTGGTACACGATCGCGGTGCCGCCCGGCGAGTCGCTCGAAGACCACATCGAGGTGTTGCACCGCGAGTCCGGTGCGGTCGTCACCCGCAAGCTCCCGACGCTCAAGCTCTACAAGATCGGCGTGAAGCTCGACATGACGGGGCAGACACCCGCCGATGCCCGCGCCGACGTCGAGGAGCACGAGCGACCCGAGCGCAGGGAGCACATGGAGGCGCCGGAGCTGTCCGACCTCGAGGTCGCCGCCATCCGGGTTTCGCAGGCGGACCTGCCGCTGGTCGAGCGGCCGTTCGCCGTCGAGGCCGAGTCGATCGGCACCGACGAGGAGAAGCTGCTCGGCATGCTGCGCTCGTTCAAGGAGCGGAAGCTGATGCGACGCTTCGCGGCGGTGATGAACCACCGCAGCGCCGGCTACAAGGCCAACGCGATGGGTGTCTGGGCCGTCCCCGACGAGCGGCTCGAGGAGATGGGCCCGCGCATGGCCGGCTTCGCGTTCGTCAGTCACTGCTACCGGCGGCCGACCTACGAGGACTGGCCGTACTCGGTCTTCACCATGGTGCACGGCCACAACGCCCGCGACTGCGAGCAGACCATCGCCGCCATCGAGGCCGAGACCGGCGTCGACGACTACGCGCTCCTCTGGTCGATCAAGGAGTACAAGAAGACGCGCGTGCGCTACTTCACCGCCGAGTGGGACGAGTGGCGCCGGGAGAACTTCACGCCGACCGGCGGCTGACTCCTCCGCCCGCGATCGGCGTTCGCCGAGACGTCTAGGCAGTGCGGGCGCGCCTGCCGCGCCGCCGATGGCGGATCAGAAAGCCGACGGCGGTGCCGAGCGTCGCCGCGCACACGGCGCCGGCGACGTACCGGAGCGCATGCGACGGGGGCGGGAGCGAGTCGAGGCCCTCGACGATGGCGTCCTCGTTGGAGTGACGCGGCTGCCAGCCTGCGGCCCGGAGGCGATCGTTGGCCACGACCCACGGGTGGACGAGGTAGGGCACGACACTGGGCGGGACGTCGCCGAGGCCGCTCCCCCACGCCCGGGCCAGCGTCCGCTCGAGCAGCTCGGCCGGCATTGGCGGAAGGAGCGAGCGGGGCAGCAATGCCCGGGCGTCATCGGCGCCGAGCCACCCGTCGGCGGCGACGTTGTAGGTACCGGGCAGGTCGTCGGCGACCGCGAGCAGGAGGGCGTCGACGAGGTCGTCGACGTGGACGACCTGCACCGGCGGTGTGGCGCCGCGAACGCGCAGCGGCGGCCGGCCGAGGAGGAGCCGGGATGGGAGCCGCTCGGCGCCGGCGCCGAGCACCGGGGCGGAGCGCAGGGTGGTGACCGTCACCGCCGGGTGCTCCTCGCTCCACTCGCCGAGTAGACGCTCGACCTCCGCCGCGTGCACGCCGGGGGCGAAGCCGGGGTTCGGCCGCAGGGCAGTGTCCTCCGTCAGCGGCACGGGGTTGTTGGCCCATGCTCCGTAGACGGCCGCGCTGGACACCCGGATCACCTTCCGCACGCCGACGGCGGCGGCGGCGTCGAGGACGCGCCGGGTGCCCTCGACGTTCACACGGGCCATGAGGGTCTCGTCGGGGATCGGGTCGACGACAGTCGCGAGATGGACGAGCACGTCGGCCGCTTCGAGGAGCGGTTTGAGCTCCGCCCCGCCGATGTCGACGCGATGGAAGTCGAGGTTGCGGACGCGGCGTCGAGGATCGTGTACGTCGAGGCCGATCAGGTGCGTCACGCCCTCGTCCTCGGCCAGCTTCGGCAGCAATCGCTGGCCTACGAGCCCGGAAGCACCGGTGACGGCGATCGCAACCACGTCCATAGACTGGCCGCGTGACGGACCGTCCTCAACCTGGCGACCCTGACGAGCCCGACAAGCCCGAGAGGCGCGACGAGTCGTCGCCGTCGGGCTTTCCGGGGATGCCGTTCGGCGGCGGCGGCTTCGATCTCGCGCAGATCATGCGCATGCTGCAGACGCAGGGTCCGATCAACTGGGACGTCGCCCGCCAGATCGCGGCGTGGGTCGCAGTCGATGGCGGCACCGAGCGGCCCATCGATCCCGCCGCGCATGCCCAGCTCGAGGAGCTCACGCGCGCCGCGGAGACGCACGTCGTCGGGGAGACCGACCTGACCGGCACGTACGCAGCATCGCTGCGCACGCTCGGCCCGCAGGGATGGGCCGCTCTCCACCTGGACGCGTTGCGTCCCGTGCTCGAGGCACTGGCGACCACGCTCGGCAAGGTCATGCGGGAAGCGGGGCCGGCGCCGGGCGAGCTCGAATCCGGCGAGCCCGGGCCGGCGGGGGTGCCGGGCGCGAGCCCGTTCGGGCCCGAGATGCTCGGCGGGATGATGCAGATGCTGGCGCCGGCGCTTCTCGGAATGCAGGCGGGGTCCATGATCGGTTACCTCGCGCAGCACGCGCTCGGGCGCTACGACCTGCCTCTCCCGACGAGCGACAAGCCGAGCCTCTGCTTCGTCGTGCAGAACATCGACAACTTCGAGGAGGCGTGGTCACTCGACCGGGCGGATCTCCGCTTCTACGTCGCCGTGCACGAGGTCGTGCACGCGGCCGAACGGTCGGTGGCGTGGGTGCGCGAACGCCTCGTGCGGTTGTCGACTCAGTACGTCTCGGCGTACGAGGTCGATCCGAGTGCGCTGGAAGACCGGTTCGGCTCGGTCGACCCCGCTGACCCGTCGACGTTGGGGTCGATCGCCGAGGATCCCGAAGCGCTCCTCGGTGCGATGCACTCAGCGCGCCAGGACGAGCCCCGCCGCCAGCTCCAGCTGCTCACCTCGGTGCTCGAGGGCTACGCCGACTCGGTCCTCGAACGCGTGGGCGCGAAGCTCATCCCGTCGTTCCGTCAGATCCATGAGGCCATGGAGCGACACCGGGTCGAGCGGGGCGAGGCCGAGGTGTTCATCGAGGGTCTGCTCGGGTTGAAGCTGGAGCGCCACCACTACGAGCAGGGTGCGGCGTTTTGCCGCGGAGTCATCGACCGGGCCGGGCCCGAGGGCCTCAACCGGCTGTGGGAGTCGGAGCGAATGCTGCCGACACCGGCCGAGCTGGATGCCCCCGGACTCTGGCTGGCCCGCATCGAGCTCCCCGACGCGACGTGACCGCAGACACCGGCACGCACCGCGTGATCAGGATGGCCGCGCATCCCAGCGGCGCCCTCGGGGACGAGCACTTCGACGTGGTCGAGGAGCCCGTGCCCGAGCCCGCCGACGGCGAGGCGCTCGTCCGCACACTGTATCTGTCGCTCGACCCCGCGATTCGCGTGTGGATGAACGGTCTCGACACGTACGTGCCGGGCATCCAGGTCGGCGACGCCATGCGCGCCGGCGGCCTCGGCGAGGTGGTCCGTTCCCGCAACGCCGCCTACACCGAGGGCGACGTCGTCTTCGGCATGATGCACTGGTCGGACTACTACCTCGCGCGTCCCGGGCCCGAGGGGTTGATGACGGTCCCGCGCCAGGAGCCGCTCACCGCGTACCTCAGCGTGTTCGGTGTCACCGGGCTTACGGCCTACTTCGGTTTGCTCGACATCGGGCAACCAAAGGAGGACGAGACCGTGGTGGTGTCCGGCGCGGCCGGCGCGACCGGGTCGGTCGCGGGCCAGATCGCCAGGATCCAAGGGTGCCGCGTCGTCGGCATCGCGGGTGGACCCGAAAAGTGCTCATGGCTCACCGACGAGCTCGGGTTCGATGCCGCCATCGACTACAAGTCCGAAGACGTGAGCGCGCGGCTCCGGGAGACCTGCCCGGACGGGATCGACGTGTTCTTCGACAACGTCGGCGGCGAGATCCTCGACGCCGCCCTGGGCCAGCTCGCGTTGTACGGCCGGGTTGTCCTGTGCGGGGCGATCTCGCAGTACGACACATCCGAACTCGCGCCCGGACCGCGCAACGTGATCAACCTCATCCCGCAACGGGGTCGGATGCAGGGCTTCATCCTGCTCGACTATCGGGATCGGTTCCTCGAGGCGATTCCGCAGCTCGTGCAATGGGTGCAGGAGGGCCGGATCCGCTATGCCGAGGACGTCGTCGACGGTCTGGAGAACGCGCCCGCCGCCTTCCGCAAGCTGTTCACTGGCGCGAACACCGGGAAACTGATCGTGCGGGTTGCGACATGACCGACGTGAAGAAGATCGGAGTGCTCGGCGCGGGTGTGATGGGCAGCGGAATCGCGCAGGTGACGGCCAGTTCCGGGTATGAGACCGTCTGTTACGACGTCGACAACGCTGCGCTCGAGAAGGGTCGGGAGCACGTCACGACCGGCCGCTACGGGCTGGAGCGGGGCGTCGAGCGCGGGAAGCTGACCCGCGAGCAGGCCGACGCCGCTCTGGCGCGTCTCAGCTTCACCGGCTCGTTCGACGATGCCGCCGTCACCGACCTCGTCGTCGAGGCCGTGCCGGAGCGCCTCGAGCTGAAGGTGCGCGTCTTCCGCGATCTCGACCGCGCCGCGCCGGAGTCGACCATCCTCGCCTCGAACACGTCGGGGTTCGCGATCGCCGGGCTCGCGGCCGCGACCGACCGCGCCGATCGCGTCATCGGCTGGCATTGGGCATCGCCGGCGCCGGTGATGCGCCTGGCCGAGCTCGTCTCGACACGTGACACGAGCGACGAGACCGTCGCAACCGTCACGGACGTGGCGACGGCGTGTGGCAAGAACCCCGTCGTCGTGCGGGACACGCCGATGGCCTGGGGATTCGTGACCAACCGCGTCTACTTCGCCATGGTCTCCGAGGCGCAGAAGGTCGTGAGCGAAGGCATCGCAACCGCCGAGGAGGTCGACCAGCTGATGATGGACTGCTTCCACTGGCCGACCGGTCCCTTCGGCATGGTTCAGGGCGCCGGCTCCGGGTGGGGCTAGCTCGATGATGGGTGCCCAGGGTGACTCTTTGGTTCCCACGTACGCATGATCACGCGACGTCAGTCGTCGGGGGGACGAGGACGTCGACGGAGTAGCGGTGGTAACGGCGCTCTTCGCCGGCACCGCGGCCGAAGTAGTGCCAGGCCGGGAAGTTGAAGTCGGTCGTGATCGACGTCGGGAGCAGCAACGCGGCCCGAAGGAACGCCTCGAGGTCGGGCACTGCGTAGAGGTTCACTTCGCAGCCGAAGTCCTCGAGCGCCTCGAGCAACGCCCGGGCGTGCTCGCCGGCCCAGCTCACCGAGAAGCGGTTCACGCCCCATGCCGTCAGCAGCTTGATCGTGTCCCATGCGCGCTCGGGGGCGGCGAGCACGAGCGGGGCGAGGAAGTCGACCGGGCACTGCACGGTCGCGTCGCGGTGCGCGGTCACGATGCGGGCGACGCCGTCCTCGCCCAGCGCTTCGATTCGCCCGTTGAACCACAGGTCCTCGTCGGCGAAGCCGTGCGCGTCGACGGCGGCCCGCACATCGTGGAGGATCGCCTCGCCGTCCTTCAGGTCGAGCTTGACGCCCCGGCCGTTCTCGTGGAGCCGGGCGAGGAGGTCGTCCAGAAGGAGCAGAGGCTCAGAGCGGTTCCACGGCGTCCGCTCGAACGAGTCGTGCCGGAGCACGAGGCGACCCAGCGGGTCACGGCGCACGTCGCACTCGGCCCAGTGCACCCGGGATCCGAGGAACTGACGCACGTTGGCCTCGTCGTTGACGCCGTGCCACACGAGTTGCACGTGATGGGGCAGGTCGCTCTCGGCGACGAGGGCGGTGAGGTCGTACGACCGACCCCGCACGGTGCGCGGCGTCGGCACCCGGCGCGACTCCGACAGCGTCTGCGCGTGGAGAAACAGGATCTCCTTGCTGGTGTCGGCGTCGGCCAGGGCAGCGATGACGGCCGGCTCGTTGTCGACGACCGCGAACGGCCGATAGCCGGCGTCGGTGAGGTGTCGGAGCCCGGCGACTTTGCTCGCGAGGACGTCCTCTTCGCCGCCGCGCTCGTTCATGACGACCAGGTCGGAACGGAACTCGACCCGATACTCGCGCCCGAGCGCGTTGAGCGACCGAAGCGTCTCGTCGCGCAGGCGTTCCGGGCGGCCCGTGTTGAGCCCGACGAACGTCTCGGGCTGGAGCTGGAACCAGCGGATCACCTCGAGCACGCCGCGGTAGGGCCGGTGGGCGGCGAGTACCGACTCGGGCTGCCAGCGGCGGTCGAGGTACCAGGCGAGCACTTCGTCGCGGGTGCTGGCGGGCAAGGCTCGCCCGTCCAGGAATTCCTCGACACGATTCTCGTGCACGTCGATGTCGTCGACAGGCAGGCCGTGGAACAACTCGGTCCCGTGGTCCCGGTCGTACTCGAGGAGCACGTGGCGGACCATGTGACGCAGATCGAGGATCGTGCCGTCGATGTCGAACACGATCAGGAGCCGATCGTCCGGGTAGCTGCGACGGAAGCGGGCGTAGTGCTCAGCCAGGCGGCCCATCCAGTCGTCGCTGTCGACGGACTCGCCTGGTACGCCGGCCCCGGATTCGTTGTCTTTCACGCGTCGTCGACGGTACCGACC
>DATFXL010000089.1:0-13492 GCA_035316025.1 Acidimicrobiia bacterium
TCAGCGCGGCCCCCATCGGCACCGTTCCGTCCCCATCGCATCCCCACCCGCCGCGCCATGACCCTGGCGACGGATTCTTCATGCGCCACTTTTTCTCGCCCCTCACCAAGCTCGCGCTCCGGAACCAGTACGGCGACCTGGCGGCGATGGAAGAGATCGTGCGCGACAGCCAGCTCGACTGGACCATTGTCCGCCCGCCCCGCCTCACCGACAAACCGCCCACCGGCCGCTACCGGACCGCGTACGGCCACAACCTCCGACGGGGCTTCCTGATCTCTCGGGCCGACGTCGCCGACCTCATGCTCCGCCTCATCGGCGACCCGACATCGATCGGCCAGGTCGTGGGCATCGCGAACTAATGCGATGAACTGACTCGACCTCGCGCGGCGCTCGTGAACGCGTGTCGGACACGTCGTCGGTCTCGCGCGTGGTCCGCCAACTCGGCTACCTGTTCGAGCAGCGACCCGAGCTCGCGGGAGCGTCCGCGGCAGAGCTCGCATAGTGGCTAAGCCGCGGGGACCATGTGGTGCGTGATCGGGAGGGCGATCCACGCGGCAGCCGCGAGGCGGTCGAGGCCCCCGATCTCTTCGCCAGCATCATGTGCGCGGCATTCGTGGCGCTCGCGGGTTTGCTCGTCGGCTGGCGGCCGGAAACCGGTGCGGTCGGGCTGCTCGCAGGCTTCGGCATCGCACTCTTGTTCGGCTACGCGCTGAGCTGGCTCGGCGCCTGCATCGGCCTCGCGATAAAAGGCCCCGAGTCCGCGCAATCCATCGGGGTCATCGTTCTCTTCCCGCTCGCGTTCGTATCGAACGCGTTCGTTCCCACGAACAAGGCGGCTTTTGTTCCTCTTCCCCCGCGAGTCGTAGTGCTGAAACGATGGCGCGCGGGGAGTCTCACGAGGTCTGCAGTGGGTATTGGCAACTTTCACCCCGGCCTGGTTCAGCCAGAGCTGCCGGTTGCTGATCTGCGTGCGGCGCCGGAAGCGCCGCATCTTGATCTGGGGCGTGTACCCCGTCAGGACCCCGACGAGGAAGTACACGAACACGCCGACGGCGAGCCCCGCGAGCAGGGTCATCTGGGCACCTCGGCCCCCCCGACGATGGACCGCAGGGTGAGGCCTCGAGGCAGCGACCGGTCGACGCGGTTCTCGAGTCCGGCTGGGAGGACACCGGTCCAGACCAACGGACGCCCGAGCGCCTCTCGAGCGAAGATCGGCTCGACGGTGAAGTCCTCGCTCAGCGCGGGGACCACGGCGACGATCTCCATGACCTGGCGGCGTATGCCGTCACTGTCGTTGGGCGGGATGTCGTCGCGGTCGAGATGGACGAGGAGGTCGAGCGACTGGGAGAACACCTTGCTGACGATGCGCTCGGTGACGTTCTCGCCTGCCATCAACGCGGCGTTCACGAGCGCGTGGAGCGCCTCGGCCGCGTTGTTGGCGTGGATCGTGCACAGGAAGCCACAGCCGGCGTTGACGGCCCTGCTGAGCTCGAACGCCTCGGCGCCGCGCACCTCTCCTACGACGATGCGATCCGGACGCATCGCGAGGACGAACTTGACCAGATCGCGCAGGCTGATCTCACCGGTGCCGTCGAGTGCCGACGGCCGGACCTCGTAGTACGACCCGTGCGTGACCGGGACGGCGATCTCACGGATCTCCTCGCAACACCGGACGCAGTGACTCGCCGGCTCCGCGGCGATGAGCGCCGCCGCCATCGTGGTCTTGCCGGCTCCGGGCTCACCCGAGATCGCGATCCGGCTGCGCACCTGCATCATCGCCCAGAGGAAGTCGGCGGCCTCCGGGCTGATCGAATCCAGAGCCACAAGACTGCCGAGCGTGACGTTGCGGATCGTGTAGCGCCGGAGCGTCGCCGAGAGCCGGTCGCTGATGGGCGGGATCGCAGCTGTGAGGCGGGCGCTTCCCTGCAGGACGCGCGCCTGCACGATCGGGTGCTTCGTGTTCAGTTGACGATCGGTGGGCGCGAGCAGCCGCTCGACGATCTGGCGGTTCTCTGCCTCACCCGTCGGCACCGCCAGGCCGCGGAGCCGTCCGGACGAGTCGAGATACGACACTCTCGGTCCTTCGAAAAAGATCTCCTCCACGTCGGGCCGGGCGATCAACTCGGTCAGTGGGCCGAAGTCCGTGATCGACTGCAGGACCCGACCGACCATCTCTCCCGGATCGCTGAGGGGAATCTCGTCTCCGAGGTGCGCACGGCGCTGATACTCGTCGACCGCGCGGTGCACCTCAGCCTGCACCTCTTCGAGGTCGCCCTCCGGGCGGAGGCGACGCCGCTCGATCCTGACGAGCGCGTCGCGCCGGATTCCGTCGTAGGCATCGACACGGACGCTCATCGCGCCACGACCGATGCCCGCCTCCGACCTCGCGCGGCCATCCGACGCGGTGGCGCCCCGGCTGTGGCTGACGGCGCGACCCGGGCCGCCAGCCCGGCCAGAGCCTTCGCATATGGGCCCGACGGAACGATCGTCCCGGCCCAGGCCGCGCTTTCGACACGCGGGTCGTGGGGCACGAAGACGAGACTCTCGGGGTCGAACGTCCGCCGGAGCTCCTGGTCGATCTCCGCCCGCCGGAAGGCGTCGCGGGGCGCCCGATTGACCACGAGATGGACGGGCGCGCTCGTGTTCAACGCGCGCACGTCCGCTACCCAGCCGAGCAGGCGCGTCACCCCCACCGGGGTGGCGGGCGCCACACCGATCACGTCGGACGCTTCGGAGACGACCGCTCGGCTGATTCCGTAGCGATTTCGCCCGCCGCGTCCGACATCCTCGAGGCGACTCGCGAAGTTGGCGACGACGCAGCGCCGCGCGCGTCCGAGAGCTTCGACGACGTCGAGCACCTCGCTCGGGCGCACCTGTGACCACGCGCCGACGTTGGGCAGTCCCGTCACCACCTCGAGCTCTCGTGCGGCCCGGACGACGGTCCCCTCGACATCGCCCATTCCGTACTCGACCGACTCGATGGCGCTCCGAAGGTTCGGCTCGATCGGCAATGCCAGACGTTGCGCGACCGACGGAACGACCTCGTCGGCGTCGACGAGCACCACGCGCTCCCGTTGCGCTCGCAGAGCTGCCGTGAGCCCGATGGCCAGCTCGGTAGCACCGGCGCCAGGCGTTCCCCCGACGGCGACGAGTCGCCACGGTCGCGACGGGTCTCCGTTCGACGACGGCGTCGCCGGCCGATACCCGTCGACTACGGCTTCGAGCGCGGCCACGGATGGAGTGGTTCCGAGGGCGACCGGCGCGAGCGCGTTGAACGCGTCGATGAACTCTGCCATCGAGGTATCTGACGGAAGGGCGCGATCGACGCCGAGCGAGACGAGGAACTCACGACCGGCGGGTTCGTCGGGATCAAAGACACCGACCAAACGACGGTGGCGCCGGTGGACGGCATCGACAAAGGTGCGCGTGAGGCCGGGCCATCGGTGGCTCACGACGAGGGTGCCGTACTCCTCATCGAACGCGAGCGACGGATCCACGATCACTTGCCGGACCCGGGCGCCGCCGTGATCGGTGAGGTGGCGGTGGAGGCCCTCGACCCACACCTCCGGAGAGAAGACGAGGGCGACCTCCGGCTCGGCCATCCGCTACCGCCCGCCCGCGCTCGACGCGTCGACTGCCAGCGGTGGCGTCGCCCCCGCCGGCCGTGAACCGGTTGTCCGCGTGATCACGATGTCGCCGCTGGCAATGCCGGCCGCGACGAGCTGGGACTCGCGTGCGTCGACGGCGAGCGTCACGGTGAACTTGTCGTCGACCCCGCCGAAGGCGCCGCTGCGATCCGGCTTGCCGACACTCAGAACCTCGGCGTCAGCGACGATGATCGAAACCTCGTGGCTACCGGCGAGGATCACGTCGACGCGGTCACCCGCCTCGAGCTCACCGTTGACGGCCCGCGCCGGGTCGATCGCAACGCTCATCGCGCGCTTGCCAGCGGGAGCTGCCGCCGGCCTCAGCGCGCGGCGATGCACCAGCTCGCCGGCGGCAATCGGGTACGCGGCGACCGAATCGCGCATCTGCTTCACGTCGTCGGGCTGCAACACGGTGCCGAGGAGCGAGTCGTCCATCTTCACGCGTTCGTAGCGAACGGCCGACTCGGTGAGCGCGGAGCCCGGTGCGAGATCCCGGGCGGCAACGGCGACAGGTTGCCGTTCGTCGGCGCGACGGAGCACCGCGACCGTCAGCAACAGTCCGACGAGTCCGGCAACGACCATGACGAGGTGGCCGGTCGAAAAGCGGCTGAGCAGGCTCCGCGGGGGCGAGACGACGGATTTGGGAACGGCATCGGGGCGCTGCGATCCGTGCACCGCCAGGTCGGCCATCCACCCCTCCGCCGCCGTCACCCGCAGGTGAACGATTCGCTAATAGTGCAAACGTCTCTCATATGCCGTCAAGCGGCACAATGGTTATGACGGTCAGAATGCCTCAGAGTGTCTTACCGTGTCAAGAGTCCCTATCGAGACGTGCCCAGAGGGCTAAAATTCCCGTATGCCTCCTGCACCCGATGCCGGAGCGGGCTTCCCGAGCGTGCTCACGACCGCCGACGCGGCCGAGCTCCTGCAGGTGCACGTGGAGTACCTGCGCAAGCTCGTGCGCGACGGGAAGGTGCCGTGCCACCGCTTCCCGGGCGGGCGGGAGATGCGCTTCGACCGCGAGGAGCTGCTCGAGTGGCTTCGCTCGCTCCCGGGCCACGACCAGTCGACGTCGACGAAGCGCGGCGCCGAAGGCCGGTAGCTGCTAGTCGCGCCAGGGCCGCACCCAGGCCACGCAGCCGAGCGGCACGTACGTCTCCCCGCCGTCGCGATCGTGCACGATGACGTGATCACGCCCGACGACGAGGCAGCCGCGGAGCTCGTCGCCCATCGCCGGCACGCCGACCACGCATTCGGCGTCGTCGCGGTCGTACTCCAGGAGTCGGGCGCGAAAGGTCGGGGCGTCGGCTTCGCCTCGACGGCCGCCATATCGAGCGCGGCCGAGGACGCACAGGAGCACGGGCACCGCCGTACCGCCGTGCGGTGGCGAGGCGAGCACGATGTCGACGCGTCCGCCGTCGGTTCGGAGCTGTACGTAATCGCGTCCGATCGCGTCGATCATGCCGACGAACGCGATGTGGCCGACGCGCACCGAGATGGTGTCGCCGCGGTGTTGGAGCTCGCGGGCGACGTCGAGAAGGTCGCGATGGCGCGCCCACTGGCGGAGTGCTGCCCTCGTGTATTCCTCCTCTTCGGCGCGTCGCTCCTCTCGGGCGGCGCCGAAGATGGCCTCGAGGTCGTCGAACGCGTCATCCGCCGTCACGCGCAGCGCCTCCGGGAGCCGGTGGGACGCACCGTAACTCCCGGAGGCGTCGCTGTCCCCCGTCTCGGGGAGGTCAGCCCTGCTTGACGGCCTCGATCTCGAAGTCGAGCTTGGCCTTCTTCCCGACGAGCACGCCGCCGGTCTCGAGGGCCACGTTCCAGGTGAGGCCGAAGTCCTCGCGGTCGACCTCGGTCGTCGCCGAGAAGCCGGCCCGGCGGCCGCCCCACGGGTCGGTCGTCCAGCCGAGGTACTCGACGTCGAGCGTGACCGGCCGGGTCACACCGTGGACGGTGAGGTCACCCTCGAGGCGGAACCCACCCGGGTGCTCCCCCTCCAGCCTGGTGCTCCGGAAGGTGATCTCCGGGTAGCGCTCGACGTCCAAGAAATCGGGCGAGCGCAGGTGCTCGTCCCGCTTCGAGTCGCCGGTCTCCACGCTGGCCGGGTCGACGTCGACCTCGACCCACGAGCCCAGCGGGTCCTCGGAGACGTGGATGTTGCCCGAGACGCCGTGGAACTGGCCCCGTACCTTGCTCACCATCAGGTGGCGGGCCGTGAAGGTGACGCTCGTGTGCGCCGGATCCAGCTGCCAGTCGCCCGGTTCCGGGATCTCCACGCCCTGGATGCTGCGAGTCTCTGTCTGGCTCATGGTTCCTCCTCCATCCGAGACTTGGGAATGTCACTTGAAGCGGAAACCGTTGTATATGCAACAGTATTCCTCGCAATCGAATGCGCAGGTAGGGTGGACGTGATGGCCCGCTCCCGCGAGCCCACGCTGAACGACCAGCAGCTCGACGCCTGGCGCGTCTTCCTTCGTGCCCACTCCGAGCTGATCCGAGTCCTGGACCGTGAGCTCGAGGCGGAGCAGGGCTTTCCCATCACCTTCTTCGACGTCCTGGCCCAGCTCAACCAGGCCGGGGGGCGCCTCCGCATGAGCGAGCTGGCCGACGCTGTCCTTCTCTCGAGGAGCGGAGTCACCCGGCTCGTCGACCGCATGGAGCGCGACGGCCTCGTCAAGCGGGAGCACTGCCCCACCGACCGCCGGGCCATGTACGCGACGATCACCCCCGAAGGGAAGCGGGCGCTGGCCAAGGCCCGGCCGGTCCACGTGCGGGGCGTCGCCGAGCACTTCGGCCGCTACCTCAGCGACGAGGATGCCAAGAGGATCACCGCCGCCCTCGGCCGGATGGTGCCCGACGGCGTCGACGGCGACACCTGTTAACCGATCGACCAAACTCGGGCGTGGCTCGCAATCCACTGCCGGCTCTCCGCAAGCTCTGCCTGGCCCTGCCGGAGACCGCCGAGCGCCTCAGCCACGGCGAGCCGACGTGGTTCGTGCGCGGCAAGAAGACGTTCGTGTCCTACGCCGACCATCACCACAACGACCGGCTGGCGTTCGTGTGCGCGGCGCCCCCGGGCGCGCAGCAGGCCATGGTGGCGTCCGATCCCCAGCGGTACTTCGTCCCGCCGTACGTCGGCGGACGTGGCTGGTTGGGCATCTACCTCGATCTCGACGAGCCGGTCGATTGGGACGAGGTCGCCGAGCTCGTCGAGGACGCGTATCGCGCCGTGGCCCCCAGGAAATTGGTGCAGCAGCTCGACGAGGCTTGACAGCGAGGGCGAAGGCTGTCGTCAGCCGATGACGCCGGTGTCGCGCAGGTCGGCGAGCTCGGCGTCGCCCAGTTCGAGCTCCTTGCGCAGCACCTCGTCGGTGTGCTCGCCGACCCACGGGACGCGCGTGTCGGGGCCGTCGGCCATCTTCGACAGCTTCACCGGATTGCCAGGGATGATCACGGGATCGTCGACGTCGTCGGTGCGCGGGTGCTCGACGAGCATGTTGCGCGCCGCCACGTGCGGGTCGGAGATCACGTCGGCGGCGGTGTTGCTCGGCCCGGCGGCGACTCCGGCAGCGCTGAGCTCATGGCAGGCGTCGAGCTTCGACTTCGCCGACGCCCACTCCTCCACCGCGGGGCGGATCACGCCTTCGAAGTGCTCGCGCCATCCCTGACGGGTCGCGAGCCGAGGGTCGTCGAGCCACTCGGGATGCCCGACGAGCTCGGCGAGCCGCTGGAACTGGTGCTCTCGGCCGACCTGCATAATGAACCAGCCGTCGGCGGCGCGGAAGCCGTCCATGATCAGCAGCGGGCCGGGACCGCCGGGGCGGAGGCCCATCGACCAAAAGTTGGTGACGAGGTCCGTCATGGAGACCATGGCATCGAACATCGAGACGTCGACGTACTGCCCCTCGCCGGTGCGGTCGCGATGGCGGAGCGCGGCGAAGACACCGATGACACCGAACATCGAGGTGCCGATGTCGCCGAGCGCGCCCGCAGGCGCGGGGACGGGCGGCTGGTCCTCGGGGCGCTTGTACTCGTAGATCCCGGACATCGCCTCGACGATCGGTGCGTATGCGGGCCAGTCGTAGGGCGTCTCGACGGTGTTCCCGAAGCCCGAGATCGACAGGTAGATGATCCGTGGGTCGACCGCGGCGACGTCTTCGTACCCGAGGCCGAGGCGAGCCATGGCGCCCGCCTTGAAGTTCTCGGCGACGACGTCGAAGTGCGGCACGAGGCGGAGGAACAGCTCGCGGCCCCGCTCGGACTTGACGTCGAGCCCGACGCTGCGCTTGTTCAGGTTGTTGCGCAAGAACGTCGCGCCGACACGCCGGCCCTGCGGGTCGTCCATCGCGGGCAGGGCGCCGCGACCCGACTCGCCCTGGACGGGATGCTCGATCTTCACGACCTCGGCGCCGAGGCGGGCCATGAGCTGGGTCCCGAACGGGAGCGCCTGCATCTGCTCGGCGGCGAGCACGCGCACGCCGTCGAGCGGCTTGCCGTACCGCTGAGCGTCGGCGTTCGCTACCTCGCCGAGCTTCATCGGACATCACCCACCTTCATGGGTGCAGCCTACGTGCCGCCTACAATTTCGAGCCGTGCGAGGGATCATCAGCGCCGGCGGCTACGTGCCGTACCGGCGGCTCGACCGGGCCGAGATCGCCGCCTTCTTTGGCAGCGGCGGCGGACGCGGGACCCGAGCGGTCGCCGGCTACGACGAGGACACCACCACGATGGGGGTCGAGGCGGCGCGATTGGCACTCCGGAGCGCGGGGGCCGGCGCCGAGCCCGACGCGCTGTGGTTCGCCACCGCAAATCCCGCGTACCTCGAGAAGACCAACGCCACCGCAATCCACGCCGCGCTGCGCCTCGATCAGCTGACCCCGGCGATAGACACCGGCGGTGCTGTCCGGTCGGGTATCGGATCGTTGCGGGCCGCGCTCGACGGCCGCGGATCGGTGCTCGTCGTCACGGCGGACACACGCGGCGGCCTGCCGACCAGCACGGACGAGGCGACCGGCGGCGACGGCGCCGCCGCGATCCTGGTGGACGAAGACGACGAGGACGCGCCGGTTATCGCCGAGCTGGTGGGCGCGGCGTCGGCGACGGAGGAGTTCGTCGACCGGTGGCGGACGCCCGGTGAGCCGAACGCGAAGCAGTGGGAGGAGCGCTTCGGCGAGACGAAGTACCTGCCGCTCGGCGAGCAGGCGTGGAACGCGGCGCTCAAAGCGGCCGAGCTCACGCCGGAGCAGGTCGACCGGCTGATCGTGACGGGCACGCACGCACGAGCGGTGCGCTCGCTGACGCGACGACTCGGGGTAGCGCAGGAAGCGGTCGTCGACGACCTGTCGGCCGCCGTCGGCAACACGGGCACGGCGCACTTCGGGCTGCTCCTTGCGAGCGCGCTGGAGACCGCGACGACCGGCCAGGTGATCGCCGTGGTCTCGGTGGTCGACGGCGCCGACGTGCTCGTGTTCCGGACGACCGAAGCCTTCGCGTCGTACACGCCCGCCCGTCCGGTCGCGGCGCAGGTCGAGAACGGCGGGCCGCTCCCGTATGGGCGCTTCTTGTCCTGGCGCCGCGTCGTCACCGTGGAGCCGCCGCGCCGGCCCGAGCCCGACCGAATCTCGGCCGCCGTCGCCGGGCGCACGCACGACTGGAAGTTCGCGTTCGTCGGCTCGCGGGACGAGTCGACGGGTGCGCTGCACCTGCCGCCGGCGCGCGTGTCGCGCGAGGGCGGCGCCGTCGACGAGATGGACGCGGCGCCGATGAGCGACGTCGACGGCACGGTCGCGACGTTCACGATCGATCGCATCGCATACTCGCCCAGCCCGCCGATCGTGTTCGCGGTGGTCGACTTCGACGGTGGTGGCCGGCTCCCGATCGAGCTCACCGACGTCGAGGCCGACGACCTGGCGATCGGCGACCGGGTCGAGATGACGTTCCGTCGCCTGTTCTCGGCCGACGGCATCCACAACTACTTCTGGAAGGCGAGGCCCATCCGAGCGGAGTGAGGCTGACCCGACCGACCGCAGGGAGAAAACATGGCATCGCATGGCATCAAGGACCAGGTGGCGATCGTCGGGATGGGATGCACCCGTTTCGGTGAGCACTGGGACAAGGGCGCCGACGACCTGCTCGTCGACGCGTCCGAGGAGACCTTCGCCTCCGCCGGCGTGACCAAGGACGACATCGACGCGTTCTGGCTCGGCACCGCCATGTCAGGCATGTCGGGCATGGCTCTGGCGCGGCCGCTCCAGCTCCAGAACAAGGCAGTCACCCACGTCGAGAACTTCTGCGCCACCGGCTCCGAGGCGCTGCGCAACGCGGCGTACGCGGTGGCGAGCGGCGCGTACGACTCGGCGATGGCGATCGGCGTCGAGAAAGTGAAGGACAGCGGCTACCAGGGTCTCGTCGGCGCCGGGAAGACCCCGACCGACGGGACGAACCGCACACTCACAGCTGCGGCCATGTTCGCGATGTGCGTCCCCGCGTACGCGAAGAAGTACGGCGTCGACGCCGAGGAGATGCGCGAGGTTCTCGCCCACATTTCGGCCAAGAACCACTACAACGGTGCCCGCAACCCGCGCGCTCAGTTCCGGCGCGAGGTGTCAACCGAGACGATCTGCGCGTCGCCCCTTATGGCCGGCGACCTGCGCGTATACGACTGCTCGGGCGTGGCCGACGGCAGCGCGGCCGCGATCGTCGTGCGGGCCGAGGACGCGCACAAGTACACGGATTCGCCGCTCTACATCAAGGCGCTGTCGTTCGTCGCAGGGAACTGCAGTGGCAACGCCGATCCCGACTACGACTACACGTCGTTCCCGGAGATCGAGGCGGCCGCCGCCGACGCGTACCAGCAAGCCGGCGTCACCGACCCTCGCAACCAGATCGCGATGGCCGAAGTGCACGACTGCTTCACGCCGGCCGAGCTACTGATCATGGAGGACCTCGGGTTCGCCGAGCGGGGGACGGCGTGGAAGGAGGTGCTGGCCGGCACCTACGACCTCAACGGCGATCTCCCGGTCAACCCGGATGGGGGGCTCAAGAGCTTCGGCCACCCCGTGGGCGCGTCGGGCCTACGGATGATGTTCGAGGCGTGGCTGCAGCTCCGTCACGAGGCGCCCGAGGAGCGGCAGATCACCACCGACCGCACGATCGGCCTCACCCACAACCTCGGCGGGTACCCGGGCGAGATGGTCTCGTTCGTGGGCCTGGTGAGCCCCGAGCTCGGCTGAGCACGTCGGGACGCTCCATCGGGTACCTCTTTGGCGATGAACGTCATCGCCGAATTCGGTTCGCCCGAGGATGCCCGCGCCGCGATCGAGGCCTTCGAGCACCACGGCATCGACGGCGTCGAGATCAGTGTGCCCCCGCCGCCGCCGAACGGTCGCCGGCAGCCGGCTGACAAGAGGGCGCTTCTGCACGCCGGCGGGCGGGTGGGAACGGGCATCGGCGTCGGCACGGTTGTCGGCGCGGCGCTGTTCGCCGTCGTCGGTGCCGTCTTCCTCGTCATCGGGTGGCCGATCGGAGCCGCGGTCGCGCTCGTGCTCGCAGGCGCCGCCATCGGCGGCACGGCCGGCGCGTTCATCGGCGTCGAACGCGGCGTCGGAATGTCCGAGAGCTGGGAGCAGACGTTCCACGAGCCGCGCGCGCATAGGCTGCGGGTCGAGGTCCACCCGACCTCGGGCGCCGAGGTGACAACCGCGCGCCGTGTTCTCGAGGAGCAACGGCCCCTCGTACTCCGCGAATCGTCGGGAGCCGGCCGATGACCGATGGCGATGATCATGACGACGAGCACGTGCCCCAGGTGACCGAAGAAGAAGCCGAGGAGCTCGAAGAGGAAGCGGCCGAGCGCAATCCCGATCCCCAGACCCGCCGCGAGGCCCTCGAGCTCGAGTTGATGGAAGAGGGTCGTTCCGAGGCCGGCGAGGACATCGGCGAGGAGACGGAGTAGCGGTTCAGGAACGCGACGACGGCGCGGAGGAAGACCTCCCTGCGCGTGTCAGTCGGTGACCAGCCCGTCGAGCTCGGCGAGATCGGCGTTCGAGAGCTCCCAATCCGCGGCGGCGACATTGGCCGCGACCTGTTCCGGCGTCGTTGCCCCGGCGATGATGGACGTCATCGCCGGCTGCGCGGTGAGCCACCCGAACGCAAGCTCGAGGATCGTGTGGCCGTGGTCGGCGGCGAACGCACCCAGGCGATCGACCTGATCGAAGTTGCGGTCGGACATGACACGGCTGGAGCGCTCCTCCGGCAGCTGTGAGAGACGCGTGCCCTCGGGCGCGGGCTCACCGCGCCGGTACTTGCCCGTGAGCAGTCCGCTGGCCAGCGGGAAGTAGGGCAGGACGCCGAGGCCGTGCTGCACACACGCGGGCACGACATCCTGCAACGGGTCTCGGTGCAACAGGTTGAAGTGGTTCTGGGCGCTCACGAACCGGGCCAGCCCGTCCCGTTGCGAAACCGACTCGGCCTCGTCGATCTGCGCGCCCGAGAAGTTCGAGTTCCCGATCTCGCGCACCTTCCCGTCGCGCACGAGACGGTCGAGCGCGGTGAGCGTCTCCTCGATGGGCACGTTCGGGTCGGGTCCGTGCTGCTGGTACAGGTCGATCCGGTCGGTCCCGAGCCGCCGCAAGCTGCCCTCGACGGCCTCTGCCACCCAGCGGGCGCTAGCGCCCGCATGGCTGGGGTCGTCGTCGATGGGTGCCACGAACTTCGTGGCGATGATCGCGTCCTCTCGCCGGCTTCCCAGCGCCCGGCCCAGGTACTGCTCCGATCGCGTCCGTCCGTACACGTCGGCAGTGTCGAAGAAGTTGATCCCGGCGTCGACAGCGGCGTGCACGACAGCGGCGCTGCGCTCCTCGTCGATACGCATCCCGAAGTTGTTGCACCCGAGCCCGACGTGCGAGACCTCGAGCGATCCGACCTTCCGCATCTCCATCGGCGGCAGCTTACGCACTGGACAAGATGCTGAACGCCGGGTCAGGATCCTGACCAGGGGCAGCGGAACGGGATCGGGGGGCTCGTGCCGGCCTTGAAGGAGCGCACGCGGCGGACGCAAGCGGAACGGCGGGCGGCTTCAGAGGAGCGGCTCCTCGAGTCGGCCGCGACGCTCGTCGCCACACGCGGCACCGCGCGCGCCAGCCTCGGCGACATCGCCGCCACCGCCGGCTGCAGCCGCGGGCTCCCCACCTATCTCTTCGGCTCCAAGGAGGGCCTGCTCCTCGCGCTGGCGGACTACCTCGTCGAACGGTTCCGGACTCGGCTGTTCGAGCCCGCCCTGGAGCAGCGCCAGGGGTTGCCCGCGCTCGTCATCTGGCTGCGGGTCTACGTCGACAGCCTGCGCGGCCCCGAGCTGCAGGTCCGGGCGGCGTGCGTGCTCCTGGGCGAGGCGCTCGGATCGGAACCCGCGTTCCTTCCCGCCGTCAACCGGCTGCACCGCAACGTGCGCTCGATGGTCGAGCACTATCTCCGCGAGGGAATCGAGCGCGGCGAAATCCGTCACGACATCGATCCGGTCGCCCACGCCGCGATCCTCATCGGAACCTTGCGCGGGATCTCGCTGCTGGCGGTGACTGATCCCGACTCGCTCGACCTCGATGCGCTGGCGTCCGAGCTTGTCCGCACCACGGAGGTGGCCCTTCATGCCTGACAAGGTTCGATCCTTCGACGGAACCCACATCGCCTACACGGCGCGCGGCGCCGGGCCGACGGTGCTGCTGTTGCACGGGTTCGGCGCCGACCATGAGCTCAACTGGGGCCGGTCGGGTGTGATCGACGCGCTTGTCGACAGCGGACGCCGCGTCATCGCCACCGATGCCCGCGGCCACGGCGCGTCGGACAAGCCACAC
>DATFXL010000090.1:0-34395 GCA_035316025.1 Acidimicrobiia bacterium
ACCGAGCTCGTCGAAGACGCGCTGGCCGTGGCCTTCATCCAACGCCAACCGCCCGCCGGGCTGGTCTTCCACTCCGACCGCGGCAGCCAGTACACCTCGGGCGACTTCGCGACGCTGGCCGCCAAGCATCACGTCGTGTTGTCGGTGGGATGCAAGGGCGAGTGCTGGGACAACGCGGTCGCGGAGTCGTTCTTCGCGACGATCAAGCGCGAGCTGATCGACACCCGCCCGTGGCCGACCCGCGCCGGGCTCCACCGGGCCGTGTTCGAGTGGATCGAGGGCTGGTACAACACGCGCCGCCTCCACTCCGCGCTCGCTTACCGCACCCCGCCGGTGCCACCACCAGCCGGTTCGGACTCGGAAGTACCTGCTGACCAGCCCCCCGGTGTCGTCGACGGTGTGGTCCTTGAAGACGGCGTCCGCGTCATCGACGGCCTGAGCAAGCCGGTCCAGTGTCTCCCCCTCCGGGCATTGATCCATCGCCAAGGCCAGAAGATCTCGGGAGGTGAGGTCGTTGGTGTAATCGTCGATCCCGTCGCGCTAGCCGTTCACGCCAATCGCCACCTCGCACCACACCGAGAGCGAAGACCTCACAGTCGCGTGGCCTGCCCATCCGTTCTCGTGAAGCGTCATTTCAACTGGGTGGAGGACTGTCTCGACTCCGGCGGTGAAACGCGGTGGCTGCATCACGGCTCGATCATCCCATCGCGGGAGCTCTCGACCGTCACAGAACGCCGGATCCGTGTCACTCTCGCCGCAGAGCAGAGCGGCGCTTGTGGGATGCTCAGTCAGACGCGCTCGAGTGGTTGGCTCGGCGTGAGACTGCACCTGTGAGCGCACATCGGCCGAACCGGGGCGTGTGATGGGATCGGTTCCGGACGTGGCACCCGAGCTCGACGAGCTCCTCATCACGATCGTGGTCGACAACGCGACCGACACCCTGTCGAGTATCGGCCCCGGGCTCCCTCAGCTTCCCGAGCTGGCCGCCATCTTCGAGAGCGTCGCACCGAGCCGGCAGCACGACGGCCACGACTGTGTCGCCACCTTCGATCACCTCTGCGTCGCCTGCCACGGCTTTTCCGCCGTCGCGACCGCGCGGCGGGGATCGCAGACCTCGACCGCGCTATTCGACGTCGGCCCCTACGGCGGCGTGTGGCTCGCCAACGCAGAACGACTCGGCGTCGATCTCGCGGCGATCGACGTGCTCTTCCTGTCGCACTGGCACTGGGATCACTCCGGTGGCATCCCCGCAGTCGTGGCCGCCGTGGCGGCCGCCCGGGCGGCTGCGGGTCGAGCGCCGCTCCTCGTCGACGTCCATCCCGACCGTCCCGACCAGCGCGGCATCCTCACGCCCCTTGGTGTCTTCGCGATGTTCGGGCCCGAACCCACCCTCGAAGCGATCGAAACCGCCGGCGGTCGGATCGCCGCCCGTGGAGAGGCGCACCCGGTCGCCGACCTGTTCCTCTCGAGCGGCGCCATTCCGCGTCAGACCAGCTACGAGACCGGCCTGCCGGGGCATCACACGTGGCGGGGGGAGGACGTGGTGCTCGACCCAGAGATCCGCGACGAGCGGTTCCTCACCGCCTGCGTGCGCGGACGGGGGACGACCGTGCTGTCGGCCTGCTCACATGCCGGCATCGTCAACGTCGGACTGGAAGCGCGCCGGCTCCTACCCGACCAGCCGATCGACACCCTCCTCGGCGGCTACCACCTCGCCGGAGCAGCCGTCGAGGATCGGATCGTTCCAACCGTCCGAGACCTCATTGAGCTCGTTGAACCGCGTGTGGTCGCCCCCGGACACTGCACCGGCTGGCGAGCTGCAGGTGCGTTGGCGGCGGCGTTCGCCCCGACCCGGTACGCCCCCAGCGTCGTCGGCTCGCGCTATGTGCTCGAAGCCGCAGCCGCCGCTCACGATGTAGGAGGGAGGTAGGCAGGTGAGGAGGACGACGCCGGGGGGTCGAACGGCCAACCGTCCTCGAGCGGCATCCCACAGGACTGGGTTCGATACCTGGCCGTCGCAGGAGCATTGGCGTTTCTGCTGCTCGTCGGGGGACGATCACAACGGCCGTACAGGGGCTCCGGTCGAAGCGGTTCCATCGGTGGATCCGGGAGTCGAGGCCGGCGTACGTTCTCGACCAAACCCTGCCCATACCCTCACTCTCGTGCCACCGAGGACCCAGGGCCGCCTCGACTCTTCGGCGGAGGGGTCGGACGACCCCGGAGTCCTGTCGTCCAGCGCCGGCCTTGACCTGAGGCGTACGTTCGGGTTGGTCGGGACGGCCTGTCAGAGACTCTCCCGCCCAAGAGCACTCGGAACCCCGAGCGGGCCTTCCCTGCCCAGCCCGCTTGGGGTTTCTTCTGTCCCCCGCGCTGCTTCGAGTCCCCGCTCCCCCGCCTCCGACCCTCGACAGCCTCGGACCGTCGACGACGCAGAGCTGAGTAGTCACTACTCGTGACGCTCCGGTTCGAGTCCCCGTACGTTCCGATTGGCGAACTGGGGGCGGGAGATCGAGTAATCGGGACCGGGGGTCTCCCGCCTCCACAGCCACCCCGCGCAGATCATCGGTGCCACCTGGCGGCGTGGGGCGACGAACGTGCGGCAAGAACACAACTGACACAGGAGTGGCAGGGGCGACGCACGACGGACAGTGCAACCGCGCCACCGCCAGGCGGGAGAGCATGGCCGCTATGTAGCTGAACGGCCTGACGCCGCTCCAACCTCGCGACGGCCCCTGTGCCTTGACGACTAACGTCCGGTTGATCGGCGCCAGCTCGGACGAATGCGGAGGCAGCCGTGGACGTGAGGTCGATCGTCGATCGCGAGCCTGAGGTCGAGCACAACGGCACGGTGCCGGTCTGGTACCTGGTGCATCCGCGCGAGCTGAAGGACATTACCGACGGCGGCTTCGTAGAGCTGATCAATGAGTTCGAGGTGGCAGCCGGTGGGGCGGTCTTCCCCCACACTCATCCAACGCACGAGTGGTACTTCGTGATGTCCGGGCGCGGTGTCATGACCGTCGGCGACGAGGATCGCTACGTGGCGCCGGGCGACCTGGTTTATATCCCGCCGGACGAGGTGCACAGCTTGCGTCCGGTCGGCGGCGGCGCAATCCACTGCTTCTGTTTCGCAGTCGGTGTCAAGGGCGCGGGCCCGGTTGACTACACAACGCACGACGAAGCCGGGCTGGGCTGAGGACGGCGGAGTCGCGCGTCCTCTTGACGGATAGTGTGGGCCCGTCTCGCGATTGGTGCGGCACCCCTGGCCTTGTGTTCGGTGCCTCCTGTTCGCAAAGCCAAGGCGACGTACGCTGTCTTCGATCGCCCCAGATTCGGCAAGGCAGGGCAGCCATGCGGCGATTCCGGTGGGTTCGTGGGGTTGTGGTGCTCGGGTTGGCGGGCGCGCCGGTGGGGTTTGTCCCGGACATGGTGTCAGCGGTGCCGGGACGTGCGCGGTGTCGGTCGATCGCTCTTGTCGCCAATCAGACCAGCGGCAGTGTGTCGACGATTGATTTGAAGACCAGAACCAAGGACCCTACCGATATCCCCGTCGGTGGGCTCCCGACCGGCGTTGCGGTCACGCCGGACGGCAAGACCGCCTTCGTCCCCAATAGGGAGAGCAACGCGGTATCGACGATCAATGTGAATACCAGGAAGAAGGACCCCACCGACATCTCTGTTGGTGGGCTCCCGACCGGCATTGCGATCACGCCGGACGGCAAGACCGCGTTCGTAACGAACGCGGCGAGCGGCACGGTCTCGACGATCGACGTGAAGACGAGGGAGAAAGACCCTACGGACATCGCGGTCGGCACGGGACCGCTCGTAGTCCGCTTTACGCCCAACGGCAAGCTCGCCTTCGTTAGCAACCCGGGAAGCAACTCGGTGTCGAGCATTGACGTTAAGAAGAGGACCAAGGACCCCACCGACATTCCCGTCGGCACCTTCCCGGCCGGAATGGCGGTCACGCCGAACGGCAAGACCCTCTGGGTGGCCAACGCAGGGCTGCCGTTTTTCTCACCGGGTACAGGCGGCGTCACGGTGTCCACCGTTGACGTGAAGACCAGGAAGAACCAACGCGACGACATCACCGCGGGCACTCAGCCGACCGGCGTCGCGTTTACACCGGACGGCAAGACCGCCTTCGTCACGAACTTCGGTAGCGGCACAGTATCGACGATCGATGTGAAGACCAGGTTGAAGAACCTCGACGACATCCCGGTCGGTCAGAATCCGGCGACGGTGGAAGTCACACCGGACGGAAAGACGGTCTTGGTCGCGAACAACAGCAGCGGCACGTTGTCGACGATTGATGTGAGGACCAGGACTAAGGACCCCACGGACATCCCGGTCGGCGGCCCTTTGCCAGCAGGGATCGCTGTAACGCCGTGTCGCAGGTGACTTACTAGCCGTCCGTGGCACGCTCTCGCGCGTGCCACCGGCACCTCGTGCTGATCTCCTTGACTATCGAGATTTGATTACTTCGGACGGCTTCGAAGAGTTCGTGATCTACCTGCTGAAGACGTTTGGTGTGGAACTCACTCGCGTTGACCCCGACCTCTTGACGCGAGCGGGGCAGATGTGCGGCATGACATGCGCGACCAGCACCTAGCAAGAACAACCAGGACGCCGCGGCTCTTAGAGCTCGCCGGCCGCGCTCGGGGTAGCGGCGTAACCGGGAGAAGCTGAACCAGAGGGAACGTCCGCGTTACACCTTGTGAGAGGGCAATCCTGGCCCTCCGGTCGCTCGTATTAGTGCCGGACGCTGGTCGAGCAGCGTCCCGCACAATGAGGGACTGCCTCTCCCTCGGAGCACCGAAGTGCTCATACCCCACCACGAAGGAGGAACGATATGCGACGAGTCTTTGCGACCGCTGTGTTCGCAAGCGCACTGCTGTTGGGGCTCGGCGGTATCGCAGTCGCTAACCCGACCGGGCCGGTGGCGCAGCCCGAGCAGCACGGCCAGGACTGCGGAGACCTGGGCGGCACCGTGCCCGGCGGTGGGAACTCGGCCAAGTCGCCAGGCTCCCCGTTCTACGACGGACATTCTTCGACTCAGTACGCGGGCGAAAAGCCGAACAACTCCAACAACGGTCAGGCCGCTCAGTACGACGTGGCCTGCTTCCAACAGTCCGTGCACACACGCTGACGATCTCCCTCGACGGGTACACCGCGTCGAGGCCGCCACGACAACGAAGACGCCGAGCAGCCCCGGCACCCTTTAACGGGAGCCGGGGCTGTTTGCGCGACTGGTGCAACATCGGGGCCCCCGAACACCGTAGTCACGTTGCCGCGTCGGCGAGGTCCATGTCCCACCACAAAAAGTTCCTCGACTGGTCGAGGATCTGTTGACGGTGCTCGGCGTACGGCACGTGGCACGTCTCGTCCCAGGACTCGAGGAACGCGTCCAGGCCCTGCGCCTTCGCCGCGTCGATTGTGTTCACTGCCCACTGATACGGGACGAGCGGGTCGGTCGTGCAGTGGAAGTCGAGGGCCGGGGCGTCGCCGGGCGAGATGGTGCCGACGGCGACTTGCGCACCCGAGAGCGATACCGCCGCTCGCACGCTCGCCGACGGATCCTCGGAGGACGAATAGCCAACGTTCAGTGCGGTGATGGCACCCGCTGACGAGCCGCCGATGGCAATCCGGTTCGGGTCGATGCCGTATGTCGCAGCGTTGGTTCGAAGGAAACGCACCGCGGCCTGCGCATCAGTCGCGGCCTCCTGAATCGCGGCGACGCAGTTAGAGAATGATCCCGAGCAGCCGGGTGACTCGAGCCGATAGTCGATCGAGACGTTCACATACCCCTCCTTGGAGAACGTCGTGGCTTCATCGACGATCTCGGGCGAGGTCTTGCTGCCACAGCAGAACGAGCCACCGTGGACCCACACGATGGCGGGCCGACTGGTGACCGCGTCTCCAGTGGGCTGGTACATGTCGAGCTGCAAAGTGATCGTCTGGTTCTCCAGATTGACGGCGGTGCCGTAGGTCAGATTGCTCGTCAGCGTGACCGCGTCGAAGATCGGGTCGCGGTACCGAACGGGTGCGGTGCCGGGCGGGGTGATGTTCGGCTGCTCGCATCCGGCGACGGCAATCACGAGCACCGCGACCAGAGGGAGCAAGAAGCGACAACGCATGAGGCGACGCCGCGTTCGACACGCCCGCGGTCTATTCCGTCCGGCGTTGAGCGCATCCAGCAGCCCGCCGAAGAGCCGCGCAACTCCGATCAGCGCGGTTACGCGCCTCCGTCTTCTCCTACGAAGCATGGTGTCTTCACCGTTGGCTCGGACGAATGGAATGGACTCGTTGGCTACCGGATTTGACTAGCGAGTGTCAAAAGGGGAGAGCGGGGCGAAATCGTAAAGACCTGGCCGACGTGAGAACGTCCCGGTTTCGCAGCCCCTGTACGAGAGCGCGCCGCGTCTCGCTACGTCGCGGTGACGCCGATCGCCAGCGAGGGGATGCTCAACGTGTCTCCTGACCAGAACGGCGCGAGGGTCGGCTCGAGCTCCGCCTTGATGGCCTCGACCTCGTCCGCCGGGAGCGACCGCACCAGGATCGCGAGGGGTCCGGCGACCGTGCTCTGAACAGTCCAGTAGTGCTCGAAGTCGTCGAACGGGAGCCGGCGCGGGATCTCCTCGATACGGACGTCCGTGAACCCAGCCGCGTCCAGAATCTCGCGATTGGCGTCTGGGGTTGCGAGCGAGAACACGCCACTCGGTCCGATCGGGTCGCCGCCGGGCGGTGCGTTCCCGGTCTGGAGAAAGGCGCCCACGAACAACGTCAGCCACGGATTCCGGTCCGGCGGTCCCCATACCGCGTACGCGAGCCGGCCGCCGTCGCGCAGGACACGCCGTGCTTCGCGCACGACTCGAGCCGGCTCCGGGACGAGCATCACACCGAACCGTGAAAGCACGGCATCGACGCTCGAGTCCGGCAACTCGAGGGCCTGGGCGTCCATGACACGGAACTCGACGTTGCCGAGACCACGGGCCCCGGCCCCCCTCCTGGCTGCGTCGACCATGCCCGGCGAGATGTCCGAGGAGATAAGGCGACCCTCCGGGCCGATGCGCTCGGCCGCGAGAAAGCCCGTCTCGCCGGGCCCGGCTGCGAGCTCGAGGATCGTCTGGCCCGGCCGGGGATCGACCTGGTCGACGAGCCAGTCGGACACCGGGCGCGCCCCCTCGAACAGCTGCGTCCGGTGGCGTTCCCACGCCTGGGCCAGGAGCTCTGCGCTCTCGTCGGGTTGCGGCTGGCCAGGTTGGGTCACGCAGGGAACGCTAACGAAATCAGGCCGTTGCGATGCAACGGTTCACGCGGAACGCGCCGCGTCCCCGGGGCAGCTCGACGTTTCGCTTCGTGCCGACTTGGAAAGGAGTGGGTTGTCTTCTTCGATGGCTCGGACGAAGACACCTGGCTGGCTCCCGCCGAGGCGGGAGCCATGCCAGATTCCGGGCGAGACTCATTGCCTTGGCCGGCGAGACCCCTGAGGGGTCCCGTGCTGGGTGCTTGACGGTCCGCCATGACAGTCAATGATGAGCTGCTGAGCTTGCCCAGTTCGACGAAGTGTTATGGCGCGTACCGTTCACGCCCATATGGACCTGAAATGCGTCGAGCATGGTCCGCAGACGGTCGCAACCAACCCTGCTGTCCTGAGTGACGCTACTGAACGTCGAACTCTGATCGCGTAGCTCGGCGGGTGTCCGGCTCAGGCGTAGACCAGCCGCCGCGGTCTTCGCGGGCGAGCCTGCGAGCCGCCTTTGTCAGCTGGCGGCGCTTCATCGTGAAGGAGAGGCCGCACCGACGACACTCCATCGTCACGCCATGCATCCGCGAGCGAACGATCTTGCAGGTTCTGCCCCTGGCGTCCGCCGACGCCCGACAGACTGGGCAATCGAACGCGTAGTCCCGCAAGTCCGGAGGTCGCCCCGTATCGTCGGGTTCTCTCCCGTGGTCGCTGTGACAGAGCACCATGAGCTTTCACGCTACCGCTGGACACGGGAGCATCTGTCGGGTTGGCCTGACGCTACGACGACGTAAGGACCATCCACAGAACCCACAGGACGATCGCCGCCACCCCGATCACTACCCACGCGATCCCGACGAGTCGGTCCCGGCTCCACGACACGGTCGGGGACGCTAGCCCGCACGGCCGATCTCCGTCGCCTCACGGCGCGCATGGTCCTACTGTCTTGGCCATGCCGCAGAGCCTCGTAGTCGAGAACGACGGACGGTTGCGTGTGCTGCGCCTGAACCGTCCGGAGCGAAAGAACGCTCTCAACGGCGAGCTTCTCGGGGCCATCGTGGGCGCGGTGCGCGATGCGGCCGAAGACCACGGCGTCTGGGCGCTCGCATTGACGGGCAACGGTGACGCGTTCTGTTCCGGTCTCGACCTGTCGGCGAACGACCCCGACGAAGCCGACCGCGCGTCACCGCCGGACGACGCGGTCGACAACTTCGCCATGATCATGCGGATCGACTGCGAGAAGCCGATCCTCGCCGGAGTGAACGGCGTCGCCGTTGGCATCGGTGTGTCGCTCGCAATGGCCGCTGATATCCGGATCGCAGCGCCATCAGCGCGCTTCCATCCGGGCTACGCCCGCGTCGCGACGTCACCCGACGGAGGCGCGACCGTGACGATCCCGCAGGCACTCGGTTACGAGGGTGCGATGCGGTTCTTCCTCGAGCAGCGCATGGTGTCGGCAACGGAGGCGCACGATATCGGCTTGGTCGGTGAGGTCGCCGAAAGCGATCCGGAATTCGAGGACCGATTCTCGCCTACGGGCGGATGCTCGCCGGAATCGCACCGATCGCGGCACAGCAGACGAAGCGGCTCGTCAGCCGAGTCACGACGCCGGCCGAGTTTCGTGCGCACCTCGACAAAGAGGCCCGCCTTGCGCTGCACGGCCTGTCGTCCGAGGACAGCAGCGAAGCTCTCCGTGCGATGACGACGAAGGAGTCACCCCACTTCAAAGGCCGGTGATGGCGGTCGTCAGCCCCCGCTGCGCGTCGTCAGCGCAATGGTGCGGCGTCACGTGATGTCGAAACGGTTGACGGGTGGGTGAGAGCCCTCACTGATCGTCACGTACCCGCGTCCGTCGGCGGTCACCGCGATGGCCTCGCCCTGGGGTTCGGACACCGACGCGCCGGTGCACGGGCTCGAGCGAAACGCGTCGTCGAGGGGAGTTCCGTCGGCGCGTGGGTACAGAAGGACCGAGCCGTACGTACGTAGCGCGACGGCAGTCCCGTCCGGGGCGACACTGGCGCCGGTGACCAGCGTCGCGAAGCCGAGCTCGAGGGTGCCTGTCCGCGTCAGAGTGCTCGTCGGGGAGGACGCCCGGAGTACGTAGACACCCGCCTCGCCCGAGAGATTCTTGGTCACGATCACGATGTCGCCATTGACCGGGTCTACGGCGAGCGCCTCGGCGTCGTGGGCGCCATCGGGGTATTGCAGGACCAACGCGTCGACGCCGCCGAGCACTTGGTTGTCACCCGGCGGCTGACTGATATCGACGGTCGGTTCCGGAACTCGGTACACCACGACGGAGGTGCGCACGCTGTTGTTGTCGCCGATGTCGCCGAGGTACAGGTAGCTCTGCCCCGCCTGTGGACCCGGACCGAGGGCCATGTCCTCCCAATCGGTCGCTGACGCGCCGGCAAGCGTGAACCATCCCAAGTGGCCGCCCGATGTGGTCATGGCGAAGACGCGGGCCGAATCACCCGAGTCGTTGTGCGCCCAGAGGACCCCGGCGTTGCGACGGCTCGCGGCCACCCCGGACGTCTCGATGAGGTCGTTCGACGCGACCTGGCCTGCGGTGCTCGATTGGATGCGGCTCTCGCACGCCGCCTGAACGAGCGGCGATGCCGGCGGGGGAGGGGGCGGCGCCTTGACGGGAACGCACGCGGCGGCGACGAGTAGCGCGGTGAGGAGACCAAACCTCCACCAACCGCGACCGCGGCGACGTCTCCCTGCCTGAGTCATCCCGCGGCACCTTAGCTCGACACTGCCAGGCCCGGGCCACAGTCGGAGCGTGCGGAGTCAGGTCGTCGCGGGACCGGACCGCTGCGCCGCAGGTTGTCGGGTCGGGATCCGGCGGCTGAAGAACAGCGCGAGCAAAGCAACGGCGGCGAGTACCGATAACGCGGCTCTGAGGCCCGCAAGTCGCGCCGTCTCGTTCTCGTCGACGATCGCCTTCGTAGCGTCGGGCGGGACGTCGGCCTTCTCGAGGGCCGTCTCCAACTGGCTGTCGGAGACGAAGGGGACGCCGGCGGACAGCTCGACCTGGGCCTTGGACACGACTTCTGCCGGGACGGCGGAGTTGTCGCGGATTCCGCTGAAGAACGACGAGGTCAGAGCGGAGATGAGCACCGCGCCTGCCAGGGCAGTCCCGACGGACGCGCCGAGGTTCGTGAGCGTGTTCTGGAGACCGCCCACCTCGCCGCTCTCCTCGTCTGGTACCGACGAGACCGTGACGCTTCCCAACTGCGATGCGAGCGCGCCCACACCGAGACCGGCGAGCAGCATGGGCCACGTCACGATCTCGGGTCCGGCGCCCTCGTCGAGGGCGACGATCATTACGACGATGCCGGCGAACAGCGCCAGGAAGCCGAGCCGGACGACGCGACGCGGTGACGCGTTGGGGAACAGCCGAGGAACACCCACCGCAGCCAACAGCAGCGTGGCCGAGAGAGGGAGTAACCGGACGCCGGTCGCGATCGCGGAGAGACCGAGCGCCACCGACAGGAACAACGGCACGGTGAAGAAGAGCCCGGCTTGGAGGAGGTACTGGAAGAAGAACGCCGTGAGCCCGCCGCGCAACGTCCGGTTCCGCAGCACCGTGGGATCGACGAGCGCGCTCTCGCCCCGCCCGAGCCGATGGTTCTCCCACGCCATGAACAGACGCAGGACGAGCCCACCAGCCAGGAGAAGCCAGAGGACCGGCGAGAGCCCGAGCCACTCGGGCGCCTCCGGCTTGGCCTGCACGAAGCCCCAGCTGCCCGAGCGGAGGATGCCGTAGACGACGAGCCCGAGACCGATGGCGGAGAGAGCGGTCCCGACGAGGTCGACGCGGCCGCCCGGTTCGGGTGGGATGCCCGCCATCTGCCGGGTGAGAGCGAGGATCACCAACACGATGACGACCTCGCCGGCGAACACGAACCGCCAAGACAAGTATGTGGTGAAGAGTCCGCCGATCAGCGGCCCGGCCGCAACAGCGATGGCCCCGGCCGAGGCGACGAGCCCGTACGCGCGTGGCCGCTCGGCCGGCCCGAAGTTCGACGCCACAAGCGCGACGATCGTGGGCAGGATCAGCGCGGCGCCGATTCCTTCGAGAACGGACCAGCCGGCGACCAGGACCCCGAGGTTCGGAGCGATCGAGGTGGTAAAGGACCCGGCGCCGTAGATGACGCAGCCGATCGCGAACGCCCGCTTGCGGCCGAGGATCTCACCCACCTTCCCGCCGGTGATCATGAGCGACGCCATTACCAGCGTGTAGAAGGTGATGGCCGCCTGGATGCCGGTCACAGTGGTCCCGACGTCCTTGGCGACCGTCGCGATCGACACATTCATGACCGAGGTGTCGAGAGTCATGAGGAACTGACCCGCCGACAGCGTGATCAGCGCGATCTTCGCCGCGCTCGTTCGTTCGCTGCTCGTTTCGGTCACGCCGGGCCGCTCGCCCTGCCCATGTGGACCAGTTCAGCCGATCAGGACCCGCGGCGGCGAGATGCCTCGCCGGTCGAAGCCGCAGGATCGACGATTCTGCTTGCCGCGCCCGGCGGGGTTCGCGAGGTATGCGAGACTCACTCCCGCGGTCCGGACCGATCGAGCACAGGAGGGTCGGACAGATGACCGACGAAGCACTCGGGCCCATCAGCTACCTGGTCGTCGAGTTCCCGGGCAACAAGATGACGGGCGAGGGCTTCCCTGTCCTCGTCGATCTCGTCGACCGGGGATTGATCCGGATCCTCGACCTCGTCTTCGTCACCCGGGCCGCGGATGGCTCGATCCGGACCATCGAGCTGAGCGACCTCGACCGCGATGGCCAGATGGACCTCAACGTGTTCGAGGGGGCGTCGTCGGGGCTGCTCGACGACAGCGACCTCGCGGACGCCGCAGCCGTCATCGATCCGGGCTCGTCAGCCGGGATCCTGATCTTCGAGAACCGTTGGGCGACGCCCTTCACGCAGGCACTGCGGCGAGGTGGCGCCGAGCTCGTGGCGGCCGGCTACGTCCCGCAGGACGCGCTCTTGGCGTCGCTCGACGCGACGGACAAGTAATCAGAGAAGGAGGACAACCGATGCCTGGTCTACTACGCGGTGTCGCCCGGACGGCAGTCGTCGCGGGAACGGCAACCGCCGTCTCGAATCGGGTCTCCCGCCGGCAGGCGAATCGTTGGACGCAGCAGGACGAGCAGCAGTACGCGCAGCAGCAGTACGCGCCGCCGCAGTACGAGCAGGCGCCGGCCGCCGCCCCTGACACCGTCTCGCAGTTGAAGGACCTGGCCGACCTCAAGGCGCAGGGCGTCCTCACGGATGCCGAGTTCGAGGCGCAGAAGGCCAAGATCCTCGCGTCGTGAGACTGCCGTAACGACACGTGCTCTTCCTCCTCCGCCCTCGACAGACCTGGATGCCGTACGCGCTCCCCAGGAGTCGTGAGCAGCAGGATGCCTACAACGAGCAGCTCCGGCGGGCGTACTCGTCGACGCAGCGCGTCGAGTCCTCCGGTCGTGATCCTCTCGCCCGAGTGAGGGAGCTCGCGGACCTCCACCAGTCGGGAGCGCTCACAGACGACGAGTTCGCGGCCGCGAAAGCGAGGGTGCTCGGCCTCGACGACGCCAGGTGACCTCGGACGCCGTTCGGGCCGCGACCCTCGTGCGGGCACTTCATGCGGGCATCGACCACGACCGTCGCGCCGCCGCCGACGTCTTCACCGAGGATGTCCGGACATGGACACCCGCAATGTCGACCTCGTCGCGCAGCGAGCTCATGTCCGAGCTCGACCGCAGAGACGACGCTTTCTCGAACCTCCGGCTCGAGGCGTCACCCCTCGACGTCGGCGGCGACTTCGCGTGCGCGGAGTGGAGCGTCACGATGACGCACACGGGTCCCCTTCTCGTCGCCGACGGGAAGGTCGTGGATCCGACCGGCGTGCAAATCACGCTCCACGGCATCACGGTTGCCGAATTCCGCGGCGACCGGATCTGCTCACTCCGCCAGTACTGGGACGAGCTCTCGGTCTTCGACCAGCTGGGTCTGCTGTCCGGCTAGCGTCGCCGCATGGATTCGTTCGCGGGCAAGCTCGCAGTGGTGACGGGCGGTGGCACCGGGATGGGACGTGAGCTGGTGATCCAGCTGGCGGCGGCAGGCTGCTCGGTGGCCACATGCGACGTCAACGCCGAAAACGTCAGCGAGACGGCCGTGCGCGCCGAAAAGGAAGCCCCACCTGGCGTCCGCGTCACGACGCATCTCGCCGACGTATCGGACGAGCCGCAGATGCACCGCTTCCGCGACGAGGTCACCGAGCGGCACGAGACCGACCACGTCGATCTGCTGTTCAACAACGCCGGCATCGGCGGAGGCAACAGCTTCCTCACGGGCTCGCGCGACGCGTGGGACAAGACGTTCGCCGTCGACTGGGGCGGCGTCTACCACAGCATGCGCGCGTTCGCCGGCATGGTCGTCGCCAGCGCCGACGCGTACGTCGTCAACACGAGCAGCGTGAACGGGTTCTGGGCGTCGCTCGGCCCGGGAATCCCCCACACCGCCTACAGCGCGGCGAAGTTTGCCGTGAAGGGGTTCACGGAAGCGCTCATGGAGGACTTCCGGGTCAACGCCCCGCACGTGAAGGTCGCCGTGGTCATGCCCGGTCACGTCGGTACCGACATCGTGCTCAACAGTCGGGCGCTCCTGGGGATCGACCTCGAAGAAGCCCGCAGGCAGATGGCACGCCGCGGACTGCCCACGGACGGGCTGTCGGATGACGACATCCAGAACATGATGAGGATGTTCGGCGAGATGTTCCGTGACACCGCGCCGGTCTCGGCGGAGCAGGCGGCCACGATCATTCTCGACGGGGTGCGCGCCGGTAAGTGGCGGATCCTCGTCGGCGACGACGCCGTCACTATCGACGAGGCCGTCCGGCGCGACCCCGAGAACGCGTACGGAGAGAACGGGCTCAGCCTCGGGACCATCACCGGCCAATAACCCGCGGGGCTGGCCCGCCCGGGGGAAGCGGGCCAGCCCTCAGCGCGAGCTGGCAGGAGCCACCTGTCCGCAGCCGCCGCCACGGTGATCATCGAGGGTCGAGGTTTCGGAAGCTCGGCGGCTGATTGTCGGTGGCGTGAACCGTTCCTGACCGCCCGCTGACGGACGGCAGCGGTACTCTCGCCCGGCGTGCGAGGGCGGTGGTACGTCACGACCGGCGTGGCGTTGCTCGCGCTCGTGACCGCCGCTGCCTGCAGCGGCAACGACAGCGAGAAGGGGAACGGCCGCACCGACACCTCGTCATCGGCGTCGCGGTCGATCACGATGGGCCCGGAGTTCCCGAACGCCCGCACGGAGGTGACGGGCGCGTTCTGGAACGGGATGGTCGCCGTCGCCGGCGGCTTCACGCCCGACCAGTCCACCGACCGCTTCGATCTGTTCGACGTCGCCGCCGGCACGTGGTTGCCCGGCCCCGCGCTCCCGCACCACTACGACCACTCGTCGCTCGCTGAGTTGGACGGTCGTCTCTATTTGGTAGGCGGGTATACCGGTGGACTGTCGAACCCGACCAACGAGGTGTTCAGCCTCGGCCCCTCCGAGAGCGCATGGGTGCCCGAGCCGAACATGGCCACCCGCCGGGGCGCCCTCGCGACCGCGGCCTCGAACGGCAAGCTCGTCGCCGTCGGCGGCGTGGACGAGAACGGCAACGTCCTCACGAGCACCGAGATCTTCAGGCCCGGCGTCGGTTGGTCAATGGGCCCGAGATTGAACCGTCCGCGAGAGCACCTCGCCGCGACCGTCGCCGGCGACAAGGTGTACGCGATCGCAGGACGGAACGGCAACGGTGCGACGAGGTCGGTGGAGTCGCTGATCGTGGGCACCGACCAGTGGAACAGCGAGCCGCCGGTCCACGACGCCCGCAGTGGGATCGGCGCCGCGACGACCGCGTCGGGTCGCATGTGCACGGGCGGGGGTGAGGTGCCGGGGAAGCCCGACACCGTGCCGTCGATCGAGTGTTACTCGCGGGGCCGGTGGCGCCGCGTCGCGACCCTGCAGGTGCCGCGCCACGGTCTGGCGGTCGTGGCCGAGGGCGACCGTGTGCATTTCGTCGCCGGTGGTCCGCAACCGGGCGCGACGTTCAGTGACGCCCACGAGGTGCTGGAGGTCTGAGCTCTGAACTATGAGGCGGCGCCGGGGCCGTTCGGCGATGTGCCGGTGACCGACTCGCTCTTCTGCCGAACCCGCTCCAGCCCGAGCTCGACTGCCGCCTGTGCCTTCTCGACGGGCGGGCTCTGCCGCGCGTCCTCGATCCAACGGCGAATCTGCTCGTAGCGCTCGCGTCCCGCCTTGGTGCCGAGGTAGTAGCCGATGGCCAGGCCGGCGAGGAGTCCCACTCGAAATCGCATGTCGATGTTTGTACCGCAGGTGTCCGGGCGCGTACACATCTGCGTTGCGCGGTGCGGCGAACACGTGTTCGCGCACGGCCGTCCGCCGTCTCCGGTCGGGAACGAATGCATGACCATTGCACGCGACGGGAGACGAGTGGTTGGCGGGATACGAGCCGAAGGGTTCTTCCCGCTGCCGGTGGGTCCCCAGAGCGGAGGCTTCCCGAACGGTCACTGCCGTCTCGTCGATGTGGAGTTCGATCCGAAGAACTGAGCCGAGAGGGACTCGACCTCATCGCGGCGCACACAATCTGGTGCGCGCTCACGAACGTTCCGACGAATCATTTCAGAAGCGCTACGTGCGGCCCCTGATCCGGAGTATCCGTCGAACCAAACCCCGAAAATGGTTGCTTCTCTGTCTGCTACGGATGTTTGCGAACGCACCGCGAGGTGATGGGTCTTGTAAGAGCTTTGCTAACGTCAAAGGCCCTTCCGGGGTAGCTCAACTGGTGGAGCAGGGGATTGTTAATCCCAAGGCTGCGGGTTCGAGCCCCGCCCCCGGAGCAAGCCCTCACACCCCGGCCAGAGCACGGACGATCTTGCCCATCGAGGAGAAGTCCTCGCGGCCGTAACCGGCGGCGCTGGCGGCACCGAGCAACTGCCGCACGATGCCCGACGTGAACAGGGGGGTGTTCGAGCGGGCCGCGAAGCCGATGACGATGTCGAGATCCTTGGCCATGAGGTCGGTCATGAAGCCCGGCTTCCAGTCGTTCGAGGCGGGCCCGTCGGGGAGGACGCCTTCGAAGGGGATGCGGGTCCGGACCGCGTTGCAGTCACCGGTGGAGTGTGTGATCACATCGTGCAGCTTCCGGAGGTCGACGCCGGATTTGGCTGCCATGGTGGCGGCCTCGGCGGTCGCCAACGTCTGCACGGCGTAGATCAGGTTGTTGCACAGCTTCACGATCTGGCCGGAGCCGGGGCCGCCGACGTTCAGGATTCTCCCCGCGAACGGGTCGAGGGCGGGACGCGCCGCCTCCAGAACGCCGGCGTCTCCGCCGACCATCAGCGTCAGGGATCCCTGCTCGGCGCCGACGGTGCCGCCCGACAACGGCGCCTCCAGGCAGCGCGCGCCGCCGGCGTTCACGCGTTCGTGCTGGCCGTGCTCGACATCGGGATCGATGGTCGAAGTGTCGACGATGATCTTGCCGTCGCCGAACGCCGGGGAGGCGGAGTCGAGCACGTCGATCACGTCGGCGGAGCGTGGTACGCACAGGATCGTGATCTCACTCGCGTGGACGACGTCGGCCGGCGTGCCGCCATCACGGCGCCCGCTTACACAGCCATGTCGATCGGGCCGCGACGTCGCGACGTCACGGTCACGTGAAATCCGGCGTCGATGATGTGACGCGTCATGGGCAACCCCATCGCGCCCAAGCCGATGAATCCAATGTTCATGCGACTACCGTAACCGGGGACATGGCACAGACTTCCGGTGACAAGGGTCTCCAGGCGTTCGCGCAAAGTGTCGAGCTCGCGCTCGTGCAGGCGTACACGGAGGTCGCCGCGGCCGGAACGATCACTTCTCCGGGCGCAGTCGACGCGACGACGACGATCGTGCAGCATCACCAGGAGCACGCGGGCGTTCTCGGGGACGCGGCGGGAAGTCGGGCGACGAGCGAACCGAACCGCCGCCTGATGAACCGGTTCCGTGCCGACCTGCGGGGGGCTTCGAACGAAGCCGCCGCGCTCGATGTCCTGTTCCGGTTCGAGAACGAAGCCGCGTCGACCTACATGTTCGTCTTGAGCTCGCTCGAGGCCACCCCGGCGCTCGAGCTGGCGGCGTCGATCCTGCCGGTGGAGTCGGAGCACGCGGTGGTCCTGGCCGGCTTGGCCCACCAGGCTCCTGCCGAGACGTTCCCGAGCTTCGAGACGCAGGACCAGGCGTTGAAGCCCGACGAGTTCCCGGTGTCCTGACCATGGGCGGCGTCACCCGACGGCGGTTCTTGCAGATCGGCGGCACGCTCTCGGCGAGCGCCGTCCTCGCCGCGTGCATCGGAGGTGGGTCGACGAAGCGATCGCGCGACAGCTCGGGCGGCGCACTCGGGAGGCAAGCGGATGCGACGATCGTCCGGACGCTGTCGTCGGTCGAGACCGCCGCCGTCGTGGTCTACACGAGGGTCATAGATGCGGGGCTGCTGTCGACCCCGGTCCCGAGCGAGCTCGGCGAGCTTTTCCGCTCACACCACCAGGAGCACGCCGAGCTGTTCCGGCGCACGACGGCGGACCTGGGCGGCCGGCCGTTCACGGATCCCAATGCCGTTGTCATGCAGCAGCTCGGACCCCGGCTCGACACTCTCGGAGACGAAGCCACCGCGCTGCGTGTCGTGTTCGACGTCGAGACAATCCTCGCCGACACGTACCAGGCGACCATGGGAACGTTCGCCGACAAGAGCTTCAACGTCGCCGCGATGAGCGTCGGGGGTGCGGAGGCCCGTCACGCGGCTGCCATCGCGCCGTCGATCGGGCTGTCGCCCGCGCCCCAAGCGTTGGCGTCGCCGGATCGGGCGGTGCCGGCGGGGAACGGCGTCTAGGACGCGCGAACTCGGCGTGTAGCGTCGTTTCCGAATGGGCGGGCGCACCGTGCGTGACATCTCTCTCGAAGTCATCACCGTGCCGACGCTGCGCGACCTGCGCCGCCGGCTGCCGCAGCTGCTGGTCGGGATCCTCGTCCTCGGTGTCGGCATCGCGCTGACCCTGGAGGCGCGGCTGGGCGTGAGCCCGTACGACGTGCTCCACCAAGGAATCGCCCGCCGGACCGGGTTGAGCGTGGGCACGGTCGTCATCCTCGTCGGCCTCGTCATCCTCCTGTTCTGGATCCCGCTCCGCCAGCGACCCGGGATCGGCACCGTCCTCAACACGCTGACCGTCGGCTTGGTGATCGACCTGGTGTTGCGCATCGTGCCCGAGCCCGACCTGGTGTCGGCCCGCATCCCGTTGCTGCTGATCGGCATTCTCGTCACCGGCCTCGGGATGGGCCTGTACATCGGGGCCGGTCTGGGCCCCGGACCCCGGGACGGCCTCATGACCGGCATCGCCGCCAAGGGGTTCCCGCTATGGGCGGTACGCACCGTGCTCGAGCTCACGGCCCTGGCGGCCGGCTGGGTCCTGGGCGGGAACGTCGGCGTGGGCACGGTGCTCTTCGCCTTCAGCATCGGCCCCCTCGGCCACTTCTTCCTTCGTCACCTGCATCTCGGGGCGTCGGAAGCGCCTGCCGAGTTCGCGCCGGGCACGGTCGGCGAGTGACGAGCGCCGTTCGGGTCGGCGTGATCGGCACCGGCTTCGGCGCGCGGGTCGTTGCTCCCATCTTCGACGAGACCGAGGGGTTCGAGGTCGTCGACGTCGTGAGCGCGCGCAACGGCGCCGCCGTTGCCGAGCTCTGCCGGCGCGACCTCGATCTTGTGTCGGTGCACTCGCCGCCGTTCCTGCACGCCGAACACGTTCGCGTCGCCGTCGGCGCCGGACACCACGTGCTGTGTGACAAGCCCTTCGGCGTCAACGCCGGCGAAGCTGCCGAGATGGTCGAGCTGGCAGACGCGGGCGAGGTCGTGCACGCCCTCAACTTCGAGTTCCGGCACCAACCGGCGCGGCGACGCGCCTACGAGCTGGTGCGAAGCGGCGCGATCGGGGACGTCGAGCACGTGCAGTGGACGTACACGGGCGCGGTGTTCCGTCGGCCGCTCCGGGAGTACGGCTGGCTGTTCGATCGAAACCGGGGCGGAGGGTGGGTCGGAGCGTGGGGCTCGCATGCGGTCGACACCCTCCGCTGGCTGGTCGGTGAAGTCCGAGGCGCAACCGCGCGCTGCCGGGTGACGATCCCGGAGCGACCCGACCGGGAGGGGCGTCCGCATCCGGTCGACGCCGAGGACGCCTTCACAGCGTGGCTCGACTTCGAATCAGGCGCCACCGCCGTGCTGGACAGCTCATCGTCGGCGGCTGCCTCCGTCGCGCACCGGATCGTCATCACGGGATCGGACGGCGTGATCGAGATCGTCGGAGACGCCAAGGTCGTGTCGCGACTGGCCGACGGGTCCCGCGACGAGTTCGTGCCCGACGAGACGGCGCCCGATCCCCACGTCGTGCCCATGCGGGCGTGGGTCGAGAGGGTCCGCGACGCCGTACGCGACGGGGAGCCGCTGACGCCGAGCTTCGCCGACGGCCTCGCGTGCCGCCGCGTGCTCGACCGGTTCATCGGGAGTTGACCGCGGCCACCTCTCCGGTCACACGACCCCGGACGTGTCTCGCGGGCTCACCTCGCGGCCCCCGGTGGCGGCGAGATGGAACGCGGTCTCCCAGCCCGTGGCCCGGACGCCGAGGGCGTCGAGGCGTGCACGCGCATCGGCTCGGGCGTCGTCGGCCTCCGGGTCCGCGAGCGCGGCGAGAGCGTGCGCGTGGCACAGCCGGGCCAGCGCCTGATCGAGCGGCGACTCCGTCCCGTCGGCGACGGCGAGCGCAGTCGCGCACGCCTCGCGCGCGCACGCTTCGTCGCGAAGCTGCGCGCACGCCAGGCCGCGTGCCATCCAGGACTCGAGGTGGTCGAGGTAGCTCCCGATAGGCAGCGCGTTGGCACGGTCCGTGAGGGCGACCGCCCGATCCGGTTGGCCGGCCGCGGCCAGCACCATCGCTTCGGCGCCGGCGCTCGCGACGAGCAGGGCGTCGGTGTCGTCGCGGGGCGCGTCGAGATGTGCGAGGGCCCCGGCCACGTTGCCGCGTTGGAGCAGAGCCCTGCTCATCCCCACCCGCGCCTCGTGATTGCCGATGCCCCCCTCGTCCGGCCAGGCGTTGATGCCGGCCTGGAACTCGGTCGCGGAGCGCTCGCCGTCGCCGAGGTGCCCCGCGAGTGCGCCGGCCACGGCGGCCGGGATGGCGACGAGGCCGGGGTCGCCGAGCGCGTCGGTGAACGTCGCCACCTCGGCGTGCAGCGCCTCCGCCTCGTCGATCCGGCCCAGGCAGCCGAGCGCCCGCGCCGCGGGCGCGATCGACTGCACCTCTCCCCACCGGTCGCCGATCTCCTGGAAGAGACGGCGCGCTTCGAGGGATCGCTCGAGCGCGACCGTCGGGCGCCCCGTCCACATGGCGACGTTGGCGAGGAGGACGCCCATCATGCCGTTGGCCCACCGGTCGGCCGACTCCGAGCCTTCGCGCAGCACGTCCGACGCCAGCTGCTCGGCCTCGGCGAGCTGGCCCTGGTTGAACCGCACCCACGCCAGCAACCCGAGCGCCCACGACAACCCGCCCCAGTCACCGATCTCGGCGAAGACCGCGGCCGACTGGTTGATGCGCTCCTCGGCTTCCTCCGGGTGGCCGCGCGTGAAGGCGATCCAGGCCAGGTTCTGCAGGGCCCACGCCTCGCCCCGGCGCTCTGGGATCCCCTGGAACGTCGCCAGGGCCTGCTGGATCGCGGCCTCGGCCTCGTCCAGCTCGCCCTTGAACATGAGCGTCATACCGCGGCCCCGCAACGCGTTCGCGACGCCGCGGGCGTCCTCGAGCGCGCGCCACTCCGCCACCGCCTGCTCATAGGTCGCATCCGACGCGATGAGATTGCCTTCTTTCTGTTGGCAGTCGGCGAGCACGGTCAGTGCTTGCGCGGCGGCGACGCGATCACCGCCCGAACGGGCGGCGTTGAGCAGTTCGGTGATCTCCTGGCGAACGCCGGTGAGGTCGCGTTGTTCGACGCGCGCCTGGGCCCGTGCGAGCCGCAGCCGGGACCGGATCGCGTCCGGAGCGTCGTCAGGGAGGACGGCGAGGGCCTGCTCGTACCGGCGCTGGGCGCGCGGCCACGCCTCTACGTGCTCGGCGTGCACCGCCGCCTGTTCCAGCGCGTCGACCGCACGGGCCCGGAGATCCGGCGGGACGCCGTCGACCCGGCCGAGCTCCCGCACGAGCTCGGCCGCGATCCCGAAATGATGCGCGATGGGGTCGACGGGCTCGTCTTCGCCGCGGCCCCGGTCGGTCAGCCATCCCCCCAGAGCGGCATGCCGCCGGGCTCGTTCCGCTTTCGTGAGCGTGCCGTAGGCAACTTCGCGGATGAGCTCCGACTTGAACGCGAACTCCCCGTCCTCGAGCACCAAGAGGTCGCGATCGCCGAGCGACTCCAGGGCGCGCTCGGCGCCGGACAGCGATTGGGCATCGCCGAGCCCGACCACTGCCTCGATGGCGCCACTCGATCCGACCACGGCGCAATCCTCCAGCACGGCACGATCGACCGCCGTCAGCGCGTCGAGGCGCGCGGCCACGAGCCCGCGCAGCGTCATCGGGAGGTCGCCCGAGTCGCGGGCGCCGACTTCGATGGCGCCCTCCGAGTCGCGGATCAGCGCCGCCAGCTCTTCGATGAACAACGGGTTGCCACCGCTGCGGTCCTGAAGGTCCTCGACGAGCTCGGGTGTCGCGTACTCCTTCAGGTGTGCCTCGACAAGGGCGGCGGTCGCGTCGGCGTCGAGCGGGTCGAGGTGGAGCACAGCGACGTTGTGCCGGCCCGGCGCCGGTGTCCAGCGCTCCTCGAGATCTGGACGAGCGGTGGCGAGCAGCATGAACGGGAGGCCGCGCAAACCGGCGAGCAGCCGGTCGACCAGCTCGAGGACGACCTCGTCACCCCAATGCAGATCGGAGAGAACCATCACCAACGGCCGCTCGCGTGCCAGAGCCTCGAGGTACGCCTGCACCGCCCAGAGCGCCTCGCCGCGCGCCCGCGCCGGGTCGACATCAGCGCGTTCCCCGAACCGCCCGAGGAGATAGAGAAGCCCGTCCGAGATGCGCTCGACGTGCGTGTCCATCTCGTCGCGGCCGGTGACACGGGCGACTGTCGACTCGACCTTGCGGCGGGCGTCGTTGGTGGAATCGTCGAGCTCGACGCCGCAGGTATGGCGGACGGCCTCGGCGATCGGCCACCAGACGTTGGCCTCGCCGTACGGAAGGCACGATGCCTTCAGGACGGTCGCGCCGCGCTCCTCGTATGCGATCGCCGCCAGCTCGACGGCGAGGCGACTCTTGCCGACACCCGCTTCCCCGAAGAGGAGGACGAGCTGGGCGCGTTGTCGGTTCAGTGCCGCATCGAGCATCCGGCGTAGCAGCGAGATCTCGGGGTCGCGCCCGACGAGCGATGCGCGGGTCTGCTTCGGCCGCTGTCCCGGCAGGGCGATGACCTCCTCGGCCGTCCATGCCTCGACCTGTTCCGCGCGGCCCTTCACGACCAACGCGCCGAGCGGCTCGAAACGCACGACACGGCGTGTCGCCTCATACGTGAGCGGCCCGACGATCACCTGGCCGGGACGCGCCGCAGCTTGGAGCCGGCTGGCGATGTTCACGACGTCGCCCATCGCGGTGTACTCACCGGCAGCGCGCAACGCACCTACGAGGACTTCGCCCGTGTTCACGCCCACGCGCATCTCGGCGCTCATCCGCAGCTCCTGGCGAAGCGCGGCGAGCGTGCGCTGCATCTGGAGCGCGGCCCGTACCGCCCGCTCGGCGTCGTCCTCGTGGGCGACTGGCGCTCCGAAGAGGGCGACGACGGCGTCGCCGACGATCTTGTCGACCTGGCCACCGAAGGCGGTGACGTCTGCGACCAGCCGTTCGAAGCAGCGGTCGACGAGGTTCTTGACGTGCTCGGGATCAGCCGACTCGGAGAAGGTGGTGAAGCCGACGAGGTCGGCGAACAGGACGGTGGCGATCCGGCGCTCGTCGGGCCGGATCACCAGCGTGTGGCCGCAGGACGGGCAGAACCGGGCCTCCTCCGGCGCGTTCGCGCCGCACGACCCACACGTCATGGGGCCAGGATAGATGCGCCCCGACCGGGCTCCGGCCGGGTTCGCGCTGTGTGCATCAGCCGTCGACGTCGGTGTCGGAGTCGAGGGCCCGCCACTGCCGGAGCAACGCCCACGAGAAGATGCCCGTCGAGTGTCCGTCGTTCCAGGTGAACGTGATGCCCCACGCGCCGACGAGGTCGGCGTCCTCGACGCGCAGGGGGAGTGGCGACGCCGGCTTGGGCCAGACCGGCAGGCCGCGTTCGCGCAGGCCGCGGCACTCGGCGCACGGGCAGTGAATGCGCAGCTCCTCGAGCGAATAGTGCGTCGTCTCCCCGTCCGGCCAGGCGGCAGTCAGGCCCTCGGCCCGGTCCACGTCGAGTGACGCCGGGGGCGGAGTGGACTCGTCGAGGGGCTCGCCGGCCGGGCGCTCGTCGCTCATCGCGTGCACGAGTGTGATGCGTCACGCGGGATCGAAGCGACCCGACAGGTGAGGCGAAGTCGTCGCTCCCCGGCGTCCCCGGTTGTCCGCCACGAGGTCACGCACCAGCTGGGTGATGCGCTCGCGCTCTCGTGCCGGCGCGTACGCCCCTGGGTACAGCCGCTGGTGCCGCTCGAGGAGCTCGGGATGGACGTCCGCGAGCCAGCCGAGATAGTGCTCCTTGACGCCCGGGCGAAGGTGGAGCAGGACGGGGGAGATCGACGGCGCGCCGGCGTCGACGCAAGCGCGCACCACCTCGTCGAGCTGGTCGGGGCGGTCGGAGAGCCCCGGGAGAATCGGGGCGACGAGCACTCCGCACGGAATGCCGGCCTCGTTGAAACGCGCCACCGCCTCGACCCGCTTGCGCGGATGCGGGGTGCCGGGCTCCGTGGCGCGCCAGACGTCCTCGTCGAGCGTGCCGATCGAGAAGCACAGCTCCACCTTCGTGCGCCGCGACGCTTCGACGAGCCGGTCGAGGTCCCGTAGAACGAGGGTGCCCTTCGTGAGGATCGAGAAGGGGTTGCGCGCTCCGCCCAGCACCTCGATGATGCCCTGGGTCAGCCGATACTTGCCTTCGGCGCGCTGATACGGGTCGGTGTTCGTTCCCATTGCGATGTGGGCGCCCTGCCAGCGACGCGGCGCGAGCTCGGCCCGAAGCTTCTCGACCGCGTTCACCTTCACGACGATGACCCGATCGAAGTCGGTCCCCGGGTCGAGGTTCAGGTACTCGTGCGTGGGACGAGCGAAGCAGAAAATGCACGCATGACTGCACCCGCGGTACGCGTTGATCGTATGGCGGAAGGGGACGGGCGAGCGCGCGTCGACGTTGTTGATGATGGTGCGGGCGCGCACGTGGAGGAACTCGAGACCGCGGAACTCGCCGGTGCCGATCTCGCGCTCCGGCAGGTCGAAGAGCGCCGGCTGGGTCGACTGGTTGCCGTCGACGACCTGCCAGCGGAGGTCCCGCGCCGCCATGCCCGAAGCATATCGAACAGGTGTTCGATCATGCAAGGGTGCGACAATGATGGCGTGGCGCGGCTGTCCGACAACGAGATCCGTTCCGGGCTCGAGAAGCTGCCGGGCTGGGAGCGGCAGGACCACGAGATCCAGAAGCAGTACGAGCTGGCGTCCTTCCCCGACGCCATCGCCTTCGTGACCCGGGTCGGATTCCTGGCCGAGAAGGCCAACCACCATCCCGACCTGGACGTCAGGTGGCGCAAGGTGCGCGTCGTGCTGTCGACTCACGACGAGGGCGGCATCACCGGCCGCGACCTCGCTCTAGCCGGCGAGATCGAGAGCGTCGCGGGCCCGCGCGCCGAGTGATCGCGGCAGGCATCGCGATCGCCGTCGTCGCGCTGGTGCTCGCGCTCGTCGTCGCCGTCGGCCTCGAACCGGGTGCTTCACCAGGCGAGGTCGCCGTCTCCTACGAGCTCGCATGGGACCGGCTCGACTTCGACGCGCTATGGGCCCTGTCGGGGGAGGAGCTCCACGACGGCCGCTCCCGTCACGACTTCATCGGCGACAAGCGAGAGGCGTACGCGGGGCAGCGCGAGCTGGCGGGACTCGCCCGTGAGGTGAAGCTCGACGAGGTGCTGAAGGGATCCGAGCTCGCCGCGGTCCGGACCCGGGTGGTCTTGCAGGACGGGACCGAGGTGCGCAACCAGGTGCAGCTGGCGCTGCGCGAGGGCACCTGGAAGGTGATCGGCTACCACTTGGAGCCCGACGGGTCGGGCAGCCGCCCGCCGAGCTGAGCTCCGCCCGTTGTGGTCCGGTTCCACGCGCCCGACTACGTCGTGCTCGTCGTCGACGACCTCGACCGCTCGTTGCGGTTCTACTGCGAGCTGCTCGGCCTGCCGCTCAGCCACCGGTCCGGGTCGTTCGCGCAACTGGCAACCGGGGCGACCCGAGTGGCCATGTACGAGCGTCCGGCGATGGCGGTGACCCTCGGCCGCGAGCTCGGGTCGCCTTCGCTCGACGCTCCCGCGTTCGAGCTCGGGTTCAAGGTCGACGACTGCGACGCCGCTTACGACGACCTGGTCGGCGCCGGTGCGACTCCGGACGTCCCGCCGACGGATCGGCCATGGGGGCAGCGCACGGCGTACGTACGCGATCCGGACGGCCATCTCGTGGAGCTCGCCCAGGACCTCGCCCCCTAAGGGTCACCCGTCGAGGTAGGCCCAGCCCCGCCAGCGGTCGACGTCGATCGCGAGCACGGCGCCGGGGATGCCGACCCGCCCGTACTGGGGGTACTTGGCTCGCAGGGCTGCGATGGCCAACTCGCGCTCGGCCTCGTCGTTGACGACGCGGCCGCGACCGTCGACACGTACCCACCAGACGCGTTCCCACACCTCGTCGTAGTAGTCGACGAGCAGCGACGCCACCGGGTGCTCGGCGATGTTGCGCAGGCGGCGGAGTGCATAGGTCGTCTTCGGCTTCTCGTCCGTGCCCGACACGATGACGTCCCCGTTGTCACCCTCGAGCACGGCGAAGCAGATCGGCACGAGGTGCGGGCCGCCGTCCGGGCGTACCGTCGCGAGCCGGCCGACGCGCGCGTCGGCGACGCGCCGCCGCATCTCCGCTTCCTTCATGCGCGGGACGATACCGTCGCCGCATGGCGGCGGGACTGTTGCTCACGGGCGGGTCGAGCCGGCGCATGGGGCGAGACAAGGCCCAGCTCGTGATCGCAGGGGAGCGACTCGCCGACCGGTCCGCCCGGGTGCTGTCCGCCGTGTGCGATCCGGTCATCGAGGTCGGGCCGGGTCGTAGCACGCTCGAGACGACGATCGACGACGAGCCGCGCGCCGGTCCGTTGGCCGCACTCGTGACCGGAGCCGCCGCCTTGCGAGCACGGGCGCACGCCGGCCCCGTCGTGTTGCTCGGCGTCGACCTGCCGTTCGCGAGCGAGCGATTGCTTCGGTTGATCGCCGATCATCCTTCGCCCGACACCGTCGTTCCAGTCGCCGGCAGGATCCGGCAGTCGTGCTGTGCGCGCTACGCGCCCGAAGCGCTCGAGATCGGGGCAGAGCTCGTAGAACGCGGGCAGCATGCTCTCCACGCACTGCTCTCGGCGGTCCCCGTGATCGACATCAGCCAGGAGGAGTGGCGCGCGGTGGCGCCTGCCGACGCTCTTGTGGACCTCGACACGCCCGGTGACCTCGTCCGCTACCGCATCGAGGGTGCGCAGTAGCGTGCCGCCGTGACAGACGACGAGCTTCTCGCGTTGTTCACACGCGCCGCCGACGCCGCCCGGGAATCGCTGAAGCCGCTCAAGGGTGCCGCGCGACGCGAGCGGACCGACAAGCCGGGCCAGTACGCGCTCGACCTCGTCGCCGACGCCGCGGTGCTTCCCGTCCTGCACGAGGCGGGCGTGGCTGTAGTCAGCGAGGAGTCGGGGCGGAGCGGAACGTCCGACGCGTCCGTGACCGTGGTGCTCGATCCGGTTGACGGGTCCACGAACTGCTCGCGCGACATCCCGTACTGGTCGATCTCCTTGTGCGCGCTCGACCGGGACGGACCACTCTGCGCTCTCGTCGCCAATCAGGCGACGGGCGTGCAGACGACGGCTGTACGCGGCAAGGGTGCCTGGCGAGACGGTGAACTCGTTGCGCCCTCTGGGGTGCGGCGGGTGGAGGACGCGGTGGTCTCCTTCTCGGGCACGCCGGCGCGCCGCCTGGCGTGGAAGCAGTTCCGATCTCTCGGTTCCGCCGCGCTCGAGCTGTGCGACGTGGCCGCGGGCGCGCTCGACGCCTATCTCACGAGCTGGGTGTCGCCGTGGGACTACTTGGGCGGGATGCTCGTGTGCCAAGAGGCGGGCGCGGCTGTGCTGGATGCCCACGGCGAAGAGCTGGTTGTCGCAGAGACCGACACGCGCCGGCAGCTCGTCGCGGCGGCGACGCCCGAGCTGCTCGACGCCGTCCGGCCCGCTCTCCCGTCGTGAAGGACGAGCTCGACCTTCCGTCGCTGTCGCGGCTGGCTGAACAGGCTGCGCGCGCCGGCGGCGCGATCGTCACCCAGCATTTCGGCTCGGTGGGCGACGCCCGCCAGAAGGCTCCAGGTGACTGGGTCAGCGATGTGGACACGACGAGCGAAGGGGCGGTGCGCGCGGCACTGGAACGCGCCGCCCCATCCCTTCCGATCTTCGGGGAGGAGGGCGGCGGCGGGCGCGGCGACGTGGGCTGGTTCGTCGACCCGTTGGACGGGACGGCCAACTTCCTCCACGGCTTTCCCGTCGTCGGCGTCTCGGTTGCGCTCGTGCGATTCGGCGTCCCCGTCGTCGGCGTCGTGCACGCGCCGCTGCTCGGGAACACCTACACCGCATTCGCCGGGGGCGGGGCGTTCTGCAACAACGAGACCATCACCGTCAGCCGGCGCAGCGTAGATCGCGCGATCTGCGCGACGGGCTTTCCCTTCCGGGCCAAGGCCGACCGCCTCGGTGAGTACCTCCCCGTCTTCGAAAGTGCCCTGCGTCGTTTCGAAGACCTCCGCCGCGCCGGGTCGGCGAGCCTCGATCTGGCGTGGACCGCGGCCGGCGTGTTCGACGGGTACTTCGAGCAGGCGCTCGGTACCTGGGACGTCGCCGCCGGCGCGCTCCTCGTGCGCGAGGCCGGGGGTGTCGTCACCGACTGGTCGGGCGACGACCGCGCGTGGCTCGCCTCGGGTGACATCGTCGCGGCCCCGCCGCCGGTTCACGCCGCGCTGCTCGCCTTGACGAGCGCTAGGTACTGAAGCCGTACAGCTCCTGCAGGGGCACGACGCGCTGGCGTGTGAGCGCGACGTCATCGCCGAGCGCCGAGTACACCGCGTCCGTGACCTCGAACAGCCGCTGCTCGGCCTCGAGGAAGCCGGGAAGGGCGTTGCTGACGACCACCATCACGAGGCCGAACTCGGGGTCGGCCAGGCCGCGCGAGGACGCCATCCCGCCGTGTCCGAACGCACGCCGGCCCGTCCCTCCGCTGAATTGCACCTGCACCCCGAGTCCCCAGGGGATGACGGTGCGGAAGAGCCGATCCTTGATCCCGAAACGGTGCACCGCCCGCATCACCTCGACGGTGCGCGGCTCGAGAACCGCCGGGCCGAAGCCGAGCAGCGACTCGTAGAAGCGACCGAGGTCACGCGCCGCTCCACGCATCCCGCCGCCGGGTTCGACCTTGGCGACGAAGTAGGGCTCGTTGTGGTAGCGGTCGACCTTGTACGGGACCATCTGCAGCCCGCCGTCCGCTTCGACGACGGGCAGGACGTGACCTCGCCACGACACGGGCACGATGCGCTCGCCGAACCCCGGCTGCTCGTCCATCGGAATGCCGAGCCGCAGACCGGTGAGGCCCAGAGGGGCGACGACCTCCTCGCGCACGTACCGGTCGATCGGGCGACCGTCGACCCGTTCGACGACGGCGCCGAGGATCTTCCATCCACTCGACGGGTGGTAGGCGGCGTCCGTGCCTGGCTCCCACCGCGCCGGGGACGCCGCGATGTGCGCCACCACGTCGGCGTATGGCACGTCGGCGTCGAACAGCCCGGCGTCGGAGTTGGGGAAGCCGCCGGTGTGCGTGAGCACGTGGCGGATCGTGCAGCGCTCCTTGCCCGCAACCCATCCGTCGATGTAGTCGGCGACCCGGTCGTCGAGGCCGAGCTTTCCCCGCTCCCAGAGCTGGAGCAGAGCGACCACCGTCAGCGGCTTGCCGGCGGAGTAGAGGAGCATCAGATCGTCCCGGTCGACGCCCCGGCCGGGGCGGGACTCGCCGACCGTGGTGTCGAGGAGGACCTCGCCGTTCCGGGACACGTAGCACTGGGCCCCGTCGTGCCACCCTTCGGCCTGTCGGAGCTCGAGCAGCTCGACGACCGGTGCGAGATCAGGACGGGCTTCCGTGACCGTCATGCGAGGAGCCTAGGCCGGAGCCGGGAAATTGGTTGACGCCCGCTTCGTGGCGTGTAGCCTGTTTTGACGTCTCGCAGCCGCGAGCGCACGCACGTGACCGAGAGGACCGAACCAGTGGCCAGCTACCCGACGCAGCGCCAGCAGGCAGCCGTCGTCGGCGTCGCGCGCGCCCGGTCGGCCTCGGCCTTTGCCTGCGCGATGCCGACCAACGGGACGTGGTCGACCATGCCGAGCCTCGGTGTGACCACCATCGACCACAAGCCCGGTCGGCCCCGGCGGCTGAGAGTGACCTCGCCGTAGCGTTCCCGCTACCGCAAGACCACCACCAGGCCGCCGGGGCACCCCGGCGGCCTTTCTGCGTTTCGGGACCATCGACTAACGGAGACGGCAACCAAGCAGCAAGCGACCGACACGAAAATCGAGGACAGGGGAAGCGGGGCGATGTTCGCCATCCAGATAGAAGAGGAGAACTGGCGGCTCGAGGCTCGATGTCGCGACGGTTCGGCGTCGCTCATCGACCTGTTCTTCTCGGAGCAGCTCGATGACATCGCGCGGGCCAAGGCCTTCTGCCGGGCATGCCCGGTGCGCGAGGCGTGCCTCGAGGCGGCCACGGCGCGGCGCGAGCCGTGGGGCGTCTGGGGTGGCGAGCTGTTCGCCAACGGCAAGGTGCTGGCCCAAAAGCGCAAGCGCGGCCGACCGCCCAAGGTGCGGCCAGCCGAGCCCGTCTACGACGAATGGGGACAGCTCGTCCCCCAGTCCGCCTGACGGAGGCGAGGCGCCGGCCCGGTGCGGCCCCCCTACGCACCGGGCCGGCGGTGACGCCGCGCAAGATCGCCGCACATGGCGGGCCGGGGTGACGAGGGGCGTCACCTCCCCCCGGACGCTCCGTCGAGCCCCGGCCTGCCGCGGTGAATGCGTCCGGACGGATCTCGTCAGGACGTCGCTAACGTGACGCGTCCGGGCGCTTAGCTCAGACGTGTAGAGCGCCGCCCTTACAAGGCGGAGGTCGCAGGTTCGAGGCCTGCAGCGCCCACTTTCTGACCAGGAACTTCGCGACGAAACCCGAGAGAGCCGCCGACGGTCGATAGCCGAATGCAAACGGATTGCAAACGCCGGGACAGCCAGGGCCCTTACGGCTGTGTAGCGAACAGTAATTGCGTCGCCACTAGGCGGTAGGGACCGACCCCTGCCCGAACGCCTGCTCGAGGCCAGCCAGCGCTCGGTCCACGGTTTCCTCGTCGGCGTGCTGGTACGTGTTCGCGGTGAAGTGCACCGATGAATGCCCAAGCACCATGGAGGTGACGTAAGCGGGCGTCCCGGCCTTCGCCAGCGCGGTGGCGACGCCGTGGCGGCAGTCGTGCAGCCGCACGCCGTCGAGCCCGGCGGCCTTGGCGATCCGAGCGAAGCCGTGCGTGAAGCCGTCGGGATCCAGTGGGCCGCCATCCCCTCGTTCGCAGACGAGGTCAATGTCTGACCATACGGAACCGAGAGAGAGACGGCGCCGACCCTGCTCAGCCTTGTGGGCGCGAAGGCGTTCTACGGCAAAGGCGGGGAGCGGGATCTCGCGCTTGGCGCGATCCGTCTTGGGCGGCACGAAAGCGAGTTGGCCTTCGACCCGTTGCAACGTCTCGTGGATGCGCACACGACCCCGAGAAAGATCGATACGGGACCACCGCAGGCCCAAGATCTCTGCGCGCCGTGCGCCAGTCGTTGTCGCCAAGAGGACCGGGATCTCCCAGGTAGTACCGACCGCAGCCTCCGCGAGACCACGTAACTGAGATGCGGTGGGCGTTGTCAGTCTTGGTGAACGTATTGTCGGTGTGCTGGTCGCCCTCGCCGGATTCGAGGCGACGAGCGACCACTTGACGGCGGTATTGAACATCGAGGACATGGCAGCGCGCACCTTCTGGACGGTTGCTGGCGAGAGCCCGGCATCTGTGGCCGCATCGAGAACGGCCTGGACCATGCGCCGGACGAATGAGCTCAAGCCGCATCCCGCCGATGAGGGGCAGAACCCGCTGATGCAGTAGTTCAGCGTAGCGTCGTCGGCTATTTGGTCGAGGGCTATCGATCGCCTCCAGATGCGCTAGCCATCGCCCAACGAACTCGTTGACAGTGGTATTCGTCGGCATCGGGTCGTCGCCGAGGTCGAGGCGACCGAGGGCGATGCGCAGAGCCCTTTCGGCGGCCTTGCGCGTCGGGAAGCCTGACTGCCAACGCTGCCGGCGCTTGCGCGTTTCCGGATCCCGCCCTACGTCAATGACAAAGCACCACGCCCGGCCTCGCTTACGCACATGACCTCTCATCCTTGCCCCTTCCTTTGGCGTTGGCGATAGTTTCGGTTCGCTTGCGCCCGTGCGCACTGCCGAGAGCAGTACATGACCCCTGCGGTTCGGTGCTGGCCCTTCGATGCGCGGCCTTCTTGCCGAATGAAAACCCGCTCACATCTCGAATTGGCACACCTCAAGATCGGCAAGTCTTCAGTGATGATGTTGAGCAGCTGAAGGCAAAGGCCGCTGTATAGATCGGGATGGGGCCCGCCGATTGTCGTTTCCGTCTCAAGGAACTCATGAGGAACGTATTCGGCCCGCGCCTGGTAGGGGCGAAGTCCTTCGTTGAGGAGAGTGACGAACGCGACCCAAGCGTCATCCGTGTTCTCCGGTGTTCCGGACACTTCTTCACTCCACATGAACCCAGTCCACAGGTTGTCGATGGCTTGCCACGGTTCGACAACGTCACCGCCCTCTTTGTGCACGATCCAATGCAGAGCGAGAGCGCGGGCGATGTACAGGAAGGCCCGGACATCGGCCAGATCGGGTGGCGCGTCAAAGATCGGGTGGACATATCCGGGCCTCGGAAACTCGAACGGCGTTTCGATCGTTCCGTGGTCCCATAGGAACGCGCACACCGCATCGGGATCGTCAATGTCAAGCTCCAGGAGTCCACGAAACACAAGTTCGCTGGGAAGTTCGACGTAAGACGCCTCCGCTTCACGGTCGAAGACGATTTCGCGCCGCCGGTCGTCGTCGCCCGGACCCGCCGCGAGTGCCCGAGTCGCGAGTTCAATTCCGAGTTGCGCCAGCGTCTCCTTTTCCGCCTGCTCTTCTCTGGTTGACCTTGGCTCCGGGCCATGTAGTTCTACGGGCTGCCACATCACCTCGACCTCCGGGACCACGCCCGGCCAGGTCGAGATACGAAGTTGTGCTTCTTCGTACACCGGACTCGTCGCCTCTGGGTGATACGTTGCGAAAGTGCATCGTATCCCGAAGGAGGGGATGAGACAAGATGGAAGACATCAAGTTCGCGGTGCTGCCCGATCCGCGGACCGAGCCGACTATCTCGGTCCAGCGCGCAGCCCAGGTGATCGGCGTTTCCCGGGGTTCGGCCTACGAGGGCGTGCGTCGGGGGGAGATCCCGTCCATCCGCATTGGCCATCGGCTCCTCGTTCCGACTGCGGCTCTCCTGCGGCTCGTTGGCCTTGAGCAGTCGCCGTCTGCGACAAGGCCGGCGCCGTGAGCACCCATGTTCGTGATCCAGGAGAGCACCGCTCGTGACCTCAAACCACCTTGCGAGCCGGCGACCCTCGGGTCTCGAGCACGGCCGCGTCAATCGCCACCCGCGGTGGCGAATGAGCGTCCCAAGTACCGAGCAAGGGACCGACCCATTCAGCCGACTCAGCGCGAACGCGAGGACCTGCTCGTCGGCCAAATTTCGGTCCCTTGAACTCGTCCAGGCGAGGACTGACGACGAGACACTGACGGTCTGCGGCGATGTCTGCTGAGCAGAACCCGTTTGGAATGAGGCTTGTCGACCAGCACGTCGAGTACCTGGCGGCCCGTGCGGTGAGCCCTGAGGTTGCGCGTGAGCGCGGTTATGTCAGCGCCGACACTAAGGCGCAGCTCCGTCAACTCGGGTTCCCTTCGACGCAGCAGCGCGTCCCGGCGCTCATCATTCCGATCCACGACGTACGCGGCGAGGTTTCCGGCTGGCAATTGCGGCCGGACCATCCTCGCCAGGTCGATGGCCGGATCGTGAAGTTCGAGACCCAACGCGGGTCTCCACTGAAGCTGGACGTCCCTCCCCGGACTCGCCCGCATCTAGGCGATCCCGACGTCCCGTTGTTCGTGACCGAAGGCTCGGTGAAGGCGGACGCTGCGGTTTCAGCTGGGCTCGCCTGTGTGGCGCTGCATGGCGTGTACGGCTGGAAGGCCAAGAACGACTTCGGCGGGACGACCGTCCTTCCCGAACTCGAGTATGTGCACCTCAAGCACCGCCGCGTATTCCTCGGGTTCGACAGCGACATCTTGCTAAAGCCGCCGGTGCACGCCGCATTGAGCAGGTTCTACAGCGTCCTCGAACAGCGGGGCGCGGATGTCGGGGTCGTGATCCTGCCGCCTGGCGACTATGGCGCCAAGTGCGGCCTCGATGACTATTTCGCCAGCGGCGGCACAGCCCACAATCTCACGACCCGACTCGTGCAGAGGAATCTTCCGCGTCCTCCGAGTATTGAGATCGACGCCGCCAAGGAACCGCCCATCCTCGATGAGACGATGACGCTCTCGAGGCTGCTCGAGGCGACTCATGACTTCTTATGCCGCTTCATTGTCTTCGCGAACCGCCATCAGGCCGTGGCTGTCGCGTTATGAGCGGCGCACG
>DATFXL010000091.1:0-4573 GCA_035316025.1 Acidimicrobiia bacterium
TCCGCACGCATGGGCCACCGCAAGTGGCACGCGCTCATCGACGAGCATGACGCCATGGTGCGCGATTCGCTGCACCGCCATCGCGGTCGTGAAGTCAAGACCGTCGGCGACGGGTTCCTCGCCGCCTTCGATGCGACCACACGGGCCGTGCGCGCCGCGACGGAGATCGTTGCCGCAGCAAGCCGACTAGACCTGAAGGTGCGGGCCGGTGTCCACACCGGCGAAGTCGAGTTCCGCCCCGACGATGTAGTCGGCCTCGCGGTCAGCACCGCCAAGCGCGTCTGCGACCTTGCGAACCCCGGCGAAGTCTTTGTCTCTCGGACAGTGACCGACTTGGCTGCCGCGTCCGGCATCACCTTCCAGGACCGAGGCGACCACACGTTGAAAGGCGTGCCCGGCACCTGGCGCCTGTTCGCCGCCGTCGCGTAGGTCACCGGTCCACCGACTGTGAACGCACCGACACCGAGGAGGACATGACGTGAAGGTTGGGCTGATTCTGGGAGGAGGCGGCGAGGTCGGAATCGCGTGGGAGATCGGAGTGCTTGCCGCCCTCGAGATGGAGGCCGGCTTCGTCGCGGGCGCGAGCACAGTCATTGCGGGAACGTCAGCGGGTGCCATCGTGGGTGCGTACGCAGCACAGGGCCGGGCAATGCCCGAGTTGGCGAGGCTCGAGAGCCTCGGACAAGGCCCTGCCGCTAGTGGGCAACAGCCGAGCAACCCCACCATTCCCGACGGCATCATCGGCGCCTTGGTCTCCACTGAAGGCACGCTCGAGGAACGAGGCGCAAGGCTGGGCAAACTCGCTCTCGGGGCGCCGACGAGCCTGGACCAGTCGACGTTCGTCGACGGCTTCCAGCAGGTGCTCGGAACCGACGACTGGCCCGACGCGGACTTTCGCCCGACCACCGTGAGCGCGGAAACCGGCAAGACCACGCTCTGGGACCGGCATTCCGGCATTGGTCTCGCCGCCGCGGTGGCGTCGTCATGCGCCGTCCCGGGCGTCTTCCCACCGGTCGAGTTCGAGGGCGATCACTTCATCGACGTGCCCCGGCGACCATTCTCAGCTGAGCTCGTCAAGGCGAGGTCCCTCGACGCGATCGTGTTTGTCGGCCTCATCTTGCCCATCCTGGCCAACAACAACGACCAGAAAGACGAGCTAGAAGCGCAAGCGGCGGGCGCGCGCCTGGCCACAGCGACAATCACCGGCGGACCGGGCGTCGAAGCGATCGGGACCGATCTGCTCGATCACTCAGCCCGCGTGCCCGCCGTCCAGGTGGGTCTCGAAGATGGTCGGGAAACCGCTGGCGCTGTCATGGCCATCATGAGAACGTAGCGGCGCGGAAGCATCGCGAAGACCGGGACAAGTTGCGGCGCGCGAGCTTCACGACTTCGCCCCGGGGGGCACCCCATAGATCGCGAGCACGACCAGGCGCCTCCCACAAGTGCCGCCCAGGTCTCGCAGCCTCGGCGCCACTGCCACCAGGCTCTGCGTGCCCACCTGTGTGTGCCCGGTGCGCCCGTGGTGGGCCGCGATTACTCATGTCGATCCTTCGGCTCTGATCGAGACTGTGGGCTCCGGCCGGGTTGGATCACGCCAGTCTCGTAGGCGTGGATGACGGCTTGGACTCGATCGCGGAGGCCGAGCTTGTCGAGGACGTGTGTCACGTGGGTCTTGACCGTGTTTTCGCTGAGGTAGAGCGAGGCCGCAATCTCGGAGTTCGTTTGGCCGCGGGCGATGAGCTCGAGGATCTCGAGTTCGCGCGGCGTGAGCGCGCCGAGCGACGAGGGGTCGCGGCGGTTCGGCCGGTCCTGGTGGGCGAATTCGGCGATGAGTCTGCGTGTGACGCTGGGGGCGAGGAGGGCGTCGCCGGCGGCAACAAGGCGGATGCCGTCGGCGAGGTCTTCGGGCCTGACGTCCTTCAGGAGGAAACCTGAAGCGCCGGCGGCGAGCGCGTCGAAGACGTATTCGTCAAGGTTGTAGGTAGTGAGGATGACGACGCGCATCGGGCGGGGGGCATCGGGCCCGGCGAGGATGCGCGTGGCGGCGATGCCGTCGAGGCCCGGCATTCTGATGTCCATGAGCACAACCTCGGGCAGGTGTCGCTGGGCGAGGCGGACGGCTTCATCGCCGTCAGCGGCCTCGCCGATGACGTCGATGTCGGGCTGGGCGTCGAGGATCATGCGGAACCCAGCTCGGACGAGTTCTTGGTCGTCAACGATGAGTACCGAAATGGTCATGCTGTGGCCGTGCCGAGAGGGATCCGGGCGACGATGGCGAATCCGCCGTCAGGTCGGTGGTGGGCATCGAGCTGGCCGCCGAAGAGCGCAACTCGTTCGCGCATGCCGACGATCCCGTGACCTTGGCCTTCCGCGGTCGGGGTGTGGTTGCGCGTCGTGCCGTCGTTGGTGACCTCGAGTTCGATGTCGCTCGGCCGGTGGCGCACAACAACGCTGGTCGGGACGGCGCCCTCATGTTTGACGACGTTGGTGAGCGCTTCTTGAACGATGCGGTAGGCGGAGAGGTCGATGGCCGGCGGCAGCGTCGCCGGTGTGCCATCGACGGTGAGGGTGACGGGGAGTCCGCTGCGGCGAACCTCGTCGAGGAGCTCGTCGAGTTGCCGCAACCCGGGTGCGGGCGCCAGGGCTTTCGGTTCGGTGTCGTGGCGGAGGACCCCGAGGATCTGGCGGAGCTCGTCGAGCGCTTGGCGTGCGGTGTCCTCGATCGCGGCAAGGGACTCGCGCTCGTCGGAACGTGCTCCGGCTTGTTCGGCGAGCAGGCGTGATGCGCCGGCTTGCACAGCGATGAGGCTGACGTGGTGGACGGCGACGTCGTGGAGTTCACGGGCGATGCGTGTCCGCTCCTCGGAGATGGCGCGGGCGCGTTCGGCGGCTCGGTCGGCTTCGGAGTGCGCGGCTTTGGCTTCGAGCTCGGCGACATAGGCGCGGCGCACGCGAAGGTTGTCGCCAATGAGCCAGCAGCTTGCGACCACGACGAGGGGCAGTACGAATTTCTCCCATGCGAGGGCTTCGGCCTGTCGAGAAGCGAGCACGCCGACGGTGACGCCGATCAGGGTGATCACGCCCGCCGCGAGTGAAACGCGCCGGGGGCTGGTGGTAGCCACCGTGTAAAGGGCAATCAGAGGGGCTAACGCCAGCGGTCCGGGCGTGCCATGGAATGCCATGGCGGCGAACGTGACCGCACCGGAGATGATCCAGACCACGATCGGTGCGCGGCGCCGCCACGCCAAGGGGATGAACGCGACTGCGCCGGCGATCGCGTAGAACTCCCGCGCCCCGGACGCTGACGCTCTCGAGAACACGGTTGCCTCGGTGAGTGCGAGCAACCCGATCGCCAGGACCACGTCCCATCCCCGAGGCCGATTTGTCACGTCGGGTCGTGGTGACATCGAGCTCACCTCACGACGGTAGATGTCAGCGCCCACGGGGTCGTCGCCGCCGAGGGTGATCCCGGCTCACCCTCCAAGGTGAATCGAGCGAGTCGTCGTCGCCGCCCATGGCGAGACGAGAACCGCCGCCAGCGGCGATGTTCGGGACCTCGCCAATCCGTACCGTCGATGCGACACCGGTTCCGCCACTCACGAGGGAGTCGCATCGATGATCCAGGCCCGACATCTCACCAAGCGATATGGCCGCACCGTCGCCGTGGACGACTTGTCCTTCGACGTGGTCCCGGGCCGGGTGACCGGATTCCTCGGCCCGAACGGAGCCGGGAAGTCCACCACCATGCGCATGATCCTCGGCCTCGACGCCCTCGACGCCGGCGACGTGACCATCCACGGGACCCGCTACCACCAGCTGGGCAGCCCGCTGCGCGAGGTCGGGGCGCTGCTCGATCCCCGCGCTGTCCAGGGAGGACGCAGCGCCCGCAACCACCTGTTGTGGCTGGCCCAAAGCAATCACCTTCCCTCTGCGCGCGTCGACGAAGTCCTGGGCCTCGTCGGGCTCACCGGCGTCGCGCACAAACACGCGGGCGGGTTCTCCCTCGGCATGGCCCAGAGGCTCGGGATCGCCGCCGCCCTGCTCGGCGACCCCGGCGTGCTCCTCTTCGACGAGCCCGTCAACGGCCTCGACCCCGAAGGCATCGCCTGGATCCGAAGCCTGCTCCAGTCGCTCGCGCATGAGGGCCGGACCGTGTTCGTTTCCAGCCACCTCATGAACGAGATGGCCGTCACCGCCGACCATTTGATCGTCATCGGCCGCGGGCGACTCATCGCCGACACCAACATGCGCGAATTCCTCGCTCGCAGCTCGAATGCCTACGTGCGGGTGCGCTCCCCCCAGGCCGCCGACCTCGCCGTCGCGCTCGGCGCACGCGGCGCCGTCGTGCACGAGAACGGCGACGGGGCCCTCGCGGTCACCGGCCTCGATATCGCTGCCGTCGGCGACATCGCCCAAGGGCTTCGCGTCGCTGTGCACGAGCTTGTGCTGCACGAGCCGTCGCTCGAAGCCGCCTACATGGAACTCACCCACGACGCTGTCGATTACCGCGCCGCCGTCGCGGCCGGCTGAAGGAAAGGCATCTCACCATGACCACCCTCACTCCCACAATGGC
>DATFXL010000092.1:0-19776 GCA_035316025.1 Acidimicrobiia bacterium
CGGGATCACGTCGCCGGCGAGCACGATCCCGATCTTCACCCTGGGTGGAGCGGTCGCACGCATCCCTGAGAGCGAAACAGCGTTTCCCAACCGAGGCGCGCTCCACGACATCAACATCGTCGCGGCGTGGTCACCCGACGACGCCGAGCCTGACAGGCACGTCGCGTGGGTGCGGAGCTTCTTTGCCGCCCTCGAGCCGTACAGCAAGGGCGTGTACGTCAACTTCACGAACGAGGATGGCAGGGATCGGGTGCGCACGGGCGCCTACGACGCAGAGCAGTGGGCTCGCCTCGTCGCCCTCAAGTCGAAGTACGACCCGACCAACTTCTTCCGGATGAACGCCAACATCCCCCCGAACGGGGGATAGCGACCACGGCGAACGCCGTTACTCGTGGGGCAACCCCAGCAGGCGCTGGGCGATGATGTTCTTGTTCACCTGCGTGGTCCCGCCGGCGATCGTGTAGGAGCGCATGGACAGCCGGTGCCGGCCCCAGCGCCCGGTGTTGGCGTCGGAGCCGAGCACGTCGCCGGCGACTTCACCGAGGTGCTGCTCGGCCTCGCTCCACGCGAGCTTGGCGATGCTCGACTCCGGGCCCATCTCCCGTCCGTGCAACGCGCCCGAGATCGCCCGCTGAGACACGAGCTTCAGGAGCTCGCCCTCGAGGTAGACACGCGCCAGCTTCTGTCGCACGACGGGATCCCGTGCCGCGTCGTTCTGCACGGCGGTTTCCAGCAGATCCCGGATCCGCCGGCGAACGCCGAGGTGCAGGTTGGCCACACTCCCTCGTTCGTGCGCCAGCGTCGCCATCGCCACCCGCCACCCCTCGTTCAGCGGCCCGAGCAGCGCGTCACGGGGCACGCGCACGTCGGCGAAGAAGATCTCGCTGAACTCCCGCTCTCCCGTGATGGTCACGAGCGGTCGGGTCTCGATGCCGGGGAGCCGCATGTCGACGAGCAGGCAGGAGATACCGCGGTGCTTTGGTGCGTCACGGTCGGTCCGCACCAGGAGCTCGCAGCGGTTGGCGAAGGCGCCCAGGGTGTTCCAAGTCTTCTGCCCGTTCACGACGAAGTCGTCGCCGTCGAGGACGGCGGTCGCCTTCAACGACGCGAGGTCCGAACCAGCGTCGGGCTCCGAGAATCCCTGGCACCAGATGTCGTCGCCGCGCAGCATGCGGGGGAGCAGGTTTCGTTTTTGCTCCTCGGTCCCGTGCTCCATGATCGCCGGCGCGATGTTCGACAGCCCGATGATGTTGACGGTGCCAGGCGCGCCGGCGCGGTGCATCTCCTCGGCGTACACGACCTGCTCCATGAGGGACGCGCCCCGGCCCCCGTACTCCACGGGCCAGGCGATCGCCGCGTACCGGTCGTCGGCGAGCAGACGGTTCCACTCCCGCAGCAGCTCGATTCGCTCGGGGTCATCGCCGACGGGATGGCGGCCCAGCCCGCGGAGGTCGTCGGTAAGGTGCTCCTCGAGCCAGGTGCGGAACTGCTTGCGGAACGCCTCAGCCTCGGCTGGATACGTAAAGTCCATGCGGCGGTCATCGTAAACGGGGGGAAGCGATGAGGCCGGACGAGCTGGCACGACAGGCGGTCGACGCGATCTGCAACATCAGCGGCGAGCATCGCGGGAACCGTGCTGCCCACGCCAAGGGCACGCTCTGCGCAGCGAGCTTCGCGCCGGCACCAGAAGCGCGCAGCGTGACCCGAGCCGCGCACTTTCGCGACGGGCCCCTACGCGCTCATGTGCGGTTCTCCAACGGCAGTGGCGACCCCGCCGCGCCCGACTTCGAGCCCCGCGAGGGCCGCGGCATGGCGACGAAGTTCTATCTGCCCGACGGCTCGACCACCGACATCGTGGGGATCACGCTGCCGGCGTTCTTCGTGAACACGGTGGACGGCTTCTTCGACTTCTGCCGGGCCCGCACGCCCGATACCGAGACCGGCGAGCCTGACCCGGCCGCGATCGGCACGTTCCTCCAGCAGCACCCCGAGGCGCTGACGGCGGGCGCTGCCGTCCTCGCGGCGACCCCGCCGGAGAGCTACCTGCGCTGCGCGTACAACTCGTTGCACGCGTACCGCTTCGTCGACGACGGTGGGAGCAGCCGGTACGGCCGGTACCGCTGGGAGCCCGAAGCCGGCGAGGCCAGCATCACCGTCGAGGAGGCGGAGGCCCGGGGTCCGGACTACCTCCAGGCCGACCTGGCCGCCCGCCTCGCCGCGGCGCCGGCCGCGTTCAGGCTCGCGGCGCAGATCGCGGAGGACGACGATCCCGTCGACGATCCGAGCGTCCCGCTCCCCGACGACCGGCCGTGGGTCGGGCTGGGGCGAATCGAGATCACCGGTCTCGCCCATGACCGCGAGCAAGGCGACGACGTGCTCGTGTTCGATCCGACCCGCGTGACCGACGGCATCGAGCTGTCGGACGACCCGATTCTGCGTTTCCGGACCTTCGCGTACGCGGAATCGGTGCTGAGACGCACCGGAGTCCGGCGCGAGGGCGTGTAGATTCCAACCCACGCGAGACGGGGCAGTTGCAGAGTGAGACAGCGCACGCGTCGATGGTGGCCGGCGACGGTCGCAGGGTTGGTCGTTGCGGCGTCGCTCGTGGCCGTTGCGCCGCCCTCGGGCGCCGGCGGAACGAGCCGTGAGATCCACGTCGGGGCGCTCCTGTCTCTGACCGGCGACGGCGCGACACTCGGCACGACGAGCAAGGCCGCGCTCGAGATCGCGGCGAAGCGCTGGAACGCCTCGCCCGAGGGGCAGCACGTGAAGGTGTTCCTCGACGTGGAGAACACGAACCAGGAGCCTGACCAGGCGCAGGCGGCGTTGACGCGTCTGGCCGACAAGGATGTGCCGATCGTGATCGGCCCCCAGACGAGCTCCGAGGTGGCAGCCGTCTCGGACATCGCAGCGACGCGAGGTGTGATCGTCGTCTCACAGGGGAGCACGGCGTCGTCCCTCGCCTTGGACGACAACGTCTTGCGTTTCGTGCCGACCGATCGGGTGGAAGGCCGCGCGAGCGTCGACCTCATGAAGAAGAACGGGGCGACCACCGTCGTCCCCATCTGGCGGAACGACCGCGGCAACACCGGGCTGGCGGATTCCGTGCGCGCCGCGGCCACCGCCTCCGGCATGACGGTCGCACCCGGCGTGATGTACGAGACGGACACGACCGACTTCGGCCCCACGCTCGGCGACCTGAGCGCGCAGGTCCAGGCTGCCGTGGCGTCCGGCGGCGCGGACAAGGTCGCCGTGTACCTGCCCGGCTTCGAGGAGGTCGCCCAGCTCCTAGCCGCGGCGCGCACGGTGCCGGGTCTCGACGGCGTGCGCTGGTACGGCGCCGACGGCTCCGCGCAGACCAAGCCACTTCTCGACAGCGGATCGGCGGCCTTCGCGACCGGGGCGCAGGTGAAGGGGTACCCGAGCCCCCTCGTCGCCCTCCCCGCAGATCGCGTCAAGCGCGACGCCAAGCTCATGGCCGAGATCTCGAAGCGGGCCAAGAACCGGGCGGACGCGTTCACGCTGGCGGCGTACGACGCCTTCAACGTGGCCGTCCGGACGCTGGCGAACACCGACCCCGACACCGCAAGTGACATTGCGACACTGCGGGGCGCGTTCATCACCAGGGCGAATGGCACCAACGGAGTGACGGGCAAGATCGAGCTCGACGACGCCGGTGACCGGGTGTCGACTCCGTACGCGTTCTGGTCGATCTGCGCCGGCCAGCGCAGCGCCCGATGGGTCGACACCGGCCGGTGGACGCCGGCCGCCGACCCCACCGGCCCGGGCAAGGTCGCCGCCACGGGCTGCCGTAAGTCGTAGCCGACCTGCGGCGCCGCCGTCAGCGGTCGAGGCCGCCCCGTTCGAGTGCGCCCTCGACCTCTCGCTGGCGGGCCACGTTCTCGTGGTGGAGCTCCTCGGTCGTCTTCACGGCGCCGTCGACCTTGAGCTCGCCCATGATGTGGACCTCGCCGAGGGTCTCGTGCATGTAGTCAGGGCCGTCGCCTGTCGGGATGAACCACCCGGTCGGGCACATCGTGAGCACCTCGACCAACGAGAAGCCTTCGTTGCCGAGCTGTGACTCGAACGCACGACGGAACATCCTCTTCGTCCGGGCCACGGCCCCGGCGTTGTGCACGGAGCCGCGCGCCACGTACGCAGCGCCCTGGAGGCGCGCGATCAGGTCGCCGATCAAGATCGGGTAGCCGTGGTATTCGGCATCGCGGCCGTCGAGCGAGTTCTTCGTGCGCTGGCCGAGGACGCTGGTCGCGGTCATGTGGCCGCCCGTCTCGCCGAACACGCCGTTGTTCAGCAGGATGCACGTGACCTTCTCGCCGCGGGCCGCCGTGTGCAGCACCTCCTGCAGACCTTCGTTCACCATGTCGCCGTCACCCTGGAGGGTGAAGACGACCGCGTCGGGGCGCATGCGCTTGATGCCAGTGGCAACGGACGGCGCCCGCCCGTGCAGCGCCTGCACGAGGTCCACGTCGACGGTGCCCGTGAACGCGGTGTAGCAACCGATCCCGGCGACCATGATCGACCGTCGCGTGACCTCGAGCTCCTGGAGCGCCTCGAGGTAGACCCGCAGTGCGAGTGGCTCGCCGCAGCCGGGGCACATGTGGTGCTCCTGGCTCAGGAGCAGGTCTGGTTTGAGGTCGGCGACCTTCCTCGCATGGTCGGGCGCGGCGCTCGTGTCGAGCACCGGTCCGGTCGGTTCGGTCGTCATCGCAGGCCCTCCCGTCACCCTCGCTCGTTCACGGGCAGCGGCGGCAGCTCGACGCCGGCGCCGCCCCGATGGACCGCCAGCACACGGTCCCGGATGATCTCGGCGTCGAGCAGCGGGCCGACGCCGAAGCCCGAGCCGTCCGTCGAAATGCCCCCGATCCCGACGATCGGCGCCCGACCGAGCACGGCCAGGCGCACGTCGTCGATCATCTGACCGGCGCACAGCTCGAACACGGCGACCGTGCCCGCTCTCGCCGTGGCGTCGGCGACCGCGCCGTACGGGTACGGCCAGAGGGTGATCGGCCGCACGAAGCCGACGTTCTCGCCGTCGGCGCGGAGTTGGTTGACGACGTACCGGACGAACTTGGCCGGCGTACCGAACGCGACCACAACGGTCTCGGCGTCGTCACAGAACGCGGTCTCGACGCGTTGCTCCTCGCGCTCGATGTCGGCGAGCTTGGCGGTGACCGTGCGCAAATGGCGCTCGATGCCGGGTGCCTCGTGGCCTTGCTTGCCGAGCCCGAGCGGGGTGACGAGACGCGAGTCGCCGCTCCCGCCACGTGATCCGTCGACCGCCCAGTCCTTCGCCGGCAGCGCCGGGAACGCCAGCGGCTCCACCGACACCGCCTCGTACGTGTGCGCGAGCAGGTAATCCCCGTACACGAGCACGGGGTTCCGCCACGTGTCGGCGAGGTGGAACGCGAGCTGGGTCAGCTCGACGGCCTCGGAGATGTCGAGCGGCGCGAGCACGATGTGGCGGTAGTCGCCGTGCCCGCCGCCTCGCGTCGCCTGAAAGTAATCCTGCTGGCCGCGCGCCATGTTGAACACGACGAGCGGCAGCTCGGCCAGCGTGATCTCGCTGAACGACTCCTGCATGAGCGAAAGCCCCTGGCCCGTGGAGCCGGTGGCGGCACGGGCGCCGGCCGCCAGTGCGCCCCAGGCCATGCCGACGGCCTCGAGCTCGCTCTCGGCGTTGATGCAGACGCCGCCGGTGTCAGGCAGCTTCTGCGCCAGGTGCTCGAGGAGCTCGGTGAACGGGGTCATCGGGTAGCCGGCGAAGAAGCGGCAACCGGCTGCAATCGCAGCCTCCGCGATTGCCTCGGAGCCCTCCATGAGGCGGCGCCCGGCAGGGGCGACAGCCGTCACGGCTTCCCTTCGGGCCGGGCGGCATCGTCGACGATCTCGGTGAGGACGGGCTCGTCGAAGCGGAAGACCTCGAAGCAGAAGTCGGGGCACACCATCAGGCACGCTGCGCATCCGGTGCAGCCGGGATGGAGCTCCGGGTAGCGATAGCCCAGGTGGTTCACGTCGGGGCTCATCGAGAGCACCCGCGGCGGGCATGCAGTGATGCAGAGCTCGCAGCCCTTGCACGTGTCGACGTCGATCGTGACGGTGCCCCGACTCTTGACCATGGTCATGTCCGCGCCGGCTCCTGTTCCCAGGCCGGGTAGGCCAGATGGTCGACGGCGTCGAAGCCGGCCCGGATCGCCTCGTCGTTGGCGGCGATGTGCTGACGGCGGTACGGGGGGATCGACCGGCGCATCGCCTCGACGGTGGCGTCGAGGCCGATGAGCCCAGTGATGCCGACGTACGCGCCGGTCATCACCATCGACCCCACGAGCTCGTTTCCGAGGTCGATCGCGATCTCGGTGGCGGGAACACGGAAAACCCGGTAACGGCTGTCGTCGAGCGACTGCTCGAAGGTCGCCGTGTTGACGAGCACGAGACCCCCGGCGCGCACCTTGGGCGCGACAGGCGCCCAGAACTTCTCGTGCATCGCGACGGCCGACCAGGTATGGGAGACCAGGGGAGGCGCCTGGAGCGGCGCGTCGCCGACGACGACGGTCCCGTCGGTGTTCATGCCGCGCATCGCTCCGCCGTAGACACCGAACAGCATTACGTGGCGACCTTCGAGCGTCGCGCCGCGTGCGATCACTTGCGCCGCGAGCTGGACGCCCTGGCCGCCCATGCCGGTGATGAGGAGCTCACGTTCCACGCAGCCCCCCCAACACGAACTGCTCGAGATGCTCGACGTCGTCCTTTGTCGGACGGCGGCGGGAGACGAGCGCATCGTTCATGCACCCGATTGCGAGGTTGTAGATCGCGTCGGCGTCGCGTTGCGGATCCCCGCCGGCGTTGGCCACCGCGTCGCGCAGCGGGGCCACGAGGAGCTCGCGGGAGCGCGCCACTTCGTCGGGGAAGCGGTCAGCGAGGCGGGCGTTGTTGATCGCGAACGGTCGGGTGTTGTCGGCGGCGGCCGGATTGCGCGCCTGCTCCATCACCCCGCCGACCCAAGCCCTCACGCGTTCCGGACCGGGCCCGACGTTCGCCATCCGGCGCTCGAGATAGGTGAGGAGCTGGTGCTGACCATCGTCGAGGATGGCGACGAGCAGCTCGTCCTTGCCGCGGAAGTGGCGGTAGAACGCCTGGTTCGACAGGCGGGCTTCGCGCACGATGTCGGAGACCCGCGGGTCGAGCGTGCCCGTCCTTCGCATGACGGTGTATCCGGCGTCGACAAGTCGGCGGACCTCGTCCGCGTAGGCCTCGGTGCGCCCGGCCAGCGTCCGTGACGCCACCCGCTCGGCCACCGGCGTGGCGCCGTCGGGTTCCGCCTGGGCGGGAACGGCGTTCTGCATCAGCGGAACCTTATTCTGTCTCCGGCGGGCGGGACAACCGACGTACAACTACGGTCCGTCGACGTGCCGCCCGACTGGCAGCTGCGCATCCCGCCCGACGAGCTCACCGCCCGCTACGTCGGCGACGGCTCGTGGAACGACGACACCTTGGGCGAGATCCTCGCCCGCGGACTCGCCGACGGGGGGCAGCTCGCGTTCAAGGTGCGGTCCCGGCTCCGGCCGTACTCGGGCACGCTGGGCGACGTCGCCGAGCTGGCGCGTCGCGTCGCTGGCGGCCTGCGGGCGCGGGGCGTCGGCGTGGGCGACCTCATCGCGTTCCAGCTGCCGAACTGGGTGGAAGCGGCGGCGACGTTCTGGGCCACCGCGTTCCTTGGCGCGGTGCCGGTGCCCATCGTGCACTTCTACGGGCTCAAAGAGGTCGGCTTCATCCTCCGTCAGTCCGGTGCCCGCGTGCTCGTCACCGCCGATCGGTTCGGTCACTTGGACTACCTCGCCAACCTCGACGCCATCCGCCCCGACGCGCCCGACCTCGAGCTCGTCGCTGTGGTGTCCGATGCCGCCGTCCCGCCCGAGCATCTCGCGTTCGCGGCCCTGGGCGATGCCGACGTCGTCGATGCGCCCGCGCGCGTCGACCCCTCGGCGCCGGCACTCGTCGCGTATACGTCCGGCACGACGTCCGATCCGAAAGGCGTTGTCCACGCCCACCGGACCATCGGCTTCGAGATCCGCCAACTCGGGGCGATGCAGGCCGGAGGCAATATCCCCGCGCTCACAGGCGCGCCCGTCGGCCACGGCATCGGCATGCTCGCCGCGCTGCTGATCCCCGTCTTCCGGCGCGACCCGATCCATCTGATCGACATGTGGGACCCCGCGACCGTGCTCGCGGCCATGCTCGAGGACCACGTCTACAGCGGCGCCGGCGCCACGTTCTTCCTGACCAGCCTGCTCGACCACCCGGACTTCGCCGACGAGCACCGCGCGCTCATGCGCCATGTGGGGCTGGGCGGCTCCTCCGTGCCGGCGGCGATCGGAGACCGGGCCGATGCCATGGACATCTCGATCGTCCGCATGTACGGATCGACCGAGCACCCGTCGATCACCGGGTCGCGCCACGAGGAGCCGCGTGACAAGCGGCTGTACACCGACGGCCACCCGCTGCCCGGCGTCGAGATCAAGCTGCTCGACGACGACGGGAAGGAAGTCGCGGCGGGCGTGTCGGGTGAGATCCACAGCCGCGGACCCGATTGCTTCCCGGGCTACACCGACCCCGCGCTCACGAAGGCGTGCTTCGACGCCGCCGGCTGGTACGCCACGGGCGACGTCGGCGTTCTCGACGACGACGGCTTCCTGTCCATCGTCGATCGGAAGAAGGACATCATCATCCGCGGGGGTGAGAACGTCTCCGCCCTCGAGGTCGAGGAGCTGGTGCTGCGCATGCCGGGCGTCGCCGAGGTCGCGGTCGTGGCCGCGCCCGACGCTCGGCTCGGCGAGCACGCCTGCGCGTTCGTGCGCCCGCTCCCGAACGGCGAGGTGCCCGCGCTCGATGCGGTGCGCTCCCACCTCGACGCCGCCGGCCTCGCCCGGCAGAAGTGGCCCGAGGAAGTGCGTCCGATCGACGAGTTCCCGCGCACGCCGTCGGGAAAGGTCCAGAAGTTCGCCCTCCGCGATCGACTCCGGGCCGAGGCGGCAGGCGAGCCCGCCTAGCCCGCCGCGATCCGTTCCACGAGCAGAGGGCGCTGCACCTGACCGGTCGCCGGCGTGCGCGGCAGCTCGTCGACGATCTCGAGTCGCCGCGGTTGCTTGAACGACGCCAGCTGTGCGGCGGCGTGGGACCGGAGCGCGTCGAGATCGACGGCGTCCCCCGAAGCGGGCTCGGGGACGATCACCGCGCACACGACCTCGCCCCAGGTGGCGTCGGGAACGCCCACGACCGCGACCTCGCGGACCCCGGCGTGAGTTGCCAGCGCCGCCTCGACCTCGTTCGGCGCGACGGTCTCCCCGCCGGTGCGGATCACGTCCCGCGCCCTTCCGACGATCGACAGGTACCCCTCGTCGTCGATCGTGCCGAGGTCGCCGGTGTGGTACCAGCCGTCAGCGAGCGCCTCGGCGCTGGCGTCGGGCTGGTCGAAGTACCCATCCATGAGCAGCTCGCTCTTGATGCACACCTCGCCGTCCTCGAGCCGCACGTCGACGCCCGGCTGCGGCAGCCCCACGCTGCCGGGCTTGCGGGCCAGGTCGGCGTGGGCGAGCACCGTGCCCGGTCCGGCCTCGGTCGAGCCGTAGAAGACGCGTGTGACCGTGTGGGGGAACGCGTCCCGGACCGCGGCGATGAGCTCAGGCGGCGTCGCCGACGTGCCCGTGTCGGATTCCACGAGCGACGAGACGTCGTAACCCTTGACGCCGTGCTCCAGCACCCGCGACCACACGGCCGGGATCAGGTAGATCCGGGTCGCGCCACGCCGCTCGACCGCGCGCAGGAGCGACTCGGCGTCAGGTGCGTGCACGAAGTGGATCGGACGTCGGCTCTGCCAGCATCCGAGTCCCAGTGACCATCCGGCCATGTGAAAGAGCGGGAACATGCAGACCGTGCCGCCGTCGCTGTCGGCGGCGAGGGGCGGGAAGCTACGGAGGCAGCTCGCGCGATGGGACAGAACCACGCCCTTCGGACGACCGGTGCTGCCGCTCGTGAAGAAGATGACGTGCGGATCGAGTTCGTCGAGCGGGCCCGGGCCGATCTCGCCCGCGCTGGCGCGCGTGGCGGCATCGGCGAGATGCGCATGTGTCACGATCGCGTCGTCGATCTCCTGGACGAGCGGCGCGTGTGCGTCGTCGACGACGACGAGGCGCGGCCGGGCGTACCCGATCACCTCGGCGGCCTCCTCGGGACCGAGACGCGCGTTCACCGGAGCGAACACCGCGCCCAAACGCGCGAGCCCGAAGAAGACAGGCAGCGCCTCGAGGGACGTATCGCCCCACCACGCCACCCGGTCACCCCGCCCGACGCCCATCCCGCCGAGCGTGTGCGCGACGCGGTTGGTCAGGTCGTGGAGCTCACCGAAGGTCACTTCGTCGTCGCCAAGCGTCGCCGCCAGCCGGTGTGGCGTGTACCGCGCTGCGTGGCGCAGCACGTTGCCGATGAGGAGCGCCATCAGCCGCGCGCGGTGTCTTTGAACTCCACCAGCACGTTTCGGTAGGCCCGCTCGCCGACGTTCACAGCCGTCTCGACGCTGCCCTGCTTCAGGAACGTGGTCCGTCCCTGCTCGACAGGCGCCTCGATGTAGTCGCCGTACTCCATCGGGTAGCCGGGCACGGCCTTGGCGGCGATCTTGTCGCCGGCGACGTCCACGATCACGTAGTCGCACGTGTGCCGGTGAGGAGCCGAGACCTCGCCCGGAGCCAGCCGCAGCTCCCAGATGCGGATCTCGTCGTCCTCGAAGAGGAGCCTGCTCCCGATGTCGCCCAGCGCGATCTTGCTCTCGTCCCCCATCGCATCTCTCCCCTCGGTGGCCACGCGGCATGATGACGGACATGTCACAGACCGGCAACCAAGATGCGGGCGTGATCGCTCACGCGCGAGCCCGCTCCGACCACGTCGCGCTGCGCCAAGGCGACCGCGCACTGACGTACGGCGACCTGGACGACCGGGCGCGGCGGGTCGCGCACGCCCTGGCCAGCCTCGGCGTCAGGCGCGGCGACCGCGTGGCCGTGATGATCCCGAACTCGTTCGAATTCTTCGAAGCCGTGCACGGCGCCGGCCGTCTGGGTGCCGTCGTCGTGCCTGTGAACGTCCACTTCAAGGCGGACGAAGCGGGTTGGATCGTCGCCGACTCCGGCGCCGCCGCCGTCGTCGTCGCCGAGGATCTCCAGCCTGCGCTCGACGGCGTCGCCGGCGTGCCCCGGCTGGTGGTCGGGCCAGGTGGCGACTACGAGAAGGCGTTGGCGAGCGCGCCGGACGACGGGGAGGTCGACCCGCCCGAAGTGGTCGGAGACGGGTGGCCGACGGTCATGGCGTACACGTCGGGGACGACGGGTCGGCCCAAGGGCGTCGCGATCGGGGAGGACGATTTCCGTCGTCGGGCGGTCGCCGTGGCGGCGTCGAAGGACCGCTGGGGATTCGACACCGGCGACGTGCACCTGCTCGTCGGCCCCTCGTACCACATGGGCCCGCTGTTCTGGGCCCAGATGCACCTCGCGTTCGGCGCGTCAGTCGTGATCATGCCCAAATGGGACGCGCGCGGCGCGCTCGAGTTGATCGAGCGCTGGCACGTCACGAACGTCCACATGGTCCCGGCCAACTTCACCCGCGTCCTCGAGCTTCCAGAAGAAGTCCGGGACGGCTACGACCTGTCGTCGCTGAAGATTGTCGTTCATGCCGCTGCTCCATGCCCGGTGACGCTCAAGCGCGCGTTCATGGAGTTCGTCGGCGCCGACAAGGTCTGGGAGTACTTCGGCGCGTCCGAGGGCGGCGGCACGGTGATCAGCCCTCGGGAGTGGCTCGAGCATCCCGGAAGCGTCGGCAAGCCGTTTCCCGGAAACGAGTTCGCGATCCTGGACGACGACGGCAACCCGCTGCCCGTGGGCGAGGTCGGCACGATCTACGCCAAGCCGGCCGCGTCGAGCTTCGAGTACCACAACGATCCCGACAAGACGGCGTCATCCCATCGGGGCGAGTGGTTCACGGTCGGTGATGCCGGCTATCTCGACGACGACGGGTACCTGTACCTCGCCGACCGCAAGAGCGACATGGTCATCTCGGGTGGGGTGAACATCTATCCACGCGAGATCGAGGACACCCTCCATCAGCATCCGGACGTCGTCGACTGCACCGTGCTCGGCCTTCCGGACGACCGGTGGGGCGAGGTCCTCTACGCCGTCGTGCAGCCGCGAGCGAACTCGTCACTCGACGCCGACGACGTGATCGCCATCTGTCGCGAGAAGCTCGCCGACTACAAGCGGCCGCGAGTCGTGGAGTTCGTCGACGAACTGCCCCGCGATCCGAATGGCAAGGTTCGCAAGCCCAAGCTCCGCGAGGCCTGGCTCGCGCGGCGGCAAGGGTGAAGAATCGTCGTGCACGACGTGAAGGGGGGAACGATGCCCTACTACCTGATCCAGACCGCGTATACGCCTGAGTCCTGGGAGAACATGATCAAGAGCCCGCAGGACCGGGTCGACCTCGTGCGACCGGCGATCGAGGGCTTCGGCGGTCGCATCGACGCCGGCTACATCGCGTTCGGAGAATACGACTTCGCGACGATCGTCGAGTTCCCCGACAACGTGAGCGCGGCGGCGTTCTCGATCTCGGTGTCATCGAAGGGCGGTCTCAAGGCGTACAAGACCACGCCCCTCTTGACGATGGCAGAAGCGCAACAGGCCATGGAGAAGGCGGGTGGGAGCACCTACGCCGCACCGAAATGACGACGATCTTCCACGACGAGGACGCCGACCTCGCCGCCCTGGCGGGATCGACGGTCGCCGTCGTGGGATACGGGAACCAGGGGCGCTCGTGGGCGCTCAACCTGCGCGATTCCGGCCTCGACGTGTCGGTGTGCGTGCGGAACGACGCGTCTCGCGACCAAGCCGTCGCCGACGGGTTCGACGCCCACGAGATCGCCGACGCGTCGACGGCGGACGTCGTCTGCGTCCTCGTGCCCGATGACGTCATCCCGTCGCTCCCTGTGCAACGACCTGACGGCGGGCTCACGATCGTCGCGAGTGGGTACACGCTGGCGTTCGACCGCTTCGATCCCGCGGGCGACGTCGGCATGGTCGCGCCCCGGATGCTCGGACCGGAGGTGCGGCGCTGCTACGACGAGGGCATCGGCTTCATCACCGCAGTCGGCATCCATCGCGACAGAACGGGGCGAGCGCGCGACCGCACGCTGGCCGTAGCGAAGGCCGTCGGCGGGCTTCGTCAAGGCGCTGTCGAGCTCACGCCCCGGCAAGAGGTCGTGCTCGATCTCGCCGTCGAGCAGGCGTTGTCGCCGGCGCTCACCTCGGTGCACACGACGTTCGTCCAGGTGATGCTCGAGCAGGGCATCCCGCTCGAGGCCGTGCTCACCGAGCTGGTGCTGTCGGGCGAGGTCGAGCGGACGATGCGACTCGTGCGCGAGTCGGGGTACGCCGCCCAGTTCGGTTACCACTCACCGACGAGCCAGTACGGCCAGCTGACCCGCCGGGGCGAGTACGCGCATCTCGACCTTGCCACGACGATGCGCCGTCTCGTCGACGACATCGCGTCGGGCCGTTTCGCCGACGAGTGGGACGCGGAACGCGACGCGGGGTACCCGAAGCTGCACGCGCTCCGAGAGCAACACGCCGGCCCCGCCGTCGCCGAGTTCGAGTCGGCGCTGCGCCGCGAACTGGGGGAGGGGGCGCTCCGCCCCTAACGCGGCCCGGTCGCGGAAGAATCAGTCAAACCCGCCGATACCTCGCAGAGTGGGAACAGCGCCGCGTGGCGCTCGCGGTGCCCTGCCGGCTCGTGTTGGCAACTGACAACGGTTGTCGATAAGCTTCTGGGTGTGAAGACGGTCGACGAGCTCACCGAGCTGTTCCGGCACCAGGGCTTGCGGGTCACGCCGCAGCGGCAGGCAATCTTCGGCTTGCTCCACGGCGACGACCGGCATCCGACGGTGGAGTCGCTCTACGAGGCCGCCCGGGATCGGATGCCGACGATCTCGCTCAAGACCGTGTACCAGACCGTCAACGACCTCGCCGCCATGGGCGAAGTGGTCCTGCTCGACCTGGGTACCGGCAGCTACCGGGTCGACCCCAACGTCGAGGACAAACATCACCATCTCATTTGCACCCGTTGCGGCAAGGTCCGCGACGTGCCCCTCGACCTCTCCGACGTCCGCCTGCCGGCGCGTTACCGCCGCGGGTTCTCGGTGTCGACGGTCGAGATCAATTTCCGCGGCTTGTGCGATGAATGCGCCGCACTGCCCTCGTAGCCCCCGTCGGATCGACAAGCACACAAGGAGCACCATGCCCAAGCTGCAAGGCACCAAGACCCACGACAACCTGAAGACGGCCTTCGCGGGAGAGAGCCAGGCCAACCGGCGCTACCTCTACTTCGCCCAGAAGGCGGACGTCGAGGGGTACCCCGACGTTGCAGCGCTCTTCCGTTCCGTCGCCGAGGGCGAGACCGGCCACGCCTTCGGCCACTTCGACTTCCTCGCCGAGGTCGGCGACCCGGTGACCGGGGTGGAGGTCGGCAAGACCGCCGCCAACCTCAAGTCGGCGATCGAGGGTGAGACCTACGAGTACACCGAGATGTACCCCGGCTTCGCCCGTACCGCCCGCGACGAGGGGTTCGAAGAGGTGGGCGAGTGGCTCGAGACGCTGGCCCGCGCAGAAAAGAGCCACGCCGGCCGTTTCACGCAGGGCCTCGAGCAGGTCGGCAGCTGACCCGCCGTTGACCTGTTTCGCACCGGCGGCCCCGGAGTAGCTCCGGGGCCGCTTGCGTACCGCCCGAAGTCCACCCCGTGTCCGTGGAAGTGATGATGCGGAAGCTGACGCTCGACGACATCAAGGACCTGCGTGCGTACGAACGTGAGCGCGATGAGTTCCGTCGGCAGATCGTGGCGATGAAGAAACGTCGGCGCGTTCAGCTGGGTGACCTCCTCACGATCACGTTCGAGAACACGGACACCATGCGCTTCCAGATCCAGGAGATGGCGCGCATCGAGCGCATGCTGACCGATGAGCAGATCGAGCAGGAGATCGAGACGTACAACCAGCTCATCCCGGCGCCGCACGAGCTCTCGGGCACCTTGTTCGTCGAGATCGACAACAAGGAACGGCTCTACGAGTGGTTGCCGAAGCTCGTCGGCATCCAGCGGGCGGTTTCGATCTGGTTGCACGACGGCTCGTCGGTTCCCAGCATCCCCGAGGACGAAGAGCGTCTCACCCGCGAGGAGACGACGACAACCGTGCATTATCTCAAGTTCCGCTTTTCGCCCGACCAGGTCGAAGCTTTCGCGGCTGGTCCCGTCCGGATCGTCGTCGACTATTCGAACTACGACGCGGTCGTCGAGTTGAGCGAGGAGCAGCGTTCGGAACTGCTCAGAGATCTGCGCGACTGACGCGCCTACCCTGCGGGCGTGCATGTCCGAATCCGGCGCCTCGACGGCGACCTGCCGCTTCCCGCCGCGCAGCATCCGGACGACGCCGGGTACGACCTCAATGCCGCGGTCGACGCGCACCTCGAGCCTGCGGGCGGACGCGCGCTCGTACCGACCGGTATCGCCGTTGCGATTCCCTCGGGGTGCGCGGGGTTCGTGTTGCCTCGATCGGGGCTGGCGCTCAATCACGGGGTGACGTGCTTGAACACGCCCGGGCTCATCGATCCGCTCTACCGGGGTGAGCTCAAGGTGCTGCTCGTGAACACCGACCCGAGCCGCGCATACGACGTCAAGCGGGGCGATCGGATCGCGCAGCTCGTCCTGCTCAGCGTGCAGATGATCGAGTGGGAACAGGTCGATGATCTCGGCACGACGGAACGCAACACGTTCGGCTTCGGGTCGACGGGGGGCTGAACCGCCGTTCGGATAGCCTCCCGGGCCGTGGCGTTCGGCAGGAAGTTCCGGTTCGGTGTCATGTGCTCGCACGCGTCCTCGGCCGCCGACTTTCGGGAGAAGGCACGGCGAGCCGAGGCGCTCGGCTACTCGACGTTGTTCGTGCCAGACCACTTCATCGACCATCCGCTGGCACCGATGCCGGCGATGGCAGCCGCGGCCGCCGTCACCGACACGCTGCGGGTGGGATCGCTCGTCCTGGGCAACGACTACAAGCACCCGGTCGTACTCGCCCGTGAGGCCTCCACCCTCGATCTCCTCTCGGACGGGCGGCTCGAGCTGGGTCTCGGCGCCGGGTGGATGGCGGCCGACTACGAGAAGGCCGGCTTCGAGCTCGACGGCCCCGGCGTGCGCATCGACCGGCTGGCGGAGTCGATCGCGGTCGTCAAGGGCCTCATGGCGGACGACCCGTTCACGTTCCACGGCCGCTACTACTCGGTCACCGATCTGGACGGGGAACCGAAGCCGGTGCAGCGGCCGCATCCTCCCTTCATCGTCGGCGGGGGCGCACCGAAGATCCTCGGGCTCGCTGCACGCGAGGCCGCCATCGTCGGCGTCAACGCCAACCTGCGCGGTGGCGTCGCAATCAGCGACGACGCCGCGCGTTCCATGACCGGCGCCGCCACGGATCAGAAGATCGAGTGCCTGCGCGCCGCCGCCGGCGGACGGTTCGACGACCTCGAGATCCAGTCGTTCGTCGGCTTCACGACCTTCACCGACGATCGCAGTTCGCTCGCCGAGATGATGGCGGGCGCGTTCGAAGTCTCGCCCGATGAGGCGCTCGAGACGCCGGTCGTGCTGGCGGGAACGATCGAGCAGATGATCAACGACCTGCTCGCTCGGCGGGAGCGTTGGAACATGAGCTACGTAGTCGTGGGGGTCGATGTGATGGAGCAATTCGCACCGGCGGTGGCGAAGCTGGCGGGGACGTGATGGCACACGATCGGAAGTTCCGCTTCGCCGTGCAGACTGGTGGAGCGACGTCGAGGCGGGAGTGGGTCGAGAAGGCGCGCAAGATCGAAGCCCTGGGGTACTCCACACTCTGCATGCCGGATCACTTCATCGACACGCCGTTCGCGCCCATGGTCGGCATCGCTGCGGCAGCCGAGGCGACGGACTCGCTGCGCGTCGGCACGCTCGTGCTCGGCAATGACTACAAGCACCCGGCGGTCGTAGCCAAGGAATTCGCGACCCTTGATCTGATCTCAGACGGACGGGTCGAGGCCGGCATCGGCGCCGGGTGGATGCGTGTCGACTATGACGCCCTCGGCTTGTCGTACGACCCCGCCGGGACACGGATCGAGCGCCTCGAGGAAGCCATCGCCGTCATGAAGGGCGCATGGGGGCCGGAGGCGTTCTCGTTCGCCGGTAAGCACTACCGGATCACGAACTACGACGGGCTCCCGAAGCCGGCGCAGCAGCCGCACCCGCCGATCTTCGTGGGAGGCGGAGGCCGCAAGCTCCTCGCGCTCGCCGCGCGCGAGGCCGACGTCATCGGGTTCAGTCCCGCGGCCCGTGCCGGCGAGGTCACGACCGATCAGGCCCGCGAGACCCTGCCGGGACCATGGACGGAGAAGTTCGACTGGGTGCGCGAAGCCGCTGGCGATCGCTTCGCCGACATCGAGCTCCAGGTTCGTTACTTCTTCGCCGCCATCAGCGACGACCGGCGGGGCCTCGCGGAAGCGGCCGCTCCGGCCTTCGGCATCAGCACCGACGAGGCGCTCGAATCGGGGGTCGCGCTGGTGGGGACCGTCGACGAGTGCTGTGATCTGCTCGTCCAGCGACGTGAGGAATGGGGCGTCTCCTATATCGCACTCGGGGACGACCAGTACGAGGCGTTCGCTCCGGTTGTGGCCCGGCTCGCCGGCACGTGACCGTGCGGATCCGTCGCCTCCGCGTCTGAAGAGCTGAGTGGCGCCTCCATCGCGTCTCGCCGATGTGGCCGTGCAATGGGGACGCATCGGTTCCACCGGCTTCGGCGGACCGCCGGCACACATTGCCCTGCTGCGGGAGCTGTGCGTCGACCGGGAGGGCTGGCTGACCGCGCACGAGTTCGAGGACGCGGTCGCCGCCTGCAATCTGTTGCCGGGCCCCGCTTCGACGCAACTGGCGATCTTCTGCGCCTGGCGCGTCGGCGGCCCGTTCGGCGCGATCGTCGGTGGCGCCGCCTTCATCGTCCCCGGGCTCGTTGCCATCCTCGCGCTGTCGGCTCTGTTCCTCGCCGGGTCCCCGCCCGACTGGGTGCGCGGCGCGGGCGCCGGCGCCGGCGCCGCGGTGGCCGCGGTCGCCGTCCGCGCCGGCGTCGGGCTCGTGCCCGAGAGCTGGCGGCGTGCCGCGGCGCGTTGGCGCTGGGTCGTCTATGCCGTCCTGGGTGGTGCCGCCGCCGCGGCCGTGGGCCCGTGGCTCGTCCTCGTGCTGCTCGGCTGCGGCGTCGTCGAGGTCGTGTGGCAGGCGCGCAATCGGGTGGACGGGATCAGCGGACATCTGTGGCCGCTGGCGACGGCGGGCGCGGCCGCGACCGGCGGCGTGCTCGCCCTGGTATGGGTGGCGTTCAAGGTGGGCGCCCTCGCGTACGGCGGCGGCTTCGTGATCATCCCGCTGATGCAGGCCGACGCCGTCAACGCCTACCACTGGATGACCAACACGGAGTTCCTCAACGCCGTGGCATTGGGACAGGTCACACCCGGCCCGGTGACGCACACCGTGGCCGTTGTCGGTTACGCCGCGTACGGCGTCGGCGGGGGACTGCTCGCCGCGCTCGTCGCATTCCTGCCGTCGTTCTGCTTCGTACTGTTCGGCGCTAAGCGCTTCGACGCGCTCCGGCACAACCTGCGGGTGCGTGCCTTCCTGGGCGGCGCGGGTCCGGCGGCGATCGGCGCGATCGTGGGTGTTGCCATACCGCTCGCGTACGCGCTCGACGAATGGTGGCAGCTCGGGGTGCTCATCGGTGCAGCCGTCGTCCTGTTCGTGCTCCGGCGGGGCGTCGTCACGACGCTCCTCGCCGCCGGCGTCGTCGGTGTCGTCGCCGCGCTCCTCGGCGCCCCCCTGCCTTAGCAGAAGCGCTGGCGGATCCACGCGCCGAGCCGCTCTCGCAGCTCGTCGCCGACGTCACCGAACAGGTGGCCGCTGCCGGGGAACACGACGAGCTCGCCCCCCGTGAGCATCTGCACGAGCTCGCTCGCCTGCGGCGGCAGGATCTCGTCGTTCGACCCATGGAAGAGCAGCACCGGCGTTCGCGCCAGACGCTCCGCCTCCTCGCAGCCGGCGGACTGAGTGGCGAGCGTCACGACCCCTGCGGTGTCGTCGCCGAGCACGATCCCGGCCCGAACGGCGACCGCCCCGCCGAAGGAGTGGCCCATCGTGACAAACCGTCGGCCGCCGCGCCGCGCCGCGAGCTCGGCCACCGCGACGAGGTCGTGGACGCACGCGCCGAGGTCGTTGGGCTTGCGGTACCCGACGCGCACCATCCCGATGCCCTGCTCGGCGAAGCGGACGCCGAGGTCGTGGTACAGCCCGTCGGCGGGGCCGAGCAGGCCACCCATCGCGCCACCGCACGCGAGCACGACGTGCTCGAGGTCCGGCTCGCCGTGCCACAGCATTGTGAGCAGCCCACCGAGTGTGTACACCTCGACGTGACGCAGTCGCTCGGTGACCTCGACCTCTTGCGCCGCGAGAGCGCCGAGCGCCTGCAGCGGCGAATCCGGCTCGGCCACGCACCGACGCTACCGATGGCCGCCGCCGGCCGCTTTGGTACCCTGATCGTCCTCGCGGACGTGGCTCAGTTGGTAGAGCATCACCTTGCCAAGGTGAGGGTCGCGGGTTCGAGTCCCGTCGTCCGCTCC
>DATFXL010000093.1:0-20964 GCA_035316025.1 Acidimicrobiia bacterium
CCGACCGGACCACGTTGTGCTTCGGCAGCAGTCCCATGATCGAGCGGGAGAGCACCGTCTTGCCGCAGCCGGATTCACCCACGATCCCGAGCGTCCGGCCCCGGTCCAGGGCCAGCGTCACGCCGTCGACGGCCCGGACGGATCCCCTGCCCGTCTCGAAATAGGTCCGGGCGTCCCCGACCTCGAGGAGCGGGGCGTCGGGCGGCGCGGACGGAAAGCGGTCGGCGCTGTCGAGTGCCTGACGATTCCGGCGGCGGAACCGCATCAGATTCGTGCTTCTTGCACGTCGAACCGCGCCCGGATCGCGTCACCGAGATGGTTCAGAGACAGAACCGTGAGGAAGATCGCAATCGAGGCCTCGACGACGATGTGCGCCGCCTGCGACAGGCTGCCCTGACCTCCGACGATGACGTTGCCCCAGGACGGCGTCGACGCCGCGTTCACACCGGCCCCCAGGATCGCAAGCGCGCCCTCGGCGACGATCGCGACCGCGATGCCGAGCACCGCGATCGAGAACATTGCCGGTAGCACATTCGGCAACAGTTCCCGCACCATGATCCTGAAGTGCGAAGCGCCCTGTGCGCGCGCCGCCAACACGAACTCGCGCTCTGACCACGACAGCGCGCTCGCGCGGGTAATACGACCCAAGATCGGCACCGAGACGATCGCCAAAGCGATGGTGACGTTCCAGATGTGGCTCCCCGTGTTCGTCGTGACGGACGCGCTGCTGGCGGCGACGATGGCGAGGGCGAGGATCACAGCCGGGATGGCGAGCATGATGTCGAACAGGCCGCCGAGTAGCTCGCCGACGGGACCCTTGAAGTAGCCGGCGATCAGACCGAGCGTGCCACCGACCACGAAGCCGATCGCGATCGATCCGAAGCCGATGAAGAGCGAGGGCCGAGCGCCCCACACCAGAAGCGACAGCATGTCGTGACCGCCCTGATCGAGGCCGAGGAGATGGCCCCACTGCGGCCCTTCGAGCTTCAGCGACGGGTCGGACCAGGTGATCGGATCCTTCAACGGCAGGATGGGTGCGAGCAACGCGATACCGATCACGAACACGAGCCAGCCCACGGACAACCAGGCGCCGATCCCGAAGGGCTTCCTTCGCCGGGCGGCCGCAGTCGCGGCCGGGACGGACACGACGGCCGCAATCTGCTGGGTCCCGGCGTCGACCGGCAGCCCTTCGTATTCCTCCTCGGCGGCGAGGTCTTGCGCGGCGCTAGGCAGCGGCTCGGGCATGGCGAATCCTCGGGTCGAGGACCGAGTACAGGATGTCGACGGCGAAGTTGATCAATACGTAGAAGATCGCGATCACCGCAACATAGCTTTGCACGGCGACGTACTGCTTCGATCCGATGGCCTGGAACAGCGCGAACCCCATACCGGGCAGCTTGAACACCACCTCGACGACGACGGCGCCGCCGATGAGGGCACCTACGTTCAAGCCCGCCACGGTCAGCAACGTGAGGCTCGACGGTCGAAGGGCATGTCGGAAGAGGATGCGCCGATTCGTGATGCCCTTCGCCTGCGCGGTGGTGATGAAATCCTCCCGCAGCGTGGCGATCACGTCGGATCTCAGTAATCGCATGTACACCGCGACCTGCGCGGCGGCAAGGCTGATCACCGGCAGGATCATGTACCGCCAATCCGTGATCGGCGAGATCTGGTTTCCCCCCGCCGAAACGGGAAGGAGCCCCCAATTCACGGCCACCCAGATCGCGAGGAGGAAGGCGAGCACGTAGCTCGGCAAGGCGAGGAACCCGAAGGCCACTGCGTTCGAGGCACCGTCGAACTTCGTGCCGGCGCGGTAGGCGGTGAGGACGCCGAGCGGGATGGCGATGACGAGCGCCACCACCTGCGCGTAGAGGATGAGGACCAGCGAGAACGGCAGCGCCTTCCAGAGCTGCTGGCTCACCGGCTGTCCGGCGGTGGGGCTCAAGCCGTAATAGCGACCGAAGTTGCCGGTGAAGAAGTTGGTCAGCCAGTGCCAGTACTGCACGAAGAACGGGTCGTTCAGATGCAGATCCTGGTGCAGCTTCGCCTTGAGTTGCCCGCTCGGGTCGTAGTTGATGATGTAGTCGACCGGGTCACCGGGGACCAGCTTGATCAGCGCGAACGAGAAGAAGGTGACCGCGATGATGACGACGACCAGTCGCAACAGCTTCGTGGCGAACGTGCGCACGTAGGCCCCTCGTCAGCTCTGTCGTGACCCAACCGGCATGCACCGGCTCGTCGCGGGGCTTCTCCCTGCGACGAGCCGTACTGCGCGACCTTGCCCCTCTCTCGAGCTTCTCACCCCTTCCAGAGCCCGAGCATCTGGTGGTACCCGGCGAGCACCGGCGTCGGCTTGTCGGATCCGGGGTTGCCGTTCGTGTCCGGCAGGTTCGGACCGACGACGCCGTGAACGTTCGACTTCGTGGCAATGAACCACGGCGTGTACCAGCCCCAGAAGTCCGAGATGTTCGACGTCAGGGCCTTGTTGAAGTCCTGGTACAGCTGTTGGCGCTTGGCCGGGTCCTGCTCGGCGCGGCCCTGGTCGAGCGCCTGGTTGGCCTGCGTGTTGTTGAAGAAGTTGAAGTTCACGGGGTTCCGCGCGCCTTGGCTGTTGGGTTGGACGGTGCCGTAGAACCACACGTACATGGTGTCACCGACCAGGCCCGGATAGTTCCGCCACCCGAACGTGTCGACGTTGCCCCCGATCGCCTGGTTGATGATCGTCGGCTGGTCGACGGGCTGCGGAAGGTTGACGGTGATGCCGATCTTCGCGAGCTCCGACTTCAGGAAGCGGGCCACGTCGATCCCGAGCTGGTCCGTCGTGGACTGGTACGAGAACTCGAAGGTGCCGCCGTGTGCGGCCTTGTACTGGTCGGCGAGCTTCTTGGCGTCCTTCGGGTTGAACTTCGGGTATCCGGCGTTCGACAGGTACCCCTCGACCTTGGTGTCGAAGACGCCGTTCGCCAGCCTGGCCTTCCCGTCGTTCACGAGCTCGTTCAGCTTGTTCCGGTCGATGCCTTCGGCGATCGCCTTGCGTGCGTTCGGGTCGTCGAAGGGAGGCCGGTTGAGGTTCGGGAGCGTGTGGGTGACCTCCATGCGCCCGTTCGGCTCCTTCGTGATCTTCGCTTCGCCGCCGAGGCCCTGGTACTGGGTGAGATCACGGCCCACGGAGTCGTGGGTGGCGTCGAGCGCGCCGCCCTGGAACTGCGTGAACCGCTGCGAGCCGTCGGGCACCGGGACGAACTTGATCTCGTCGAGGTAGGGGAAGCCCTTCCGCCAGTAGTTCGTGTTCTTCACCACGTCGACGTTCCCGGTGACCGGGTCGAAGCTCTGCAGCTTGAACGGGCCCGTGCCGATCATGTTGGTCTGGCAGTTCGGGCTGTTCAGCTGAGCCGGGGCCACGATGCCGAGCCGGCCGGTCGACCAGAGGTATTGGTCGAACTCGACCCACGGGCTCTTCATGTTCACTTGCACCGTCATGGGATCGACCGCAGTGACCGAGTCCACGTTCGACATGACGAAGGCGAACAGTGGAGCGCTCACGGTCGTGTTCTTGCCCGCGTAGGCGTCGAGGTTCTGCTTGACGGCATCGGCGTTGAGCGGCTCGCCGTTCTGGAACTGGATGTTCGGCCGCAGCTTGATGGTCCATGACATGTAGTCGGGGCTGGGGTTCACGGACTGCGCCAGGTACGGGACGTACTTCCCGGAGTTGTCGGGGACGGTGAGCGTGTCGTACACGGCGGTCGTGACCGCGATGCCCGAGATCGCCAACTGCGCGTTCGGCAGGCAGAAGTTCGTGGTTGGCGCCTCGAGGCCGTAGGTGATCGACCCCCCGGTCTTCGGCTTCCCGCCGCCTTGAGACGGCGCCCTTGCGCCCGCTGTGCCGACGGCGCCGAAAGTCGCGGCGATTGCGACAGCCGCTCCCAGCGCCACTCCACGAAGCCACCGCTTGCGCGTCACGTGTCGGTCCGAATCGCGCACCTGTTGCCCCCCAAGATTCGTTGGGACCTCTGTCCCAGCCCGTCACAGAAGCCCCGGCTGCTTGACCAGTCAGTCGAGTGTGACGCCCGCCACTCTAGGGCCACCCGGCCCGGTGTCAACCGCGCCAGTGGTCTGACGTGGGCTTTTGACGGTCGCGGGGAGGTGCGGCAGCTACCGTGCCCGGCGTGCGGTGGCTCCGGGTGACGGGTACGTGCGCGATCCCGCTCGACGAGCTCGAATGGCGCTTCTCGGGCCCCGGAGGGCCGGGGGGACAGCACGCCAACACCTCCAACACGCGTGCCGAAGTGCGCTTCGACGTCGCCCGGTCGCCGTCGCTGACGGAATCGCAGCGCGCCCGCCTGCTGGACCGTTTCGGACCGGCGGTGCGCGTGGTCGCCGCCGACACGCGGTCGCAGGCGCGCAACCGGGAGCTGGCGCTGTCCCGCCTCCGGGAGCGCCTGGCCGGCGGCCTCCGGACACCCCGGGCCCGCCGGGCAACGGCGCCGACCGCAGCCGGCCGACGCCGCCGGCTCGAAGCCAAACGGCGGCGTAGCGACCTCAAGCGCCAGCGTCGCACGCGGCCCGGGCTCGAGGACTGACCGCACCCGTGGACCTCGTGGTCAAGATCGTCTGGTTCGTGGTCGGGGTGGCGCTGGTGGTCGTCGTGCTCGACGCCGCGCTCCGCTCGCTGGTGCTGCCGCGGGGCGCACTGGTCTCGCTCACGCGCATCATCTGGGTGAGCAGCCGGAAGGTCTTCAACCTCTGGGCCGGGCTGAGCAAGACCTACGAGGGTCGCGACCGGATCATGGCGCTCTACGCGCCGCTCACGCTGCTCATACAGCCGGTGGTGTGGCTAGCGATGGTGCTGAGCGGGTTCATGCTGATGTTCCATGCCTTCGGTGTGTCGAGCTGGCGCTCCGCGTTCAGCGAGAGCGGATCGTCCCTGTTCACGCTCGGCTTCGTGCACCCGCGCGACCTGCCCACGACCGCGTTGGCCTTCGCCGAGGCTGCGATCGGCCTCGGCGTCCTCGCGCTCTTCATCGCGTACCTGCCGAACATCTACAACGCGTTCTCACGACGCGAGGTGCTCGTGGCCAAGCTCTCCGCCCGCGCCGGGACACCGCCGTCGTCGATCGACTTCCTCATCCGTGTAAGTCGCATCGACGAGCTCCCCAAGCTCGACACCGTGTGGCTGCAATGGCAGGACTGGTTCGCCGAGGTCGAGGAGACGCACACCTCCCAGGCGTCGCTCAGCTTCTTTCGCTCACCGCGCCACGATCGTTCGTGGATCACTGCCGCAGGGGTGGTGCTCGACTCGGCGTCGTTCGCGAACTCGACGATCGACATCGCGCATTCGCCCTACGCGGCACTATGCGTGCGCGCTGGGTACTCGGCGTTGCGCGCCATTGCCGACTTCTTCGGCATCCCGTACGACCCGGATCCGCAGCAGACCGACCCCACGAGCATCGCTCGAGAGGAATTCGACGACGCCTGCCGGCAGCTCGCGGATGCCGGCGTCCCGTTGAAGTCCGATCTCGACCAGGCGTGGATCGACTTCAACGGATGGCGCGTGAACTACGACTCGGTGCTCGTGGGGCTGGCCGGCTTGACGATGGCGCCGTATGCGATGTGGTCGTCGGATCGGTCGCTCCGCCGCGTGCCGCTACCGCCGATCACGCGTCGAGGCCGCCGTCGCCGCACCCGTCTCTGAGCTCGGTTGCGCGGGGTCGGCCCGCACGTCGGGCCGGCGCGCCCGGTGCGCGCTGTGCAGCCAGGCGAGGAAGTGTTCGACGCCGTTCACGACGTTCTCCGTGCGCACCGAATGGAACACCTCAAAGGCGTGGGACGCACCCGGGATCTCGGCATAGAGCACCGGCTCGCGCGAGACCTCGCGCAGCGCGGCCACGAATCGGCGCGCCTGCTCCACGGGAACGAGGTTGTCCCTGCTGCCGTGGACGACGAAGAAGGGCGGCGCGTGCGGACCGACGTGTGCGATCGGCGAGTACCGCACGAACCGGTCCCGGTCCTCCTCCACGGTTGCGCCGGCGATTCGGCGCGCGAACCACTGGCCGACGCGCTCTCCGTGAGCGCCGGCGCGGTCTCGGGGGTCGAAGACCTCGGCAAGGTCGTAGACGCCGTAGAAAGGCACGCACGCGGTGACGGACGTGTCGTCGTCCTCGAAACCGGGCTGGAACTCCGGGTCGTTGGGCGTGAGCGCGAGCAACGCGGCGAGATGTCCGCCCGCCGAGCCGCCGGTCACCACGACGAAGTCGGGATCGCCCCCGTACTCGGCGATGTGCTCACGGATCCAGCGCAGCGCGAGCTTGCAGTCGATCAAGTGGTCGGGGAACGTCGCCCGGGGGCTAAGCCGGTAGTTGGCGGCGACGCACACCCAGCCCTCGGCGGCGAGGTGCAGCATGAGCGGGAGAGCCTGCTGGCCCTTGTCGCCGACGATCCAGGCGCCGCCGTGCAGCTGGAGCAGCACCGGCGCACGGTGCGCGCCGCTCTTGGGTCGCCACACGTCGAGCCGGTGCCGCCGGCCCGCGCCCGGCGCATAGGAGATGTTCTTGACGCGCTGCACGCGACGATCGCGCAGGTAGAACGGGAAGAGCAGGTGTCGCCTCGTGGCGCGCCGGGCCACGCGCTCGTCGACCCCCGGTCCGATGACGGCGCGGTAGTCCGATCCGAGCCCCTCGCGTAGCGCGTCCTCCGTCGCCGCCGCCGACCGGCCCGAGCGCAGCTGGAGCCCGAGGAGCCCGGCCCACGACGTCAGCGTGATGATCAGCCCCGCGATCCCCGCCCACGACGCGAGCGCGCCCAGCCACACGAACACCACCGTTGCCGCCACCTGCCACACGATGTGGAACGCGGCGAGCTCGGACGTGAACCAACCCGCGAAGAAGCTGAGCGTGAGGATTTGCCAGCGGCGGGATGGACGGTAGGCATTGACGGTGAACCATGCGCCGACGAGGCTCACGGCCAGAAATGCCCAACCCATGCATCCATTCTGCCGGGTCAGTGCCCTCGACGGGTGATCGTGCGACGAGGCGCGGATGCAGCGTCTAACAGGGCTCGACGCCGCCTTTCTCGCCCTGGAAACGCCGTCGATGCACATGCACGTCATGGCGACGATGGTCCTCGACCCGTCCGGCGTCGATGGCGGCTTCACGGTCGAGTCCATGCGCACGCTCATCGCCGATCGTCTCCCGCGTCTTCCGCCCTTCCGGCGGCGTGTCGTCGAGGTGCCCTTCGGCGTCGACCGTCCGATCTGGGTGGAGGATCCGGACTTCGACCTCGACTACCACGTCCGGCGGGCCGCGTTGCCGACGCCCGGCGGTCTCGACGAGCTGGCCGAGCTGACGGCCGAGATCGCCGGGCGTCAGCTCGATCGCGGGCGCCCGCTGTGGGAGCTGTGGGTCGTCGAGGGTCTCGAGCACGGCCACGTCGCCGTCATCGCCAAGATGCACCATGCCGCGATCGACGGCGTCCTCGGCGTCGACCTGATGACCGAGATCTTCGACCTCGAGCCGCATCCGGCGTCGAAGCCCGAACCCGAGCCCGAGTCGGCGCCGGAGCACGTTCCGTCGGATGTCGAGCTCCTCGTCGGCGCGATGGCCTCGATGGCCCGCCAGCCGCTCAGCGTCTTCCGCGCCGCGCGGAACCTCACGCGCGCCGCGGTGCGGGTCGTGCAGCGGCTGCGATCCGAGCCGGTGTCCGCCGGCGTGCCGTTGACGGCGCCGCCGACGCCCCTCAACGGCGTGCTGACCCCGCACCGGCGCGTCGCGTTCACGTCCGTTCCGCTGGCCGAGGTGAAGGAGGTCAAGCAGGCCTTCGGCGTCACGGTGAACGACGTCGTCCTCGCCGTGTGCGCGGGCGCGCTCCGCCGTTACCTCGACCGGCGCGGGAGCGTGCCCGACAAGGCGCTCCTCGCCGCCATCCCGGCGTCGGTTCGCACGCAGGACGAGCGGGACGTGATGGGCAACAGGGTGTCGGCGATGTTCGCGACCCTCGCCACCCAGCTCGACGACCCGATCGACCGGCTGTTTGCCGCCCGCGACGTCATGAGCGGCGCCAAGCTCGTCCACGAGGACATCGGCGGCAACACGCTGTACGAATGGGCCGAGACGGCGGCGCCGGTCCTCTTCTCACGCGGGATGCGGTTGTACGAGCGGCTCCTCGAGGGCCGGCATCCACCGATCATCAACCTCATCGTCTCCAACGTCCCCGGGCCGACGTTCCCGCTGTACTGCGCGGGCGCGCGGCTCGTGAGCTTGTTCCCGTTGGGCCCGCTCCTGGCCGGGACCGGCCTCAACATCACCGTGCTGAGCTACCTCGATTCCGTGGGCTTCGGGCTCATCGGGTGCAGCGAGATCGTGCCCGACATCGATGTGATCGCCGCCGCCGTGCCCGACGCGCTCGCCGAGCTCGTCAAGGCGGCGCACAGCCGCTGAGGAGCGCGCGGACGTTTCAGGGCAACGGTGCGAACAGGTCCGTGTCGTGCGCGCCGTCGGGCGCGCCACGCCGGATGAACGATTCGAAGCCGAACGCCTCGCGGAACATGTCCGGCGGCAGCTTCAGGAAGAAATGCGACTCCGCGATCTGGCTCGCATGAGCAACCATCGCCCTGCGTTTGCGATCGACGTAGTCGCGCACGTCGACCATCGTGGTGATGATCGACTCCGGTGATCCGAACGTCGTGTCGTCGGGATCCGGAAGGTCGTCCGGGTCGAGGCCGCCGGGCAGCTCGGCGTTCCCGCTGGCGACCGCCTGCTCGAGCAGCCGGCGGATGTGGTCGCGGTTGATCGTCGACTCGTACACCAACGGAGTCCCGGCGATCTCGGCGGCACGTACGCCGACGCGGTGCACCTGAATGTGATCGGGGTGCCCGTAGCTTCCGTGATCGTCGTACACGGTGAGCACGTCCGCGTGCTCCTCGTCCAGGACCTTTGCCAGACGTTCGGCCGCCTCGTCGACGTCAACGGTCCAGAACGAGCCGTCGGCGCCGTTCTCGGGGGTTCCCATCATCCCCGAGTCGACATAGCCGAGGAACTCGACCCGTGAGACGCCGAGGATCTCGGCCGCGTGCTCGGTTTCCCGCATCCGGCGTTCCGACATCGTCTCGCCGGGTTCGAGCATCTCGTGGCCGAAACCGGCGTGCTCACCTTTCGTGGCGACCACGAGGACGACCCGATGGCCCTCGGCGACCGCCTTCGCCATGACGCCGGCCGTGGCGATTGCCTCGTCGTCCGGGTGGGCATGAAACGTCACAAGGGTGTGGGCCACGGCTGAATCCTCGCGCAGGGCCGAGCCCGCCGGGACAGCCGGTGGTCGCTCGCGTAACCTGACGTTAGAGTTAGCAAACTTTCGATTCGCCTTGGTGTTCTGGGGGGTTACCGATGCGTGGTCGACGTGGCGTGGCAGCGCTCGCGAGTCTCTTCGTCGCGGCCGGGGTGCTCGCCGCGGCCGTAGCGTCAGGGGCTGGGGCCGAGGCGCCCAGCCAGCAGTTCCCGCCGGTGAACCAGCCCGGGGTCACGCAGAACGAGATCAACGTCGGCGGCGTGGCGTCGAAGACGAACCCCCTGGGAGGCGACTACGCCGGGTCGTTCGACGGGGTGAAGGCCTACTTCGACATGGTGAACTCGTCGAAGGACAAGGGCATCTACGGACGGAAGCTCAACCTGAGCGCCCAGCGCGACGACCAGGTCGCCAACAACCGCCAGGAGGTGCAAGGGCTGATCTCGCAGGACAACGTCTTCGCGGTCCTGCCCGTCTCGGTGCTGTTGTTCACCGGCGCCGACGTTCTCGGCCAGTCCGGTGTCCCGACGTTCGGGTGGAACATCAACGCCGAATGGGGCTCCGAGCAGGCGCCCGGTCCGCCGAACCTCTTCGGTGAGAAAGGCTCGTACTTGTGCTTCACGTGCGCGAGTCAGACCGTGCCGTGGCTCGCCCAGAAGCTGAAGGCCAAGAAGGTGGGCGTGTTGGCCTACCAGGTCCCGCAGTCGGCCGACTGCGCCAAGGGGCTGCAGGCCTCGTTCGACAAGTTCCCCTCGGCGAAGATCGAGTTCCTCGACACGAGCCTCGCCTTCGGGGTCACCGACCTGAGCAACGACGTCTCGCAGATGAAGGACAAGGGCGTCAACTTCGTGACGACGTGCATGGACAACAACGGGACCCTGACCCTGGCCAAGGAGATGAAGAAGCAGGGTTTGAACGCCGTTCAGTACCTCCCTAACGCGTACAATCAGAAGTTCATCTCGGACAACGCTCCGTTCTTCCAGAACTCGTATGCCCTGACGTTCTTCACGCCCTTCGAGGTCAAGCAGAAGCCGAAGGGACTCAAGGACTATCAGAAGTGGATGAAGAAGAACGGCTTTGAGCAGAACGAGAACTCGATGGCGGGATGGATCAACGCCGCGCAGTTCGTCCAAGGGCTGCGGGAGGCAGGCCCCGACTTCACCCGCCAGAAGGTCGTCGACGCGATCAACGCGGAGAGGAGCTTCACGGCCGACGGGCTCCTCGCGGGCATCGATTGGAGCGTTGCGCACCAGGCGGACCAGTCCGTGGGGTGCAACGTCTTGTCCAAGATCGGGAACGGCAAGTTCGTGCCGTCGTTCGGCCAGCCCGGCAAGCCGTTCGTCTGCTTCCAGCTGAACCCGTTGCCCGAGAAGTTGCAGTCGCAGCCCACCAACAAGGCGTGACGGTGGGCTCGGCTGTGCCGAGCCTGAACGGGAGCCCGCCCGAGTGAGCGACTTCCTCAACTATGTGATTCTCGGGGTCCCGTTCGGTTGCGTCTTCGCGCTCGTCGCGGTCGGGCTGGTCCTGACGTACAAGACGTCCGGCGTGTTCAACCTCGCCTTCGGGGCGCAGGCGTTCGTCTCGGCCGCGGTCTTCTACAACACAGTCTCCAACCACGACTGGCCACTGCTGCCGGCGTTCATCGTCTCGGTTTTCATCGTCGCGCCGTTGGTCGGCTTGATCCTGGACCGCGCCCTCTATCGGCACCTCCGCACCGCGCCCGCCGTCGCGAAGCTCGTGACTTCGATCGGTCTGCTGATCGCGATCCCGGAGATCGTCAAGCTGCTGCCCGACTTCGACTTCCTGCAGAGCTCGGTGTTCAACCCGCCCACGATCTGGCCCAACCCGTTCGCCTACTACCACTTCGGTGACTACGTCCTCGACGGCAACCAGGTCGCGACGCTGATCTCGACTGCTGCTGCCGTGCTGTTCCTCACGGCGCTGTTCCGCTGGACGACGGTCGGGCTCCAGATGCGGGCCGTGGTCGAGAGCCCGCGCATGACCGAGCTGGCGGGGATCAATGCCGACCGGGTGAGCGCCTTCTCGTGGATGCTGTCGAGCACGTTCGCCGGGCTGGCGGGCGTGCTGCTGGCGCCGCTGTTCGCGCAGCTGGCGGCGCCGAACTTCACGATCCTGCTGATCGCGGCCATCGCGGCCGCCGCGTTCGGTCGGCTCACGAGCATCCCGCTCGCCTTCCTCGGCGGGATCCTCCTGGGGGTCGCCCAGGGCATCCTCGGCGGGTACCTGCCCGCCGACAGCATCTTGGCCAACGGGCTGCGCCCGTCGCTGCCGTTCGTGGTGCTGTTCCTCCTGCTGCTGTTCTGGCCCGGCCTGCGCAAGCGCAGCGAGATCGTTGATCCACTGTCGGGGGTCGATCCACCGCCGCCGGGATTGTCGGCGGAGAAGCGCATGCGCCTCCTCACGTACACCACGTGGGGGCTCGGTGTCGCGGTGATCGCGGTCGGTCTGTACGTGGCCCTGTTCGTGGTGAGCAGCTTCTGGCTGCTGATCATCACGAAGGCGGTGATCTTCTCTCTGATCTTCCTGTCGATCACGGTCATCACCGGGATGGCGGGGCAGATCTCGCTGTGCCAGGCGTCGTTCGCGGCCGTCGGCTCGTTCGGCACCGCCCAGCTCGCCCAGCACTTCGGCTTGCCGGTGCTCCTGACGATGGTCATCGGGGCGGCGATGGCCGCGGTCGTCGGCGGGCTCCTGGCGATCCCTGCGTTGCGCCTCGGTGGCATCTTCCTGGCCCTCGCCACCCTGGCCTTTGCGCTGATGTTCGAGAGCATCTTCGTGCCGCTCGACTGGGTGAGTGGTGGCGTCCTGCCGACGAAGGTGCCCCGCCCGACGTTCCTGGAGAGCGACCGGACGTTCCTCTTGTTCGCCCTCGGCCTCTTGGTCGTGATCAGCCTCGTGGTGATCCTCGTGCGGAAGGGGACGACGGGCAGATACCTGGACGCCCTGCGCGGCAGCGAGACTGCCGCCACCGCGATCGGGATCAACCCTGCCCGCGCCCGGATCGTCGCCTTCGCGCTGTCGGCGGGGATCGCGGGGCTCGGCGGCGGCCTCCTCGCCATCCAGGAGAACCAGGCCAACTACACCGGGAACTTCCAGGTCCTGCTCGGGCTCCTGTGGCTCGTGATCGTCGTCACGATCGGCGCGCGCACGGTCGAGGGTGCCGTCCAGGCAGGTCTCGCGATCGCGTTCGTGCCCGAGATCCTCAAGGCCCTCGGCCTCTCGCCCACCTATCAGTTCATCCTGTTCGGGCTGGGCGCGGTGACGTACGCGAAGCACCCCGAGGGCATCCTCGAATACAACAAGCGGAGGTCGCTCGAGACGGTGCAGCGCTGGCTGACCCGTGGGAAGGCTCCGCGTGACGGAACAGGCGGCGAGGTCATCAGGACGCGGCCCGAGCCGGCGACCGTCGGGGCAGGCAACCCGGGACAGAGGTCGTGAGCCTGCTCGAGTCCTCCGAAGTCTGTAAGCGCTTCTCGGGCATCACCGCGCTCGACGACGTGTCCATCCGCGTGGAGCCCGGCGAGCCCGTCGGGCTGATCGGCCCGAACGGCGCCGGGAAGACGACCTTCTTCAATTGCCTGCTCGGAATCCTGCGCTCCGATCGGGGGCGGGTCGTCTTCAACGGGCGCGACATCACGCGCTTGCCCGTGTACAAGCGCGCCCGGCTTGGCTTCGGTCGCACCTTCCAACGTGTGGAGCTCTTCACGGGGATGACGGTGCGTGATCACCTGCTCGTCGCCGAGCGGTCCCGTCTCGGCACCGGGCGGCTGTGGAAGGACATCCTGAACCTGGCCAATCCGAGCGCCAAGGAGCAGCGCCGCGCCCACGAGACCCTCGACTTGCTGGGGTTGCTCGACGTCGCCGATGTGCCGATCGAGTCGTTGAGCCTCGGTCGGGCTCGCCTGGTCGAGCTGGGGCGGGCGCTGATGACCGAGCCGTTGCTGCTCCTCCTGGACGAGCCGTCGTCCGGGCTCGACCAGAGCGAGACGATGGACCTCGTCGGCACGCTGCAGGTGGTGCAGCGCGAGCGAGGGACCGCCATCCTCCTCGTCGAGCACGACGTCGAGATGGTGCAGGCGTTCGCGTCCCGGCTGTACGTGCTCGACTTCGGAGTTGTGATCGCGTCGGGACCCACGGCCGAGGTCATGGACGACGAGGCCGTCCGCAAGGCGTACCTCGGGGAGCTCGTGTGAGCGCGACCGCCCCGTCGTCCGACAACAAGCCGCTGCTCGAGCTGCGTGACGTCCAGGCGGGATACGGCCCGTTCCGCGCGTTGTTCGGCGTCTCTCTCTCGGTGCGGGAGCGATCGGTGCTCGCCCTGCTCGGATCGAACGGGGCCGGTAAGACCACGGTCGCGCGGGTGTGCTCGGGCCTGATCCGGCCCACGGCCGGGAAGTACTTGTTCGACGGCCAGGACGTCAGCAAGGAGCGGGCCTACCGTCTCGCGCGCAAGGGCATCGCCCAGGCACCCGAAGGGCGGTCGGTGTTCGCGTCCCTGACGGTGGAGGAGAACCTTCTGCTCACGCTGCGCCGCCAGCTCGGGCGGTCGGGGGCCTCCGCCGGCCTGGGACGCGCGTACGAGATGTTCCCGCCGCTCGGGAAGCGCCGGCGCCAGGTCGCGGGCACGCTGTCTGGCGGCGAGCAACGCATGCTCGCCCTGGCGCGCGTGCTCGCCAAGCCGCCCCGCCTGCTGGTGTGCGACGAGCTTTCGCTCGGCTTGGCGCCCATCGTCGTCGACGAGGTGTACCGCACCCTCGAAACGATCCGTGACGCGGGCACGACGCTCCTGATCGTGGAGCAGCACGTTGGCCACGCGCTGGCGCTCGCCGACGACGTCGCTGTGCTCGTGAAGGGACGCGTCACCTACAGCGGGTCCGTCGACGAGATGGGTGACCTCGGCGAGTGGCTCCTGCCGACCGCGGAGGCGCGGGCACTGTCCCCGAACGGTCAGTAGCGGCTCGGGCTGCCGCCGAACAGCCCGGCGTGCGTCACGGTGGCGAGGGTGTCGAGCATCTCGTCCCGGCTCACGTCCACCTGACGGGATAGCACGTAGTAGTTCAAGCGCTCGATCATCGCCACGACCGCCAGTGCCGCGATCTGCGGGTTGACGTCGGGCGAGGACGAACGACGGATGCGCCCCGTGAGCACGCGCGAGAACTCGGTGAGCACGTCCGTCCCGAGCCGGCCGAACTCGCTGGCGCCGATCTCGGCTTCCGTCCAGGCGCGGATGACGGGCCCGTAGTGCTCGTACATGTCGATGAACCGCGACAACCAGGCGCGGAGCCGGGCGCGGCCTTCGGGCCCCGCGTCGATCGGCGGCAACGAGTCGGCGAGGGAGATCATCTCGCCGGCGACCTCCTGGGCGAGCGCCCGGAACAGCTCCTCCTTGTTGGAGAAGTACAGATAGAAGGTGCCGTGCGAGGTCTTGGCGAGCTTCACGACATCATCGACACGGGCGGCATGGAACCCGCGCTGGGCGAAGATCTCGACGCCGGCGTCGAGAAGCTTGCGCATCGTGCGCCGGCCCCGGGCCCGGAGCTCGCGCCCCTGGGCGGGGGTGCCCATCGCCGCCGAGTGACTCGTCCCGTCGCCCCCGACAGCCCGCCGCCCGGACCGCGTTGCCCGTCGAGTCGCGGTCGGACGAATTCGGCTCACGTTCCGGGATCGGGGCATTCGTCTCAGGCTAGGCGTACCCGACACGCGTGTCACCTTTCTCGAGCCTGCCGGGTACGCTCCGGACGCTGTCCGAGCAGGAGGAATCCGGGTGACGAGCTCCGTGACCACGCCGACGTTCGCAGACCTCTCGGTCGGCGACGAAGCCCCGCCTCTCGTCGTGGAGGATCTCTCGCGCACGCAGTTCGTGCGATATGCGGGTGCCTCGGGTGACTTCAACCCCATGCACCACGACGACACGATCGCGACGTCGGTCGGCAACCCCTCAGTGTTCGGGCACGGGATGCTGACGGCGGGGCTCATGGCGAGAGTGCTCAAGGACTGGTTCGGACCCGCCGCGCTGCGTCGCTACCAGGTGCGGTTCTCCAAGCAGGTCTGGCCCGGTGAGACCCTCACCTGCACGGCCCGAGTCGCGGGCCTCCGTGACGGGGAGGAGGGCGGAATCGGCCTGGTCGACGTCGAGTGTCAGGTCGTCAACCAGGACGGCGAGGCCAAGCTGACCGGGACCGCGACTGCTGCCCTCCCCAAGCGGGGCTGATCGCGATGGGATTGCTCGACGGCCGCGTCGCCGTGGTCACCGGTTCCGGACGGGGCATCGGACGCGAGTTCGCGCTGTGCATGGCGCGGGAAGGGGCGCGCCTCGTCGTCAACGACGTCGGTGTGAGCCTCGACGGTCGCGGCACCGACGAGGACCCCGCGGCGCAGGTCTGCAAGGAAATCGAGGCGCTCGGCGGGCAGGCGACTCCGAACTACGACTCCGTCTCGGACTTCGACGGCGCGGGCGGGATCATCCGAACGGCGGTGGACACCTTCGGGCAGCTCGACGTCCTCGTCAACAACGCCGGGATCGTGCGTGACCGCACCCTGGTGAAGATGAACGAGGACGACTTCGACTCCGTCATCGGCGTGCACCTGAAGGGGTCGTTCAACTGCGCCCACCACGCTGCCGTGGTCATGAAGGACGCCGGGTACGGGCGCATCATCAACGTCACCTCGTCGGCAGGATTGCGTGGCAACTTCGGGCAGACGAACTACGGCGCCGCCAAGGCCGGTCTGATGGGCATGACGTTCATCTGGGCGCTCGAGCTGGGCAAGTACGGGATCACGGTGAACGCCGTTGCCCCCGCCGGCGCGACCCGCATGACTGCCGGCCTGTTCGAACGGACGGGCGAGGAACCGCCTCCCGAGCAGAACCCCGCGCTCAACGCGCCGCTCGTCGCCTTCCTCTCCTCGGAACGGGCGAGTCACGTCAACGGCCAGATCCTCGGCCGCACCGACTACGCGTACACGATCTTCCAGCATCCCAAGCAGATCGCGTGGATGTGGCGCGACGGTGGATGGGAGCCGGAGCAGGTCGCCGACCATTTCGACCAGGTCCTCGGCCAGCACCTCCAGCACGTCGGGATGGTGATGCCGCGGGGCATGGAGTACGGCGAGCAGAAGTAGCCCGGGTGGCGATCCCGCTCGGCGTCGTCGACATCGTCTACGCACCGTTTTCGGTCGAGGCGCGCGCAGAGATGGCGATGGCGGACGGCTTCGAGCACATCGATGTGCTCGTCGACGTCGATGCCGCGTCGCTCCCGTTGCCCGTCGGCTGCCCGACCTCGTTCCCGAAACCGCGCCCCGGCTGGTGCGCGACGCCCGCGCCGCGCCCCGGACCGGGCGCGTGGGAACGCACGGTCGAGTGGTTCCGGGCTGCGCCCGGCGCCCTGCTCGAGCCGTGGGCGGGCGCGGTCGTCGACTCGACCGACGCCTGCCGGGCGATGCTCTCTGAGGTACCGGGGCTGCGGCTGCTCGTCGACACCGGGCACGTCGCCGACTGGGGCGGCGACCCGCTCGAGCTCCTGCCGGACGCCGACCACGTTCAGCTGCGCCAGGGACGCCCGGGCTCGGCGCAGATGCACATCGACGACCCGACCGGCGCCGTCGACTTCACGGCCGTCATCGACCGACTGCGTGAGCTCGACTACGGGGGACGCCTGAGCGTCGAGTACTTCGACCTGCCCGACCTGGGCTGGCCCCTCGCCGATCCCCGGACCTGGGCCCGCGACCTCGCTGCCGTCGTGCGCACGATGCTCTAGCCGGGACCCGGCCAGGCATGCATCAGGAGACCGGGATGAGGGAGGCCTTCCCAGCCGACGACGCGGCCGGGGACGGCGTCGGTCGCGAACAGCGTGCGGCCGTCGGTGCCGCCGAAGCAGCAGTTCGTCGTGACGCCGTCACCGTCGAGGGCGAAGAAGTCGAGCTCCCGCCCGGCGGGGTCGACCACGCGCACGCCGTGCTCGACGGTGGCGGCGACGTAGTAGTTGCCCTCGGCGTCCAGGCAGAAGCCGTCACCGCCGCCCCGTCCGAGCCGTTCCACGATCCATTCGCGGTCGCCGTCGGGGAAGATGCGTTGCAGCCCGCGTCCTTCGACCACGACGAGCGTGCCGTCACGATCCAGCGCGATGCCGTTGCAATACATGAAGCCCTCGGCGATCACGCGCAGGTTTCCGTCGCGCTCGTACGCCATGACACGTCCGGACGGCTCGGGCGGCAGGGGGAAGTGCGGCGGGTCGGTGAAGTAGACGGTGCCGTCGGGCGCGACGACGAGGTCGTTCGGAGCCTGCAGATCCCGGTCGGCGAGGTAGCTGACGGTGCCGTCGACGCGCGCCAGCTGCAGCCCGGGCGTCGTCGGGTTGTACGCGTAGTCGACGTCGAGCGGCAGCTTCGAGAAGTCCATGCCGCCGTTCTGGGTAACCAGGATGCCGCCGTCGGATGCGAGCGCGGCGCCGTTGGCGCCGCCGCCGGTGTCGGCGAGCACATCGGCGCGCGCTCCTCCGGGGGGAATGCGGTAGAGCGCGCCGGCCGCGACGCTCGTGACCACCAAGCTGGGTCCGCCGGGCGTGCCCTCGGGCACCCAGACGGGACCTTCGCCGAACACGATCCCGTCGGCGACCACCTCGGCGCGCACGGATCCGGACTCTACGCGTTCCCTGACATGAGCATCCGACGACTCGCGTACGATCGGTCGCACCGAGAGGAGGTGGGCAGTGGCGCGAATCACGGTCCTCGACCCGACGGCGGAGCCGCCCGTGGTCGATCCCGACCCGGGGCCCGACGCCGGGAGCCTGACCGGGCGGGTGGTCGGCGTCCGCTCGGATCGGACGTGGCCGTCGTTCGAGTGGGTCATCGACGAGTGGTCACAGCGCTTGGTCGCCGCCGGCGCGCGCATCCGTCCTTGGCGCGCCGGCAATCGCATCGGCGACGAGGGGCAGCGGACATTCGTGGAGCTCGAGCACTTCGTCACCGATGTCGACATCGCCGTCATCGGGCTGGGCAACTGAGGCTCCTGCACGTCCTGGAGCGTCCACGACACCGTCCGCGTGGCGTCCCAGGGCAAGACGGCGGTCGTCGTCGTGACAGCGGAGTTCGAGCACCTGGCCCACACCATGGCCGCCAATGCCGGGCGGGCGGGCCTGCGCGTCCACGTGCTGCCGTATCCGCTCGAGTCGCGGCCGGAGGCGGAGGTGCGCGCCATCGCTCGCCACCACTGGCCCGGCCTTCTCGACTCGCTGGGGGCGCGCGAGTGAGGAGCGCGGCGTGACGCACCCGCACAGCGAGATCGCGGGGCGGGTGGACTGCGGTCCCGAAGGATGCGAGCTCGACTGGCTGACCAGCGCCCGGCTCGAGGTCGACGACGACCCGGTCGCGTTCCAGAAGCTCGCCACCGACGCCGGCTGGGGTGACGGCCTTCCGCTCGTCCCGCCGACGGAGGAGCGCGTCCGGGATCATCTGGTGGCGTCGGGCCGGTTTCCCGACGAGTGCCTGGCCGAGCTTCCACCCCGCAACGGACGCTGCACGGTCGAGAAGCTCGCCGTGAACGCGGTGATGGCCGGTGCTTCGGCGGGGGCGATGCCGCTGCTGTGCGCGGCGGTCGAAGCGATGGCCGACCCCGTCTTCAACCTCTTTGCGCTCAACACGACGACCTCCTGCGTCGTACCCGGGATGGTCGTCAACGGACCGGCGCGCCATGCGTTGTCGATTCCGTTCGAGGCCGGGTGCTTCGGCGGTGTCGGCGGTCCCGCGCCCGCGATCGGACGCGCCATGCGGCTCGTGATGCGCAACGTCGCCGGCCAGGTCGTCGGCGTGAGCTCGAAGAGCGTGTTCGGTCAGCCCGGCCGGGTGGCGGGGATCGTCGTCGGCGAATGGGAAGAGCGCTCGCCGTGGTCGCCGCTCGCGGAGCGCCGCGGTTTCGCCGGTGACGCGGTCACGGTGCACGGCTGCACCGGCACCGTTGACGTCGCCGACATCGTCGCCGACAACGGCGAGGATCTCCTCGAGATCATCGGCGCGTCACTGGCTTTCCCGGGCACCAACGCGTTCATCGGCGCCCACCATGGTGCCGAGATCCTGGTGTGCCTCGCGCCGCCGTGGGCGGACCTGATCGCCCGCGCGTACTCCGCGCTCGACGATGTCCAGGAACGGCTGTGGACGCACGCATCGCTCCCCGTCGAGCGGTGGCCCAAGCCGCATCGCGAGAAGGCGGTGGAGAACGGTCGAGTCGATGACGAGGGCCTGGTCCACCTCGTCGAGAGTCCCGGGCACATGCTGATCATGGTGTGCGGCGGCCTCGGGAACCTCCACGCCCTCGCCCTGCACAGCTTCGGCCCGACCCGCGCCGTCACCCGCGCCTTCTGACCTAGCGTGCGAGCGTGGCCACGGCCGCTTCGCCAACCGTCGCCACCGCGCCGGAGCGTGCGACCGCGATCGGGGAGCGAATGAGCGTCCGCGTGATCAACCAGCTCGGCCCCAAGGCCGCCGAGGCCATGAGGGCCGCGCTTCCCGACGTCGAGGTCATCGAAGCGGGCGCCGATCCCTTGCCGCCCGACCTCCGCGCCGACGTGCTGTTCGGCGGATGGGGGCCGCGCTCCCTCGAGTACGCCCAGCGCGTCGGCTGGGTGCACCTCGCCGGCACCGGCGTCGACAATTTCCCGCCCGAGCTGTTCGACGGCCGTACCGTGACCTGCGCGCGCGGGGCCTCGGCCATCCCGATCTCCGAGTTCGTCCTGGCGGCGATGCTCGCCTTCGAGAAGCGCCTGCCCGAGACGTGGATCCACGAACCGCCCGAGCACTGGAACTTCGCTCCGCTCGGCTGGCTCAACACCCGCACGCTGGGCCTGGTCGGCCTGGGCGGCATCGGGCTCGCGGTCGCCGCGCGGGCGCTGCCGTTCGGCATGGACGTCCGGGCGCTGCGCCGGCGGCCAGAGCCGAGCCCGCTCGCCGGGGTCGAGGTCGTCGTCTCTCTCGAAGCGCTGCTCCCCGACGCGGATCACCTGGTGCTGGCGGCGCCCGCGACCGTTCGCACGCGTCACCTCATCGACGCGCACGCCCTCGAGCTCGTGAAGCCGGGCGTGCACCTCGTGAACATCGCCCGCGGCGCGCTCGTCGACCAGGAGGCCCTCCGCGTCGCCCTCGACGACGGCCGGGTCGCGATGGCCACGCTCGACACCGTCGATCCCGAGCCCCTGCCCGCGGGTCACTGGCTCTACACGCATCCGAAGGTGAGGGTTAGCGCGCACGTGTCGTGGGCGTCGCCCGCGGGCATGGCACGCACGCTCGAGATCTTCGTCGACAACCTCAGCCGGTACGCGGCCGGCGAACCGGTGCTCCACGTCGTCGACGCCGACGAGGGCTACTAGCGCGTGGCCAAGCTGATCTACTCGGCGATCGCGTCGCTCGACGGCTATGTCGCAGACGAGCAGGGGAACTTCGAGTGGGCCGCGCCGGACGAAGAGGTGCACGCCGCGGCCAACGACCTCCAAGGGCGCATCGGGACGATGCTCCTGGGGCGCCGGATGTACGAGGTCCTGACCCCCTGGGAGACCATGGACACGAACGGTGAGCCGTCCGTCATGGCGGACTTCGCGGCACTGTGGCGGGGGACGGACAAAGTCGTGTACTCGAGGACGCTCGACGACGTGCCGAGCGCGCGGACACGCCTCGAACGGGACT
>DATFXL010000094.1:0-15102 GCA_035316025.1 Acidimicrobiia bacterium
GAGCACCCGCGTGTAGAAGTCGATGGCCTGGGCGGCGCCGTCGACGACGAGATATGGGCTCACCTGGGGGTAGCCGTCGGGGATCGGCTTGACGGAAGGGCTCATGGGGGCGCTCCTCTCCTTCGAGCGAACGTGTGTTCGGAGACTACCGGCGTCCGAGCGGCGATCGCAAGGGCCGGTTGGGTGGGGTGTCATGACGTGGGTGCCGAGTCGGCGTCGTCGAGGGCGATCTTCTCGGCGAGGTCGTCATGTGCATCGCCACGTCGGGAACGTAGCCCGGTCGACGCGATGTCGCAGGGCGCGGTGCCGCGCTCTATCGGTCGCGTCCGGGTGGCTCGTAGCGGACACGGCGATCCACGTCGTCGGCGAGGTACCGCCCGATGGGGTGTTCGGCCTCCTCGGCCAGCTGGGCCACCAGCCCGGCCGTGCGGCCGATGAGCGCGAAGCCTCGCACGCTGCCGGGAGGGATGCCGGCGTCGACGAGAGCGGCCCCGCCGGCGCCCGCGCCGTTGATCGGGAGGTGGCGTCCGGTCGTCGCCTCGTGCACGGCGGCGACGTGCTCCAGGAGACGGAGGTGCGGTCCGAGCAGATGCTCCTCGGCAGCGAGCTGGTACAGGCGCGGCACGCGGGGATCTTGGACGCGATGGACGGGATGTCCGAGACCGGGCACGCGCCGGCCGGCACGACTGCATTCGTCGACGGCCGCTTCCGCGATCCGCCGTAGCGACGCATCGTCGTCGCCGGCGCCGCCGTTCGCGAGCGCATCGGCGAGGAAGAACGCGGTGTCGCCGGTCGGTCCGAGGAAGACGCTTCCAGCGCCGAGGAGCCCGGCGGCGACGGCGCCCTGGATGGCCTCGGGCGCGCCCGTGTACGTCAGCCGGGCCGCGAGCGCGCTGGGGGTGAGGCCGTGGTCGGCCAGCGAGACGAGCACCGCGTCGACGATCCGGCGTTGCGCGCCCGTCGGCTCCCGCCCCGTGACGAGCAGGATCGCGAGCTCGGTCAGGGTGAGCTCGCCCATGACCTGGCCCGGGAGGTCCCGGCCGCCCACCGTGATCGCGTCCCGGGTCGACGAGCCGATACCGGTGCGCAACCATTCCGGTCCTTCGGACGAGCTTGCCTCGCCGTCAGCCAATGTCGACCTCCTCGGCTGTGCGTTCGACGCTCAGGCGGTGTTTGGCCAGCCGCCCGGTCGGGGTGTGCGGGAGGTCGTCGACCACCTCGAAGTACCGCGGGACCTTGTACCGGGCGAGGTGGCGGGCTGCGAATGCGTGCACGTCTGCGGCGTCGATGCTGCGTCCGGGCGTTGGGATCACGAATGCCTTCACGTCCTGTTCGGACAGCTCCGAGGCGACGCCGATGACGGCGGCTTCGGCCACGTCGGGATGACGCTCGAGGGCGGCCTCGACCTCGGCGGGCGAGAGGTTCTCACCCCGGCGGCGGATGACCTCCTTCTTGCGGCCGACAAACGTGTACGTGTCGTCACCGTTGTCGCGAACGAGGTCACCGGTGCGCAGCCATCCGTCGTGGCCGAGCACCGCGGCCGTCTCGTCCGCCATCTCGTAATAGCCGCGCATGATCGCCGGGTTGCGCAGCTCGAGCTCGCCGACCGCGCCCGCGGCGACGGACATCCCGTCGTCGACGACTCGAGCGTCGTTGACGTGCCCGAGCTCGGGGTGCTGCCGCGGCGAGCCGAGGGAGCCGTACGGACGGGTGCCGTGCCGCCACACCAGGCCGTAGGGCGTCTCCGACAGGGCGTAGCCGCACACGATCTCGAGGCCGAAGCGGGCCTCGATCTCCAGCTGGCGCTCGCGCTCCGGCGACGGACCGGTGTACGCGAGACGGATCGGGTTGTCTGCATCGTCCGGACGTGCCGGCTGCCGCATCAGAATCTCGAGCATCGCCCCGATGGCATTGAACTCCGTCGCACCGTGCCGGCGGGCGGCCGCGACGAAGTCGTGGGCGGAGAATCCCGGGAGGAGGACGAGGCTCGCCCGCGCCGCGACCGAGCCCAGCGTCGAATACGCGGGCGCGTTGATGTGGAACAACGGCAGCGAGGTCATCAACCGGTCGTCCGGCGTGAGGCGCAGCCAGTACGGGAACCCCTCCCCTGCCATGACGTAGGCGAGGTGCGTCTGCATCACGAGCTTGGAGCGGCCGGTCGTGCCCGACGTGGGGATCATGACCGCGACGTCGCGTTCGCCGACGTCGGCCGGCCCGTGGCCGTCCGGCACGGCGGTGAACAGCTCGCGGACGTCGACCCGACCGGTGCCGACGCCCGCGTCATCGATCACACCGTCGACAACCGAGACGAGATCGACGTCCGTGACGATGCACCGCGGCGTCGCCTGTTGCACGAGGCCGGCGAGCTCGGCCGGGGTGCTCTTCGGATTGACGGGCACCTGAACGGCTCCGACCTCCATGAGCGCCAGCCATGCGAGCAAGTACTCCGGCGCGTTGCGCGCCGTGACGAGCACGCGGTCGCCGGACTCGATGCCGACCGCCCTCAATCCGCTCGCGGCCCGCTCGACCTGCTCCATCGCCTGCGAGTAGGTGAACGACGCCGCGCCCGCCAGCAGCCACGTGCGATCCGGGGTGTCGGCGACCGCCCGGCGGAACAGTGCCGGGATCGTTCGCTTCAATTACCCAGGCCTCCAGGCCGGCAGACGTTCTGGCCCTTCGACGAGCGGGGGCACGTCGGGTGGGACGCGAGCCGGATGATTCCGGTACTGGAGCGGATGCTGCATGACCGGGCCGCCGTCGGGCCCGTCGGCGACAGTGCCGCGGCTGCGGAACGACTGCGCGCCCAGCATCTCGCGCTGCGAGAGCACCGGCGCCACTGGCACGCCCGCCGCCCCGAGCTCGCGGACGAGGTACTCGCGATCGCGTACCGCGATGGCCTCCTCGACGCGTGCGGCCAGGCCGTTGCCGAGCGCGAGCCGCTCCGCGAACGACAGTGAGGCGGCGTCGTCCAGGCCGAGGGTGTCCATCAAGGCCGACCAGAAGTGATCCTCGCTGATGACACCGAGCGCGATCCAGCCGCCGTCGGCAGTCGCGAACGTTCCGTAGCCCGGCACCTGACCGCCCACCGACTGCCCACCCGGGAGCGTGAGGGGTGGGACGGCGCCGGTCCAGCTGGCGAGGATGTCGGTCATGGACACGTCGATCGACTCTCCGTCACCGGTCCGCGCCCGACGCACCAGCGCCGCGCAGACGGCCATCGCGGCATAGACGCCCCCGGCGAGGTCGGCGATGGGCGGTCGGGCGACCAGCGGCCCCTCCCCGGGACGCGGCTCCAGCACCGCCGCCCACGCCTGGTAGTTGACGTCGTGGCCGGGCACGGTCGCGAGCGGGCCCGTCTGCCCATACCCCGAGATCGAGCAGTAGACGATGGATGCGTTGACGCGACGGACGCTGTCGTGGTCGACGCCGAGTGCGCGGACGACGCCGGGACGGAACCCCTCGACGACGACATCCGCGTCCCCCGCACGCGCGAGCACCGCCATACGCCCCGTCTCGCTCTTGAGGTCGACGGCTGCGCTGCGCTTGCCCGCGTTCAGCACTGCGAACAGCGTCGGGAAGACGCGCATCGGGTCACCGCCGGGTGGCTCCACCTTCACGACGTCGGCGCCCATCTCGACGAGCAGCTGGGTCGCGTACGGCCCCGGTCGCCAGATGCTGAGGTCGAGCACGCGGACGCCGGAGAGCAAGCCGTCCGCGCCGGCCACATTCGTCACGGCAACACGATAAGACCTAGCCACGTGACCTGTGCTGCCCGGTAGCGACGGTTGTTAGGGTCCGGCAGTGGTAGCCCTCCGGCGGGTAGCTGCGAGCCGACTCACCGCTCTCGGCCTCGTCGCCGTGATCATCGCGGCGATCTCGGTGCTCCTGATCGCCGAACGTCACCTTCGGCCTTACCTGCTGTTGGCCGTGCTCCTCGGGGCGTTCGCGGCCTTCGGACTTCTCCTCGGGCTCGATCCCCTGCGCCGGTCGCTGAGCATGGGTGTCGTTTTGGCCGCCAGCGCAGGGCTGCTCGTGGGCTCGGCGCTCGCGCCGCTGCGCACCAGCGACGACGTGTGGCTGTACGCAATGTATGGCCGAACGGTCGTCGCGCATCACGACAACCCGTACGTGCACCCGCCCTCCGACTATCCGGACGACCCCTTGTTCAAGCACGTCAACCCGTACTGGGCAAAGGCGAAGGCCCGATACGGCCCCGTGTTCATCGGTATCACCGCCGCGGTGGCAGTGGCCGCGGGCGACCACCCTCTTCCTACCCGCATCGGATACCAGATGATCGCGGCGCTCGCCGTGTTCATCGCGCTCGTGTTGATCGGACGCCGCACCCATAGCCCGGCCGCGGTCGCGGCGGTCGGGCTCAACCCCGTCACGGCCTACATCGTCGTAAACGGCGGTCACAATGACGCGCTGGTTGGCCTCGCCGTCCTCGGCGGCGTACTCGTCGCGACCCGCAACCGACCCATCCTCGCCGCCCTGTTGTTCACCGCAGCCGCCCTCATCAAGGCGCCTGCCGGCCTTGCGCTCGTCGCGTATCTCGCGTGGCTTGCGTATCAACGAGGCACGGGAGCATTTCTACGTGCTGCTGGCGTCGTCGTGGGGGTCGCGCTCGTGACGCTACTTTTCGTCGGCGGCGGGAACGCCGTCGGACCGCTGATCGGCTCGCGCGAATTCATCCTCCCGCACTCGCCGTGGACGCTCTTCGCGTCCGGCGGCATCCAGAAAGCAATCGGATACGGCTACGTGGACCTTGGTTCTCTCGAACACCTGTCGACCGTAGGAGTCGTCACGGGTGTCGTCATTGGTGCCATCTTCGTTGCAAGCCGTTTGCGCGACACGACACCGCTATACATCGCTGCGGGCGCGCTGCTCGCGTACCTCTTCATCTCCGTCTACACCGCCCCCTGGTACGCGGGTTGGGTGTTCCCGCTACTCGCCCTCAGCTGGCGGTGGCGCGTGAGCTTGTACGCCTTCGCGTTCTTCGCCGTGCTGATGATCGACGATCGCTTCGGCGACGCCGTCTTCCCGCAGGTCCTCCGGCGAGAACACACGTTCCAGGTTCTCCTGGCGAACTGGATCAACACGCTGGCAATGCTCGCCGCCATCGGCGGTGTCGTCGTGCTCCTGTGGTTCCGCCGTTCGGGATCGCCCAGCGAGGCGCACGGCGGAGTCCACCGCGTCGAGCACCCGCGCGCCGCGCCGGCCTGACCTGCGGCGCATAGTGAACGTCGCGGTCGTCGGGCACGTCGAATGGATCGAGTTCGCGCACGTCGAGCGCGTGCCCGAACCGGGCGAGATCGTGCACGCCCTCGATTCGTGGGAGGAGCCGGGAGGCGGCGGCGCCGTGGCCGCCGTGCAGCTCGCCCGGCTCGCCGGGAGTTGCCTGTTCCTCACCGCGTTGGGGGACGACGAGCTCGGCCATCGCGCCCACCGGGAACTGACGTCGCTCGGGGTGCGCGTCGAGGCGGCATGGCGTCCCGAGCCCCAGCGGCGGGCATTCGTCTTCACCGATGCGCACGCCGAGCGCACCATCACGGTCATGGGCGACCGGGTCGGGCCCCGCGGCCACGACCTGCTGCCGTGGTCCGAGCTCGCCGGCGCGGATGGTGTCTACCTCACCGCCGGAGACCCCGACGCCGTACGAGCCGCACGCGCGGCACGCACGCTGGTGTCGAGCGCTCGCACGATCGAGCCCTTGGCGGCGGTCGGGGTCCAGCTCGACATGCTCGTCTCCAGCAGCCGCGACACGGGTGAGCGATACACGTCCGGCGACGTGCAGCCGCCGCCACGCCTCGTGGCCCGTACCGCCGGCGCCGCCGGCGGGCGAATCGAGGCTGCCGACGGGAGGACCAGCGAGTGGACGGCCGCGGCGCTCCCCGGCCCGCCGATCGACGCCTACGGGGCCGGCGACTGCTTCGCCGCCGGCGTGACCTTCGGGCTGGCGGCGGGCTGGTCTCCACAGGACGCGCTCGCGCTGGGAGCCCGGTGTGGGGCTTCCTGCGTGACCGGACGCGGTCCCTACACGGCTCAGCTCGCCAGTGACGGCTGACGTCGACGCGACTCGGCTTCGTCCACGCTCACGGAGACAGGTCAGCGCCGCCGAATGCCGAGTTGTCGCGCCTGATCAGGCCGGCAACGCGCCGAGCCCCAGCCGCTCCCGCACCTCCGGACGACGTAGCGGAGGGAGCGTCTTCGGCGGTTGGCGACGCTGCGGGACCTCGGCCAGCAGCCGCTCGGTGATGGCCGCGACCTCGAGCGTCGCCGCGTCCATGCACTCGGCCAGGGCCGGGTTCGGCTTCGTGATGCCGCTCACCTTCCGCACGTACTGACGGGCGGCGGCTTCGATCTCTTCGGGCGTCGCGGGTGGCTCGAGCCCGCGCAATTCGGTGATGTTTCGGCACATGCAAGCAGCCTATGGCGTGTCCGACGCCGCCCGCCGGCGTGCAGCTACCCCGCAGCCTTCAGCTGCTCGGCGAGACGGGAAGCCTCGGCGAGGTCGGTGGTGGCGGCGGCGGCGATGCGGCCCGCCGCGTCGGGTGTGTACTCCTCCCCGTAGACGGCGCCGGGGCGGCGGGGGGCTTCGAGGAGCGAGATCGAGGACCAGCCGCCGAGGTCGGCGGGCTCGAACCCCGTGTCGCGCACGAGCCTCGCCGCCACTTGCTTGGCGTGGGCGTCCTCGCCGCCGAGGAACATCGCCACGGGCGCGGGGTGCCGGCCGTCGCCGACCTCGGCCTGGAAGCTCGAGGTGTACGTGTTGAACGTCTTGACGAGTCGCTTCGTGGCGAACCGCCGGGCGTTGTACTCGGCGGACGGCACGCCGCCCGGCGCGCCGACGAACCCACCGCCGCCGAACGGGTTCGTGGTGTCGATCAGCACGTCGTCGCCGACCTGCACGTCGGCGGCGACGGCATCCAGCGCCGTCCAGGGAACCGAGACCACGACGACATCGCCGTGGGCGACGGCGTCCGCGACCGCGCCCGATCGGGCGCCGGCAGCGTCGGCGATCGCCGCGAGCGCGTCACGGTCGCGCTTGAAGCTCAGCAGAACATCGTGGCCGCGGCGGGCCCACTGCGTGGCAAGGTTGCTGCCGATCCGTCCTGCTCCCACGATCCCGACCCTCATGGTCGCCACGGCGGGCCGCAACCCATCGGGAACGTGATGTATTCCGGAGGAACGACATGGCCCACAGCGATTTCCCCGCGCCCGATCAGGGCTTCCTGATCACACACTTCCTCGTGGTCTCGGACATGGACCGCTCGCGTGAGTTCTACGCGACGCTCCTCGGTGGGACGGTCGTGAACGAGCGAAGTCCGGTGATGATCCGGGTCGCCAACTCGTGGTTGATCCTGAACGAAGGCGGCGGACCGACCGACGACAAGCCCGACGTCGTTCTGGAAACACCGCCCGATCCAACTCGCACCAGCGCGTTCCTCAACATTCGGGTCGCCGACATCGCAGCCGTGTACGACGCCTGGCGGCGCAAGGGAGCGCAATTCCTCACCGAGCCGAAGGATCACGGGCGCGAGATCCGTGCGTACGTGCGCGATCCCGACGGTCACCTCATCGAGGTCGGTCAGTCCACCGGCATTCTCGACGAATCGTGACGAGGCGTCCCGCAGCTAAGTACCAGCACAGAACCCGGCCTTGTCGGTGTGGTACGTCCCGTCGGCGCAGCGCACGTCGGGATTGTCGTGCGAGAACACACCCAGCGGGCTCTCCCACGACGGCACCACCCACGCGTGGACCATATAGCCCGTCGTCTTCAACAAGCTGCCTTGCACGGCGGAGCACTGCGCGGCTGTCACGTCCTGGTCGGCCGGGAAGGGCACCTCCAGACCACCAGCGCCGTACTTGATGCACACGTTGCTGTGCCGGTGCCAGTGGTCGTTCGGGCCCGCGAACCCCTCCGGCGCGCTCTCACCCATCCCGTAATACATGAGCCCGATGACCTGCGAGGTCGGGTTCGTGCCGTCGTAGATGAGCGAGAGCGGCTTGGTCGGATCGAATGGGCCCGCTCCGGTCAAGCCGCCAAACGACAGGTAGTGCGCGCCGCTTCCGGGCGCGAACCCGCCGGCCAGCCGATATCCGGCCGCACTGGCGTCGGCGACCGTCGGGTACCGCAGCGCGAAGTCCCGCGCCGCGGTCAGCTGCGTCTTGAGCTCCGCGCGCGTCGTGGGGTCGAGCGGCTGGTCGGGCTGCGACTCGGCCGTCACGTCCTCGGCCTTTACGCCCTTCACCTTCTCGCCGTTCAGCGTCGTCACACCGTGCTGATGCCCCGCTACGACCGATCCGTGGTCGTGACCGGACGCGGCGGCGCTGTGCGTATGGCCTCCGTCGGCCTCCCCGTGGTGGTGGGACGACGCCAGCGCGGGGGTGAACGCCAGCGACGAGATCACGGCAACGCCGAGACCGGCGATGCCGACGGCCGGGACGGCGAGCCCGGGACGGAGTGGCCGTTGCGCCACCGCCGGCCGGACGATAACGGCAAGGGCCAGCGCCACGATGCCGAGCTCACACGCCGACGACAGGGCGTCGGACAGCGCCACGCTCTCGGGGGTCCACGCCTCGGGGCCGATCGGGATACCCCAAACCCGGGAGACCGCCCACACGCCGAGGATCCCGGCGTTCAGCAGCACCCCGGCGACGAGCAGCGACCGCTTCGGCCGCAGCACGACCGCGACCGCCCAGGACAGCTGCAACCAGGCGATGACGGCGAAGAACGTGCCGTGCGCCCACGAAAGCTCGTAGTGCTCGCCGCTCACGGCGAAGTGGATCACGCCGGCGCCAAGCGACAATGCTGCGAGCAGCCAACGCAGATAACGACCGACCGTGCGCTCGTTCGTGGTCATGACTCCCCCCGGATGTCACTCGAAGCGTGCAGCCGTGTGGGTCTGATGGTTGTCCGGGGATCGGTTCACCGTCAACGAGCGCTCAGGACATTCTCAGAGCAGATGGGAGAGACTGGAAGAGGTGCGAATCCTCGTGGTGGACGACGAGCCCGCCGTTCGCCGGTCCGTGCGCAGCGCACTCACGCTGGAAGGCTACGAGGTGCGGCTCGCCCGCGAGGGCGCCGAGGCCCTCGACGTGATGGCGTCCGAGCACGTCGACGCCGTCGTCCTCGATCTCCTGATGCCCGGAGTCGACGGCCTCGAGGTCTGTCGTCGACTACGCGCCGGCGGCGACTCGACGCCTGTCCTGATGCTGACCGTCAGGAACCTCGTCTCCGACCGAGTGGCGGGTCTGGACGCCGGCGCCGACGACTACCTCACCAAGCCGTTCTCGCTCGAGGAGCTGCTCGCGCGCATGCGTGCCATCCTGCGGCGGTCGACGGGCACGGCCGAGGTGCTCCGCTTCGCCGACCTGAGCCTCGATGTCGAGACGCGCGAAGCGCGCCGAGGTGAGCGTCTGATCCGTCTCACACCCACGGAGTTCTTCCTCCTCGAGCTGATGCTCCGGTATCCGCGCCGCGTGCTCACGCGCGAGTTCATCTTCGATCGGGTGTGGGGCTACGGCACCAAGCCGACGTCCAACTCGCTCGAGGTGTACGTCGGGTACCTAAGACGCAAAACCGAAGCCGGCAACGAGTCCCGTCTTGTCCACACCGTGCACCGTGTCGGCTACGTGCTCCGAGAGTCATGAGCTTCAAAGTCCGCCTCACGCTGCTCTGCGTGCTCGCGGTGGCGGTGACGGTCGTACTGGCATCGGTCGTCTCCTACTTCGCTGTCAGCAATCGGCTTCACGACCAGACGGACGACTCGGTCCGTTCCGACGCCACCCGCCTCGCCAAGCTGCCGAACCCCGAGATCGCACTGCCATACTTCGGTCTGCCGACGCCGAACACGCGCGACTACATGCGCGTCACGTTCGCTGACGGACGCAGCGAGGCTCCTCCGAACCAGCCCACAGCCATTCCCGAGAGTCGTGTCGATATCTCAATCGCACACGGCACGCCTCGCTTCCAGCTGCGGGACGCATACATCAACGGACGGCATCTTCGCATCGCGAGCGCTACCGCTCCGGACGGGCGGTCGGTCCAGTTCGCGCAGGACGTCGACGACGTGGACGCCACCATCTCCGATCTGCGGACGACCCTGCTGATCGTGGGCGGCTTGAGCATCCTCGTCGCGGCACTGCTCGCACTCATTGTCGCGCGGGCGAGCTTCCGACCGGTGGCGCGGCTCACGCGCGCGGCCGAGCGCGTCGCGACGACGCAGGATCTTGCGGCGTCCATCGACGTCCGCCGGCGCGACGAGCTCGGGCGGTTGGCGTCCAGCATCAACGCGATGCTGGACGCACTGAGCACTTCTCGGGAGCAGCAACGTGAGCTCATCCGGGACGCGAGTCACGAGCTGCAGACCCCCTTGACCAGCTTGCAGACGAACGTCGAGGTACTCGCGAGCCGGCCGGGGATGCCGGAGCCCGAGCGGCGGCGTCTCCTCGCCGACGTGTCCCAGCAGGTTGCCGAGCTGAGCGCGCTCATGGACAACCTCGTCGAGCTGGCCCGGGACTCGGGTACGCCGTCCGAGGAGACGACGGAGATCGATCTCGACCGCCTCGTGGGAACGGCAGTGGATCGGGCTCGGCTGCGGGCCCCGGACGTGACCATCGAGCTCGACCTCGAGCCCACGCGCATCGACGGCCGGCGCCGGCAGCTGGAACGGGCGCTCGTGAACGTCCTCGACAACGCGTGCAAATGGAGTCCCCCGGGGGGAACCGTCGAGGTCGGTCTGTGCAACGGCACGATCACGGTGCGCGACCACGGTCCCGGCATCGACACGCAGGACCTCCCGCGCGTTTTCGACCGCTTCTACCGCTCCGCCGCCGCGCGCGCGATGCCGGGGTCGGGGCTCGGCCTCGCGATCGTGCGCCGGGTCGTCGACGGCCACGGGGGCAGCGTCACGCTCGGTCCGGCGCCCGGCGGCGGGACGATCGCGCGCATCCACCTCCCTACCGCTGGAGTCGACTACGGCCCCTTCGACCGGGCCGAGGAGCGCATCATCGGCTCCGGAGCAGGCCCTCGGTCCTGAGCCGCCCCGCCAGCCACTGCCATACCACCTTGGCGCCCCCCGGTGACAGGTGCGTGCCGTCGGGGTCGCGGGCGGCCACGCCGCGCACGGTCGGGGCGAACCGTCCGTGCGGACACAGGAAGCCGTGCAGGTCCAAGATCGATATCCGCGTGGGATGCGCCCGGGCATAGGTGCGGAAGACGTGGTTGAGATCCTGGACGCGCGCCGCGTCCGAGCGCTCGGGAATCCCGCTCAAGCCGCTCTCCGGCTGCCCGAAGCACGGCGAGGTGAGCAGGACGACGCGGGCGCCCCGCGCCGCGAGGACCTCGGTGGCGGTGTCGAGCCGCTCCATCATGTACATGCGCCAGGCCGGAGTGCCGACAGGCAGGACATCACCGTTGATCCGGTGGTCCACCACGTCCCACGCACCGACCAGGACGACGGCGACGTTCGGTTGGTACTCCTCGACCGTCTTGCGCCATCGCAAGGGCCAGCCCGTGCACTCCTCGTTGGTCGGGATGTCGCTGCCGTCGCTGTGCACCGTGCCGCCGGTGAGGCCGCAACCGAGCGTGGCCTCGGTTCGGACCTGCACGCCTCGGGTGTCCTGGCGCGGGTCGAGCCAGTAGCCGAGCGTGAGCGCGACCGAGTCGCCGGCGATCAGGACGCGCGGTACGACGGCCTGGTTGGGACGCGTCACCGGAGTGGGCGCCGACGCACGTCCGGTGGCGCGCTCGAGACCGCTGACCGGCGCGGCGGTGCTTCCCGCCAGGACTGCCACTGCCACGACGGCTGCGATGGCCGTCCCGCTGAGAAAGGCGGTGACCGCGAGCGAACGAGCGCGGCTCAGGGTGTGGTGGCGGATGGGTTGCTCGATCAAGCGGTAGGACAACAGCGCGAGTCCGAATGTGGCCGCGAGGCGCACGAGGAGCAACGGGCCTTCGTCGAGGCCCGTCCGCGCCGGTGTCAGGTATACGTAGACGGGCCAATGCCATAGGTACACGCCGTACGAGATGCGCCCGATGGCGCGGAGCGGCGCGATCGAGAGCAGGGGCCCCAGGACGGGCGAGTACGGCCGTGTCGCGGCGGCGATGAGCGCGGCGACGGCGAGGGCCTCGACGAGGAATCCGCCGGTGTACATCCATGTCGTCGTGTCGGCGACGTGCGTCCAGAGCCACCCGAGGTATACGACGGCGATGATCCCGACGATTTCGAGCCCGATCATCCCCGTCGTCGCGCTCACCTGTCGCGGTCGCCGCCGTGGGCGCATGACGAGCAATGCCAGCGCAGCCCCGACGAGCAATGCCTGGGCGCGCGTATCGGTGCCGTAGTAGACGCGTGAGGGATCGCTGGCGTCGAAGAGCACGGCCATCAGCAGCGCCGACCCGATCGCGAGCGCGGCTGTCGCGCCGATCACGATCCACCGGCGCCCGTTTGCGAATCGGAATGCGAGCAGCAGCGCGATCGGCCACACGAGGTACCACTGCTCCTCGATCCCGAGCGACCACGTGTGGCGGAGCGGCGACGGTGTCGCCAGCTGCGCGAAGTAGGACGACTCGAACAGCTGGCGCCAGTTGGCGACGTACAGCAGCGATCCGAACGCGTCGCCTCGGATGCGGTCGAGCTCGTCAGGACGAGCGACGAACAGCGCGTACATCCCGACGGCGAAGACGACGAGGACGAGTGCCGGTAGCAGCCGGCGCGCCCGGCGGGCCCAGAACGCCTTGAGGTCGATGCGCCCGTGTTTGCGCCACTCGTCGACGAGCAGCGACGTGATGAGGAAGCCGCTCAGAACGAAGAAGGCGTCGACGCCGAGGAAGCCGCCCGGTGCCCAACTCACCCGGGCGTGGTAGAGGAGCACGCCCAACACCGCCAGCGCCCGCAGACCATCGAGCGCGGGCTGGTAAGCCAGAGACGGCGCCGTCCGGGCGGCCTGCCGGGACGGCAACGCGGTGTCCGGCCCGGCCGAGGGGACCGCCGTGGGCACCCACGACTGTTACCCCTCAGTGCCGTGAAAGCCGTGAAGGAGACATGAAGGACATCTAAGAAGCTGCCGGACACCCCGATGCACCCGCTCGGCACGCCTGGATACGGTGCCGCCATGCGCGCAGTCCTGTGCCGGCAGTACGGGCCGCCGGAGTCGTTGACGGTCGAGGAGGTCGAGGATCCGACGGCGAAGGAAGGTCAGGTCGTCGTCGACGTGAGGGCGTGCGCCGTGAACTTCCCCGACGTCCTCATCATCCAGAACCTGTATCAGTTCAAGCCGCCACTCCCCTTCTCCCCCGGCGCCGAGGTCGCGGGCGTCGTGCGCTCGGCGGGCTCGGGTGTCGAGGGCGTGAGGATCGGCGATCGCGTGTTCGCGTCGACGGGGTGGGGCGGCCTTGCCGAGCAGATCGCCGTCGATGCCAGGTCGTTGGTCCCGATTCCCGACGGCGTCGAGTTCGGTCCCGCGTCAGCGTTCCTCTACGCGTACGGCACCGCGCACTACGCGCTGAAAGACCGCGGCCGGCTCCGACCGGGCGAGACGCTGGTCGTTCTCGGTGCCGCCGGAGGGGTGGGCCTGGCAGCCGTCGAGCTCGGCTCGCTCATGGGTGCGACCGTGATCGCGGCGGCGTCGACCGACGACAAGCTCGAGCTCTGCCGCGACTACGGCGCGGCGAAAACGATCAACTACGCCGCCGAGGACCTGAAGACGCGCATCCGAGAGCTCACCGGTGGTGTCGGGGCCGACGTCGTCTACGACCCCGTGGGTGGCGCCTACAGCGAGCCGGCGCTCCGTGCCACCGCCTGGGAAGGGCGCTTCCTGGTCATCGGGTTCGCGGCCGGCGACATTCCCACCATTCCCCTGAACCTCACGCTGCTCAAGGGCTGCGACATCGTCGGTGTCTTCTGGGGCGCGTTCGTGGGCCGAGAGCCCGAGCGCCATCGGCGGAACCTCGAGGAGCTCGTCACCTGGTGGCGCGCCGGCAAGCTGCGCCCGCACGTGTCCGCGACGTACCCGCTCGACCGGGCCGGCGAGGCGATTCGCGAGCTCGCCGATCGCCGGGCGAAGGGCAAGGTCGTCGTCGCCGTCGGCGACGGATGACAACCGCTCTTGCTGCTAGTGGAGTGCCCGCCCGGCGGAGTAACCGACCCAAGCCGCCACGAGGCCACAGCAGACGGACACCGTGACGTAGAGCAAGGCGACCTCGCTGCGGCCGGTACGCCCGAGCGTGAACGCCTCCCAGGTGAAGGTCGAGAACGTGGTGAAGCCACCGATGAGCCCGACGGCGATCGGGGTCATGACCGACATCGGAAGGTGCCCGAGCGCCACGGCGAGGAAGAACCCGAGAAGCAACGCGCCCGCCACGTTGATACCGAAGGTCGCCCACGGGAAGCGGGACTGATCGACGCTCAGGCCGATCGCGTAGCGAACGATCGAGCCGACGGCACCGGCGATGCCGACCCATACGAACCGCATGTGCCCCTCCCTGATGAATCCCAGGTAGGAGCCATCAGCGGTACGGCGCCGCGGTTGTCGGCGAGCTCCATCGCCGTCGCGTCAGCGCGATCCTATTGCTCAGGTGCTCGCGACGGCGTCGCCGACGTAGTACGGCCAGATGAGGATTGCGAGGACGATCTGCCAGAAATGCGGATGGGCGTACCCGATGGTGAAGAGCCAGCCGCCGAGCCACAAGCCGCTCACGGTCACCGAGGTGTGATTGCTCGCGACGGCCCTGCAAGGTAGTCCGTTGGGACTGTGAGCGTCCTTGACGTCGTCCCTCCCGGCGAACGGGGCCGGCTTCGCCGCGTAGGCGATGCAACCTGGTCGTCGCCCATGCTGGCGACGCTGACCGACCACTACTTCTCGAGCCGCGACTGGATCTACGAGCGCAAGCTCGACGGCGAGCGGGTCCTGGGCGTGCGTTCCGCGACGTCTACCAGTCTCTACTCGCGCAGCCGACAGGTGCTCGACGGCGCGTATCCGGAGATCGTGGACGCATTGGACGTCCAGGGCGCACGGGACTTCACCGTCGATGGGGAGGTGGTGGCGTTCGAGGGTGCAGCCACGAGCTTCGCCCGTCTCCAGCGCCGCATGCAGACG
>DATFXL010000095.1:0-9869 GCA_035316025.1 Acidimicrobiia bacterium
CGAGCTTCTCGACCTCGCGGATCCCGGCCACGACGTCCTCACCCTGGGCGTTGCGGAGGAAGTCGCCGTAGGGCTGGTTCTCGCCGGTGGCGGGATCGCGGGTGAACGCCACGCCCGTCCCCGAGTCGTCGCCCTTGTTGCCGAACACCATGGCCTGCACGTTGACGGCGGTGCCCAGGTCGTCGGGGATGCCCTCGAATCGGCGGTAGTCGCGAGCACGCTTGCCGTTCCAGCTCTTGAAGACAGCCTCGATCGCGTAGCGCAGCTGCTCCTTGGGGTCGTGCGGGAAGTCGACGCCGGCTTCCTGCTTGACGACGCCCTTGAACGTCTCGACCAGCTCGGCGAGATCAGCGGCCGACAGCTCGGGGTCGGTGGCGACGCCCCGCTCGTGGCGGAGCTTCTCGAGCTCGTCCTCGAACAGTTCCCCGTCGACGTCGAGCACGATCTTGCCGAACATCTGCACGAACCGCCGGTACGAGTCGTAGGCGAAGCGCTCGTTCCCCGTCTGCTTGGCCAGGCCGCCGACCGATCGGTCGTTGAGGCCCAGGTTGAGGACGGTGTCCATCATTCCCGGCATCGAGAACGGTGCCCCCGAGCGCACCGAAACGAGCAGCGGGTCGGCGTCGTCGCCCAGACGCTTGCCCATCTTCCCCTCGAGCGCCTCGAGGGCGGGGGCGACCTCGTCCATCAGGCCGTCGGGGAGCCGGTCGCCCCCGGCCATGTACGCGTTGCACGCCTCGGTCGTGATGGTGAAGCCGGGGGGTACGGGCAGGCCGAGGTTGGTCATCTCGGCGAGGTTGGCGCCCTTCCCGCCGAGCAGGTACTTCTGCTCCTTGCTCCCCTCCTCGAAAGCGTGGACGTACGGCATGCTCACCTCCCGCGGCGTCTGCCCGGCTCGTCCTCTGTCGCCGAGCCTACTGAGGTGGTTCGGGGCGATAGCGCGCGAGGACGACTCGGGAGTGCCCGAGGTACGAACGGTCCATGAGCCCGACGCGCGTGTCGATCAGCACCCACGAGATCCCGAACAGCAGCGCGATCATCAGCCCCAGGGATCCCGGCAGCCCGATGACGAGCACGATCGGCACGATGTATCGGAGCGTCGCGCGGCGCCATGTCAGCAACTGTCCCGTGTCGGCGTCCACCGTCATGATGTGGGTGAGCCGCTTCCCGAGCGTCTGGCCGGTGCGGACGGTCGGGAACACGAAGTAGGCGTTGAACAGGACGAACAGCCCGATAACCAGCACGATGACCAGTCCCACCGAATCGCTCGATACCGACGCGAGCAGCGACGTCGCGCCAATGAACACGGCGCCCATCGTCAGCACGTCGATGGCGAGGGCGGCCAGACGCCGGCCTACCGGCGCCGCCTCCGCGCCCGGCACGCCCTCCGGCTCGCGCCGCGACGGGCGGCCGCGCGCGTCGCGGGGGCGCGACTCGAACAAGCCGCGGCGCCGCGCCGGCGCCGGCACAGCTTCCTCCTCGACGACCACGTCTTCCTGGTCGGTGTCGGCACCCGACGCGTCGGCGAGCCCGGCGTCGTACCGCTGACGCTGGAATGGGTCCGACAGCACCTGCCAGGCGGCGTTGAGGCGGGCCGTCTCTACCCGGGCGCCCTCGCGCGCCTGGTCCGAGCGGCCCTTCTCGGCCTTCCCACGGAGTTCCTCGATCCGGTCGCGGTAGGCAGCCCTGATGTCCTCCTTCGACGCGTCCGGCTCGACGCCCAGGAGCTCGTAGTGCGTCTCGCTCATGGAGAGAGCAGCTCCTCGAGATGCGGGACCAACTTGTCGATCGGGACCCGGTCCTGGGTCATGGAGTCGCGGTGACGCACCGTGACGGCCCGGTCGTCGATCGTGTCGAAGTCGACCGTGACGCAGAACGGCGTTCCGACCTCGTCCTGCCGCCGGTAGCGACGGCCGATCGAGCCGGCGTCGTCGACGTCGATCATGAAACGGGGCCGCAGGAGATCGGCGACCTCGTACGCCACAGGGTTGAGGCGCTCGTTGCGCGAGAGCGGGAGCACGCCGACCGCGATCGGCGCGAGGCGATGGTCGAGGCGGAGCAACGTCCGCTTCTCGCCGCGCACCTCCTCCTCGTGGTACGCCGCCAGCAGGAAGGCGAGCATGCAGCGGTCGGCGCCGAGTGCAGGTTCGATCACGTGCGGGACATACCGCCGGTCCGCCTCCTGGTCGTAGTAGCTCAGATCCTGGCCCGAGTACTCCGAGTGGCGCTTCAGGTCGTAGTCGGTGCGGTTGGCGACGCCTTCCAGCTCACCCCATCCCCACGGGTACGCGAACTCGATGTCGGACGTCCCGACCGAGTAGTGCGAGAGCTCGTCGGGGTCATGCGGGCGCAGGCGCAATTGGTCCCCGGTGATGCCGAGGTCCACGAACCAGCGCAGACGCTCCTGGCACCAGTACTCGTGCCAGCGCGGCCCGTCCTCCGGCGGCACGAAGTACTCCATCTCCATCACCTCGAACTCGCGGGTCCGGAAGATGAAGTTGCCGGGTGTGATCTCGTTGCGGAACGCCTTGCCGATCTGCGCGATGCCGAACGGGGGCTTCTTGCGCGCGGTGGTCAGGACGTTCAGGAAGTTCACGAAGATACCCTGCGCGCTCTCGGGGCGGAGATAGGCGACGGAGGCGTCGTCCTCGACCGGCCCGACGTAGGTCTTGAACATCAGGTTGAACTGGCGGGCCTCGGTGAACGAGTCCTTGGCGCCGCAGTTCGGGCAAGCGCCCGAGGCGGGCAGATGGTCGGCCCGGAAGCGCTCCTTGCAGTTCCGGCAATCGACCAGGGGGTCGGTGAAGGCCTGGACGTGGCCGCTCGCCTCCCACACCCGCGGGTGCATGAGGATGGCGGCGTCGAGGCCGACGATCTCGTCTCGCAGCTGGACCATCGACCGCCACCAGGCGTCCTTGACGTTGCGCTTGAGCAGCACCCCGAGGGGCCCGTAGTCCCACGTCGAGCGGAAGCCGCCGTAGATCTCGCTGGAGGGAAAGACGAACCCGCGCCGCTTGCACAGGTTGACCACGCGCTCCATGAGATCCGGCTTGGCCATCCGATGGATCGTACCGGGGGGACACGCCGGCCCCCGAGCCGGAAACTCAGGCGGCGGCGGCCACCGCCCGGTCGCGGACGACCTCGGCGCCGAACGGCATGAGGGCGATCGGGATCAGCTTGAACGCCTGGATCCCGAACGGGATCCCGATGATCGTGATGCACAGGATCACGCCGCCGATGAGGCAGTGCACCGCGAGCCAGAGCCCGCCGAAGATGATCCAGAGGATGTTGCCGATGATGTGCAACGGGCTCGCCACGCGCTCGGTGTAATCGACGTGCCGGCCGAAGGGCCACAGCGCGAAGCCGGCCAGCTTGAAGGCCTGGATCCCGAACGGGATCGTAATGAGCAGGACGAACATGATGATCCCGGCGATCACGAAGCCGATCGCCAGCCAGATCCCGACGAAGATGAGCCACAGGATGTTGCCGAGCGTCTGCACGGTGCCCCCTTGTCCCTGCCTACCGGGCAGTCGTCACAGTAGCGCCGCGCTGCGCAGGCGGCGCTCCGAGTGGTACTCGAGCGCGGCGACGCCGAGCCGCTCCACCTCGACGCCGGGCCGATCGGCCGGGCCGTTCAGCGCGCCGCGCAGGTCTCCGCCGAGGATGCGCCGCAACAACACGATCGTCTCCGCGTCGACACGGCGACTGGCGAAGCGCGCGCACTCGGCGCACAGGACGCCGCCCTCCCCGAAGTCGAAGCCGGGGAACGCGTCGGCGTCGTCGCCGCAGCGCGTGCAGACGTCGAGGACGGGATGGAACCCCTCGAGGGAGAGGAGCTTCCAGAAGAACGCCGGCGCGACCATCGGCGACGGCGACGTCGCCAACGTGCGCAGCGCGCCGACGAGCATCCGATACAGCGCCGGGTTGGCTTCCCGCTCCTGAGCCACGTGGTCGACCGCCTCGAGCATCGAGACGGCGTGGGTGAACGACGGGTAGTGCTCGCGGAGCCGGCGCCAGGCGTCGATCGTCTCGACCTGCGTGACGACGTCGAGCTCGCGGCCGCGATAGCACTGGACGGCGACGTGGCTCGTCGGCTCCAGCCGGGCGCCGAACCGGCTCGTCGGCTTGCGGATCCCCTTGGCGACCGCCCGCACCTTCCCCTGGCCCTGGGTGAGGATCGTGACGATGCGGTCGGCCTCGCCCAGCTTGATCGTGCGCAAGACGACGCCCTGGTCGCGGTACAGGGCCATGTTTCTCCTTCGCCGTCGCAAGCTCCGGCTCTGCGAGGACGATCAGCGAAGCCGCCGTCCTCGCGCGCAGTCTAGTTACAGCGGTGTGATTCGAGGTCCCCCGGCTCAGCCGTCGACGGCGCCGAAGCGCCGCTCCCGGCGCTGGTACTCCCGGATCGCCTCGAACAGGTGGTCGCGCCGGAAGTCCGGCCACAGGACGTCGGTGAACACCAGCTCGGCGTAGGCGAGCTCCCAGAGGAGATAGTTCGAGATCCGGAACTCCCCCGAGGTCCGCACGAGCAGGTCGGGGTCGGGCATGTCCGGCGCGTACAGGCTTCGAGTGACGGTGCGTTCGCTGATCTTGTCCGGGTCGAGCCGTCCCGTCGCCACCTCGTGGCCGATGACGCGGGCGGCGTCGACCAGCTCGGCCCGCCCGCCGTAGTTGAACGCGAACGTGAGGGTCATGGTGCGGTTGCGGCGCGTGAGCTCTTCCGCGTCGGCGATCTGGCGGCGCAGCCGGCCTGGGACCCGTCCGCCCCGCCGGCCGATGAATCGCACCCGGACGCCACGGTCGTGGAGCTCGTCGCGCCGGCGGAGCAGCAGGTTCTCGTTGAAGTTCATGAGATACCGCACCTCGTCGACCGGTCGGCGCCAGTTCTCCGTCGAGAACGCGTAGACCGTCATCCACTCGAGCCCGATGTCGAGAGCGCCTTCGACGGTGTCGAACAGGGCCTCCTCACCGGCAGCATGGCCTTCGGTCCGCTTCAGCCCGCGCTGCTTGGCCCAGCGGCCATTGCCGTCCATGACGATGGCAACGTGACGAGGAAGGTGGGCGCGCTCGATCCCGGAGGGCACGACTCGAACCTACATCGAGGGTCTCCTCGCTCGACCGGCGGCCGATACGATCGCCCGCCATGCGCTGGACCGCCGTCGTGAACCCGACCGCGGGCCGGGGCCGCACCCGCAAGCTCCTCCCGCGCCTCACGGACGCGTTCGCGGCCGCCGACCTCGACGCCGACGTTCGGGTGTCCCAGGACCTCGACGACGCGATGTGCCTCGCCCGCGCCGCGTTCGACGACGGGCGCGCCGTCGCCGCGTGCGGCGGTGACGGCACCGTGAACGCCCTGGCCGGGGTCGCCGCCGACTGCGGGGGCGTTCTCGGGATCGTTCCGACCGGGGCCGGGAACGACTTCGCCCGCAACCTGGGGCTCGACCGGCGGCGCTGGCTCGATGCGGTCGCGCTGCTCGAGGCGGGCGACGTCGGGACCGTCGACCTCGGGCGGGCGGAAGCGGCGCCCGAACGCGGCGAACCCGAGGACCAGACCACGATGCGCTGGTTCACGTCCGTCGCCAACGCCGGCTTCGACGGCGAGGCGAACCGGTGGGCGAACACCGTCCAGTGGGCCAGCGGAACGACGCTGTACGTGCTCGCGGTGCTCCGCACGCTTGCGACGTACCGGCCGCGCCGCTTCCGGCTCACCGTCGACGGTGACGTACACGACGTCGAGGCGTGGCTCGTGGCGATCGGGAACACGCGCGGTTACGCCGGCGGGATGCAGGTCACCCCCGGCGCGGAGCTCGACGACGGCCAGCTCGACGTCTGTGTCGTGGGCCCGGTGTCACGGTTCGAGTTCCTGCGCTCGTTCCCGCGTGTGTTCCGGGGCACGCACGTCTCGCACGCCGCCGTCGACATGTACCGCGGAAAGGTCGTCGAGCTCGCGTCACTCGACGCGTCCGACGGACTGGAGCTGTACGGCGCCGGCGAGCGCATCGGTCCCCTGCCCGCGCGTACCGAGGCCGTCCCGGGCGCGTTGCAGGCGGTCGTTCCGGACACGGCGCCGGTGCCGAAGCAACCCCGCGCGTGAGGTCATCGCACCGTGAGGGTGCCGTCCATTCCCGCCTCGCGGTGGCCCGGGATATCGCAGAAGAACTCGTACGTGCCGGGCTTGAGATCGACGCGGAGCTCGTCCGAGTTGCCACTGCTGGCCTGGAGCTTGAAGTGCGGAACCTTGTCGCCGGCGAACACCAGCGTATGCAGACCGCCCTCGCTCGTGAGCTTGATGGCGTCGACCCCCGCCGGCGCGTCGGGGTTCTTCGGGTCGAAGAAGAAGTTCCCGCCCTTGATGTCGAGGGTCGTCTGCGCCGGCCCCTTCGGCTGCTTGTAGCTCGACGATCCACCGCCACCCCCACCGCCGCACGCGGTGGCGATCGCGGCCGTCGCGACCACGATCGTGAGCAGACGAGCGACGCGACCTCTCTCCATGACCCTCCTCATCCGACGTTCACCGTCGCCTGCATGCCGGCGGCGCGGTGACCGGGGATACTGCAGTAGATCGTGTAGGTGCCCGGGTTCAGCTGCACCTTGCCCGTCTTCGGCCCCTGGGGGACCTTCAGCTCGAAGCCGCTGAGCTTCGGATCGGTGAATAGCAGCGTGTGCGTTCCACCGAGGTCGTTGTAGTTCACCTGGATGACTCCGGGCGGGAGGCTGAACTGGGTGGCCTGGAACGACAGTGACGGCATCGCGTCGACTTCGAGCGTTGCGACGGGCGGTCCGGCCGGTGGCTTGAAGCCGCCGCCACCGGTCTCCTTGGGCTCGCTCGGGCCCAGCGACAGCAGGCCTGCCGACAAGACGAGTACCGCGAACCCGGACAGGCCCATGACCAGGGTCGAGGAGCGGAGCCGTGGCGTGGCGGAGATGGCGGCCCCACCGGCCAGGATGCCGACGGTCACGATGGTGCCGACGAGGACCGAGACGTTCTCGCCGCTGGCGAGGAACACCCGCGACACGTTCACGACGTAGAGGAACACGGCGAGCATCGACAGGAGCGGGAGGGCGAGCGGCAGGAGGAGCCGGTCACGGACCTGGTCGACGGGCGGCTCGCCCGCCTCGAGCTCGGCCGGCGACTCGCCCTCGGCAGCCTCGAAAGGCGGCTGTGCCTCGATCGTCTGGGAGCCTTCCTCCTCCGGCGCCGGCGCGCCGCCGATGTCCGCACCCTTGTCGGTGCTTGGCTCGGCCTGCGCCTCCTGCCTTTCGGCCCCGGCCTCGTCGGCCGCGGGCTGGTCCGTCTCGTCGGTCGGCTCGGTCTGGACGTCGTCGCTCATGGGGTCGGGGATCCCATCCGGGAGAGCTCGCGGTCCAGATCCTGCCACCGACGGCGCGCCGCGATGCGTCGGTCTTCCTCGCCCGCCCAACGGAAGAAGATCACCGCGATGATCAGCCACAGCAGGAGGCCGCCGCCGATCTTCATGATCAGTCCCGCAAGGCGCTGGTCGTCGAGAGTCGACAGGCCCCACAAGTGCGGGACGCCCTCGTAGAACCGATAGAGCGGCGAGCTGCCGAAGGTCAGGAAGGAGGCGGGGATCGTCGGCACGATCGACTGCGCGAAAAGGAAGAGCATCCTCGGCAGCGGCGACAGCCGCGGGATCTCCGGCAGCGGGCTGAGCACGGGCATCCACACGACGAGTGCGCTCACGAAGATCAGGGCGTGGATCAGGAAGTGCGCGAGGCCGCTGCGGAGGCTGAAGTCGACCAGCGCGGGCCAGTGCGTGAAGACGAGCACCAGGTTGAACACGATCAGAGCGGGAAGGAAGCGCGCGCAGAAGCGCACGGCGCGGAACAGATAGGACGGCGGGCGCAGGATCGCCCGCAGCATCCACGCCGGCGTCCCGAGCAGGAGCAACGGCGTCGCGACCATGGACAGCACGAGGTGCTGCACCATGTGGATGCTGTAGTTGTACCGCTCGGCAATGTCGTGGATGGGCCAGTCGGCTGCGACCCAGATCGCGGCCACGCCGAGCCCGAAGCACACCGCCTGGAGACGTGTCACCGCCGCTCGCCCAGGCTCGGCGTACCGGGGCCCGACGCGCACCACGGCGATGGCGTACGCGGCCGCGATCGCCGCGACGAGCACCCACGTGTCGACGTGCGGCTGCCAGGCCGGAGGTGCGACAGCGAGGCTCATGCCCGGCTCAACGGCTGAAGACGTGCAGGGTCGTCAATACGATCAGGTACAAGGAGATCGCGGCGATGATCCCGATTACAAAGAAGCGGCGGAAGATCGGCTTGTCGGTCCGCAGATGCATGTACCACGACGCGACCAGCGTGAACTTGATCACCGCGAACATCAACAGCAGGACGATGATCAACCCGTCGGGAATCTCTCCCTCGAGGTAGTACAGCCCGACCTCCGCCGCGGTGGCGACCACGAGGATCGCCGCGATCATCACGTAGCGCTGCGGGCTGGGGTGGGGACGCACCTCCCCCGGCAGCATGGGGACCTGCGCTGCGGCCGGAGCCGGCGCCGCCGCCTCGGACCGTTCGAGCTCGGTGCCTGGCAGCTCCTCTTCGGGAGCGCGGCGGGCGCTCTCCTGCGGCTCGGTCTCCGTGGCGGTGCCGACGGGTGTGGCTTCGTCTGCCATGTCGATCGGTACAGCTCCTACTTCGGGATGAGGTAGACGACCGTGAAGATGACGATCCAGACGACGTCCACGAAGTGCCAGTAGAGGCCGGCGATCTCGACGCGCTCGGAATCCCGGCTGGTGAGGCGTCCTTGCGTCGCCAGTCCCCACAGCGACAGCAGCCAGATGATGCCGGCGGTGACGTGGGCACCGTGGAGCCCGGTCAGCACGAAGAACGACGATCCGAACAGGTTCTTGTCGAGCGTGAGCCCCTGTCGGTAGAACTCGGTGAACTCGAAGATCTGACCGCCGATGAACGTCGCCCCGAAGAGCGCGGTCGCGAGCAGCCAGATCCGCAGGCGGCGGTAGTCGCCGCGGATGATGGCGGCGAGCGCCAAGACCATCGTGAGACTGCTCATGAGCAGGATGAACGACGTCACCGACGTGAACGGGATGTTGTAGACGTCGGCCGGATGCGGACCGGGCTGAGGCCGGCCCCGGTAGAAGAGGTACGCGGAGATGAACGCGCCGAAGAACAGACAGTCGGACGACAAGAACAGCCACATCGCCAGCTTCGTATTGCTGACGCCCGTGCCCGTCCTGGGCTCCTCGTGGCGGTGCTCGGCGACGTCGTGCCCCGGCGGAATCGCGACCTGATCCATCGTCACGGCTCAGTCTGGGGCTCGATGGCCCACGCGTAGAGGCCGAACGCCGCGATGAGGCCGCCGATCGGGACCAGCCACAGCGCGTGGAACACCGCCGCGTAGCCGAGGATCGGCAACCCGAGGGCGAGGATCAACGGGAAGTACGAGGGCGAGGGCATGTGGATGCCGTGCCCGTCGCCGTGTTCCCCGCCGCCGGGCTCGTCGCCCCCGCCGTCCCCGGCCGGGCGCTCTTCGACGGCAACGGCGGCGCCGCTGGGGATACGCACGGCGTGGCCCGTCTCGTCCTCCGTGTACTTGCGGTGCCAGAGGTCGTCACGCGCCTCGACGTGCGGAATCTCGGCGAAGTTGTACATCGGTGGCGGTGACGGGGTCGTCCACTCGAGCGTCCGTGCGTCCCACGGGTCGCCACCGGTGAGCCGCCCGCGTCGACGGCTCACGAACACGTTGACGATGAAGACGAGCACCGAGAACGCGATGACGAAGGCGCCGACGGTCTCGAGCTGGTTGAGGAAGTCCCAACCCAACCCGGTGTCGTAGCGGTACGTGCGACGAGGCATCCCCAGCAGCCCGAGGAAGT
>DATFXL010000096.1:0-3872 GCA_035316025.1 Acidimicrobiia bacterium
CCCGCAAGGATGATCGTCGCGAACCTTGCAAAGATGCGCGCACGTGGTGACATGGCTGGGACTCTCTCGGCGGACCCACGGACCGGGTGGGATCGCCAACGGGAATCGGGACTCCGCGCCCGACCCGGGATCGTCACAGGCTATGGACCGGTGGCCCTGGGGGGAAAGTCGTGCCCTGAGCTACCAGGCCTTCTGGGACGACTCCCGGGCTCCAGGTCAGGACGGCCACCGCGGCAAATCGGGCGACGGCAGTCGGTGGGCGTTGAGCGTTCGTTGAGCCCGTCTCAGAGCTGATCTTGAGTGCCCACCCTCAACGGCCCTGGCGGTCACTCGCAGTCCTACGGGCAGGACCTGAGGCTGTGGGTCTCATCAGCCCCATGTGTTCAACCCGCCCAGCCCCGGCGCGTGCAACCCGAACCGGCCGTGAGTTCGGTTCGCCGTTCGGCTCGAGGTGCGGGCCGGGGCACAACCCCCGGCCCTCACCTCGGACTCACGCGCAAAGCGTCAGGCTCCGGGATCCGCACCTGGAACCCGACCAACCGCCCGCCTGTCGAGTCTGGCCCTCATCTCCTACGTGACCTCGCGGGCCTTTTGCGTAGTTCGCCCGATGACGGCAGGAAGACTCTGTGGTGCTCTTCGCGCGGCACGTAGCCTTCCAGGGTCGCGTTGGGTTACGGCAGGGGAGCGGCGTGGAACTCTTGGTGCTCGACCCGCTCGAGCCGCGCACGAGTCGGCGGTGCGACGGTGTCTGAGGTAGCTCAGAGGCTGTTGTCGAAGCCACCGACAGGAACGCTCACGTTCCTGTTCACGGACATCGAAGACTCGACGCGCCTGTGGGAAGAGCGAACGGAAGAGATGCGTCAGGCGCTGGCGCGGCACGACGCGGCTCTTCGCGGCGTGATCTATGGGCACGGCGGCTCCATCGTCAAGATGACCGGCGACGGCGTCTTCGCGGTCTTCGGGACCACATTGGAGGCGGTCGCGTCCGCCGCGGAATCCCTCCGGACCCTCGCATCCGACACATCGAACGACACGGCCTGGCTGCGGATCCGTGTTGGCATCCACACCGGTACCGCCGAGGAACGGGACGGTGACTTCTACGGAACGGCGCCGAACCTGACAAACCGGCTGATGGGCGCGGCCCACGGCGGGCAGATCGTGCTCTCGGCGGGGAGCGCGAACGCCGTGCGCGACAGCCTCCCGCACGGGCTCGGCCTCGTCGATCTGGGCGAGCATCGGCTGCGCGGCGTGGCGCTGCCGCAGCACCTGTACCAGCTGACAATCGCAGGATTTCGAAGCGAGTTCCCGCCGCTCCAGTCCGTCGACGCCTATCTCGGCGACGTCACGCCCACGGCGCCGTTTGCACCCGGCGACGAGGAGCTCGCAGGCCGTCGCGTCGAGCTCGATCGGCTCGAGAACGCGTGGAAGCACGCACGCGATGGCGTGCGTCAGGTCGCGCTCGTGGCCGGTGAACCCGGCATCGGCAAGACGCGCCTTGCGGCCGAACTGTCGAGGCGAGCGTCCGATCAAGGCGCCGTGGTGCTGTACGGGCGTTGCGACGAGGAAGCGATCGTCCCGTACCAGCCGTTCGTCGAAGCGCTGCGCGAGAGCGTCGCGGCATATTCGTCGGCGACCCTCCACGAAGGCCTGCACGGGTTGGAGCAGGATCTCGCCCGTGTCTTCCCGGAGCTCCTCGGTCGATTGTCGGAGGAGCCACGTTCGATATCGAGCGACGCGGAGTCCGAGCGGTACCGGCTGTTCGAGGCGATCACCGCGCTGGTGGCCGGGATCACCGCGACACACTCGGTCGTCCTCATCCTCGACGATCTGCACTGGGCCGAGAAGCCGACCCTGCTCCTGCTCCGACACCTCGTGCGCTCGGTGCAGGATGCCGAGCTGCTCATCGTCGTGTGCTACCGGGAGATGGAGCTGGCACGAGACCACCCGCTCGCCAAGCTCGTGGCGGATCTCCGGCGCGAGCCTTTTGTCACGTGGGTCGGGCTTGCTGGTCTCTCGGAGGCCGAGAGCCGCACCTTGCTGGAACGCGTCAGCCCGGACGAGGTCGATGCATCCGTCATCGCGGCGCTGCACCGCGAGACGGGCGGCAATCCGCTCTTCCTCGAGGAGCTCCTCCGCCACCTCATCGAGACCGATGGCGCACCATTGCGCGACGGCGAAACCGGGCCCGCGATGGACCTCGCCCCACTCGACCTGCCCGAGAGCGTGCGCGACGTCGTCGCCCGCCGCTTGCGCCGGCTGCCGGAACCCGTCAACGACGTGCTCGGTGTCGCCGCCGTCATCGGGGTCGAGTTCGACGCCCCTCTGATCGGGCGAGCGGCCCAGCAGCCGACGAAAGACGTCCTCGATGCGCTGGATCAGGCGACGGATGCCCGCCTCGTGCGAGAGGATCCCGGCCGGCTGGGGTGGTACGCGTTCTCTCACGCGCTCATCCGCCAAGCGGTCTACGGGGCGTTGGGAACGGCGGGACGCGCCCAGCTCCACGCTCGCGTCGGCGCGGCCATAGAAGAGAACGACAGAGTCGGATCCGCCGCCGCCCTCGCCCAGCACTTCACCCAGGCGGTGGCGCTGGTCGGAGCAGCCAAGGCGATCGAGTACACGACGAAGGCCGGCCACGAGGCCGCCGCCGACCTCGCCTTCGAGGACGCGGTCGGCTATTTCGAACGTGCGGTCGACCTGCTCGAGCAGCACGCGCCCACGGACCAAACCCGGCGGGTCGAGCTGCTCACCGATCTCGCCGACGCGCTCATCGCCGTCGACGAGACGGCGGCCATTCATGCCGCGTTGCGAGCCGTCGACGCAGCGCGCGCGAACGGGTCACCGGAGCAGTTCGGACGCGCCGTCGCCGTGTTCGCCGCGCCGTACTCGGAGATGTTGTACCCGGGTCGGTCTGATCAGCTGCTCGACGAGGCGCAGCAGAAGCTCGGCGACGCTCACCCGGCCCTTCGGGCTCGGCTCACGGCCATCGAAGCGTTCAAGTACTCCGCCTATCAGCTCTACGGCCGGGACGGGCGAGTACTCGCCGAGCGAGCAGTTCGATTGGCTCGCGACGCCGCCGATGCGCCCACGCTGGCCGCCGCGCTCTTCGCTCGCGCGATCAGTCTCGCCTCGACCTCACTAACCACCGAGCGGCTCGCGCTCGGTGAGGAGCTCGTCGCCCTGGGCCGAGCCGGGGATGGGCAGATGGCCATGGCCACCACGCAAGGCCTGCGCGTGGTCGCAGGTGTACACCTCGAGCTCGGCGCCGCCGACCCTCTGACCGCGACCATCGCCGAGCTCGGGCGGACGGGCGAAGAGCTCCGGTGGCTGCCCGCGCTCGTGTTCGCAGCGCAGTGGCGCGCTACGCAGGCGATGTTGGAAGGGCGATTCGAGGACGTTCGGGCCTGCTGGGACGACATGCGGCAGCACGCACGCGCGTACCGCGCCGTCGCGAGTATCGAAGGACAGCAGGCCTTCTACCTGGCACGGGAACAGGGCGAGCTCGCAACCTTCCTCGGTCCTGCCGAGCAGATCGCGGCCGGGATCCCCGAGAGCCTGTACGGGCCTGCGATGCTCGCCGTCGCGCAGCTGGACACCGGCGACACGTCGGCCGCGCTGCGCTCGTTCAATGCGCTTACCGCCGATGAAGTTCGTCGCGGCGCGACCAAGAGCGGATGGGGCGGGGTGCTCGCTCTACTCACCGAGGTCGCGGTCGGCGGCGGTTCCGAGTCGCAGACGGCCCTCCTCTACGAACTGCTCGACCCCTTCGCCGGCCGCCTCCTCGCCGCGGTCATCGGGCTCGCCTGCTTCGGAGCGGCCGAGCGCTACCAGGGCATGCTCGCCACGACCCTCGAGCTTTGGGACGACGCCGAGGC
>DATFXL010000097.1:0-36273 GCA_035316025.1 Acidimicrobiia bacterium
CACCGTGACGAAGGCAGCCGACGACCAGCTGGTGCAGACGTTCGACGCCGGCCGCATCAACGCCGTGCTGCTGCTCACGGACGGCAAGAACGAGGATCCGAACAACGACGACCTCGAAGGTCTTCTGCGCACGCTGCGGTCTCGCAACGAGGGACAGGTGGCCAACCCCGTGCGGGTGTTCCCGATCGCCTACGGGCAGGACGCCGACCTGCCCACCCTCAAGCGCATCGCCGAGGCGACGAATGCCACCGTGTACGACGCGGCCGACCCGGCCAGCATCGGCAAGGTCTTCCTCGCCGTCGTGAGCAACTTCTAGCCGTTTCCGTCAGGAAAAGAAATGTCCGTGATCGATCGCCTGCCCGAGCACCTCAAGAACAGGAAGACGGCCGAGGCCGTCACGGCGCCGTCGGCGCTGCTGCTCGCGGGGGCAGGCACGGCCGCCGGCGTGCTCGCCGGCGCGGCGCTGCCCGTTGCGGTGCTCGTCGGCCTCGCCGCCTACGGCGCGCGCGTCGCGTTCGGGTTGCCGCGCAAGCCGCGCCCCGAGCGCATCGACCTCGCGGGGCTTCGCCAGCCGTGGCGGGCGTACGTGAAGGACGCGATGGAGGCGCAGCGCAGGTATGCGCGCGCCGTGCGCACGACCGAGCCCGGTCCGCTGCACGACCGACTGGCCGAGATCGGCGGCCGGCTCGATGCCGGCGTGCGCGAGTGCTACCGGATCGGCCGCCGGGGCGCCGCCCTCGACAGCGGGCTCGCCGACCTGCAGACGGGCGTGGCGTGGGCGGACCTCATGCACGGGCTCGACGCGTTCCGCGTCCCGGCGGAGCTGCGCGAGCGCGTGCAGCAGGGGGAGAGCATCCGGGACGACGCCGACCTCGCCGACAAGTTGCGCAACGTCGGCGTCGACCAGCCCGCGCTCGACAAGCTCGAGGCGCTGCAGGCCCAGGTGCTGTCGGCGCAGCGGCTGGTGGCGGTGGCGCAGGACGCCCGATCGCGTCTGGAGCTGCTCAACGCCCGCCTCGACGAGGCGGTGGCGCGGGCGGTCGAGCTCTCGCTCCGCGCCGAGGACGCCACGGCGCTGCAGGGCCTTGGTGGGGACGTCGACGACCTCGTGGGAGAGATGGAATCGCTGCGCACCGCGCTCGACGAAGCGGGCCAGGCAGGCCGGGGAGCGACCGCCACGGGCACGGCATAGCATCGATTTCGACGCATAGCAGCGGGCATCGCTGCGAAGCAGGCAAGGAGCAGGAAATGTGGAAGGCGATCCGACGGTGGTGGAAGTACCTCGGGGCGAAGCTGTCGGGGAAGCTCGAGGAGTCGGCTGACCCGAAGGTTCAACTCGAGCAGGCCATCGAGGAGGCGCAGCAGCAGCACCGCCGCCTCACCGAACAGGCCGCGAACGTCATCGCCAACCAGAAGCAGACGCAGATGCGCCTCGAGCGCGCAGTGGAGGAGTACGAGAAGTCGAACGCGTCGGCCCGCCAGGCGCTCCTCCTCGCCGACGAGGCGAACCGCGAGGGCAAGCCTGACAAGGTCGCCAGCTACACCCAGGCAGCAGAGGCGTTCGCCGACAAGATCATCGGCCTCGAGAAGCAGGTCTCCGACCTCAAGAACCAGCTCCAGCAGACGACGCAGGCCGCCGAGCAGGCCAAGCAGGCGGTGGCGCAGAACTCGGCGGCGCTGCAGAAGAAGCTGACCGAGCGCCAGAAGCTCCTCTCGCAGCTCGACCAGGCGAAAATGCAGGAGCAGATGAACACCGCGATGAACCAGCTGTCGGCCACGGTTGGCGAGGACGTCCCGACCTTCGAGCAGGTGCGCGAGAAGATCGAACGCCGTCTGGCGACGGCGCAGGGCATGGCCGACCTCACCTCGACGAACGTCGATACGAGGATGCTCGAGGTCGAGCAGGCCCAGGCCAGCGCCGAAGCCCAAGCCCGGCTCTCGGAGCTCCGCTCCGAGCTCGGCCTGACCACCCCCGAGACCGAGAAGCCCGCGCCCGCACCCGCGCCCGCCCCGGCACCGAATCCCGAAGCCGAGAAGCCCGCCGAGAAGCCCTCGAGCTAGGGGGCGAGGAGCGCTCGCAACTCCGACGGCGCGCGCCCGGTCTCGGTCCGCATCACCCGGCAGAGATGACTCTGATCGGCGAAGCCGACCTCGGCCGCGACGCGTGCGATGAGCGTGCCGGTCAGTCAGCGGCGTCGCGAGAAGCGGAAGATCGCCAGGCTGCCGAAGACGAGGGCGATGCCGGCGCACCACACGAGGCTCAGCGCCACCCAGTAGGCGGTGCTGTGGCCGAGTCCGATGGCGTCGGCGCCGCCTAGCGTCAGGCTGCGCAGGGCGTTGCTGAAGACGGTGAACGGCTGGTTGTCTGCGACGGGCTGCATCCAGTCGGGCAGCGAGGCGGCCGGCACGTACGCGCTCGACACGAACGCGAGCGGGATCACCAGCAGCGTGGCCGTCCCCGTGGCTGCCTGCGCGCTTTTGGATGTCAACCCAATGGCAATGAAGACCCACATGAAGCAGTAGGCAAAGACCACGAGCAGCGCCACCGCGAGCGCCACGTCGGCGACGCTGGCGTCGACGCGGAAACCGACGATGAAGGCGAGCACGGTGCCGACGAAGATCCCCCACAGGGTGAGCGAGGTGTCGGCAACGGAACGCCCGAACATCACCGACGCCCGCGGGATTGGCAAGGACCGCATCCGATCGTGGACGCCGGTATTGGCGTCGTCCGCGACGCCGGTTGCGGCAGGCATCCCCAGCCAGAGGATGCCGGTGGCGAGGAACCCGGGGACGAGGAAATCGACGTAGTCGAGGCCATGGCCGGGGTTGATGGCGCCGCCGAAGATGTAGCGGAACATGAACAGGAAGAGCGCGCCTTGGATCGTTCCCAGCATCAGCAGCTGGGGCGTACGGAAGAACTGCAGGTCCGTTCGTTTGGCGCTCTGCAGCACGGCGGTCACGAAGCCGGCGCCGGGGCGACGTACAACCGTCGTCTGCGTGGCGACGTCGGTGGTCGGGGTGATCGTGGTGCTCATCGGGCCTCCTCGGATCAAGCGGCGTCCGCCGAGGCGGACTCGGGGTCGGTGTCGGGATCGGTCGGCTCGAGACGCTTCCCGGTGACGGCGAGGAAGACCTCGTCGAGGCTCGGACGGCGCAGCCCGACGTCGTCGACGTCGATGCCCCGTTGGTCGAGCGTGCGAACGATGTCGCGCAGCTGATCCGCGCCGCCCTCGACGCCCGCCGATACCCGTTGGGAGTCGATGTCGGTGTACGGCGCCTCGCAGCCGATCCTGGCCAGCGCCTCTTCGACGGCCGGGAGGTCGCCGCCGGCGCGGGGCCGAACCTCGATCACGCTGCGGCCAGCGCGGTCCTTCAACTCGTCGGGCGTACCCGCTGCGATGACGCGCCCGTGGTCGATGATGACGACGAGGCGCGCCAGCTGGTCCGCTTCCTCGAGATACTGAGTAGTCAGCAGCACGTCGGTGCCGTCCGCGACCAGGTTGCGGATCGCCTCCCAGAGTTCGATCCGACCACGTGGGTCGAGGCCGCTCGTTGGCTCATCGAGCAGCATCAGTTGGGGCCGGCCGACCAGGCTTGCGCCCAGGTCCAGACGACGCCGCATCCCACCCGAGTACGTGCGCACGAGACGGTCACCGGCATCGGCGAGGCCGAGTTGCTCGAGGACCGCGGCCGCCGCCGTACGCGCCTCACGCCGGGTGAGACCGAACAAGCGCGCGACCATGCGCAGGTTCTCGGTGCCGCTCATGGCGGGCTCGACCGAGGCGTACTGCCCGGCTAGGCCGATGATCTCGCGCACGCGCTTGGGATCGGCCACGGCGTCGATACCGCCGACGCGCACCTCTCCGGAGTCGGGTCGCAGCAAGGTCGCCACCGCACTGATGAAGGTGGTCTTGCCGGCGCCGTTGGGCCCCAAGACGGCAGTCACGTACCCGGAGTCAGCAACGAGGTCGAGGCCGTCGAGGGCACGCACCTCGCCGAACCTCTTGGTGAGGCCGTGTGCCTCGATGATGGGGGTCATAGGGCTCCTCCGCGTCGGGGTCCGGGTCGGACACCGGTATGTCTGCACATGAACGACGACCAAGACGCCCCCGAATCGACGCGCGTGATTCGAAAACCAGGGCGGACATGCCGAAGGCGACGGACGTCACATCCATGGCTGCGTGTCGGAGAAAGCAAGTTCCCCAGAAACTGTCGATTCTGCGATGCGTCATTCGTCGATTGGGCGCACAGCGAGGCGGGAGGAGCGCCCATGAACCAGACCCAAGCAACCTTGCCAGTCGAGGGCCTCGCGCTGCCCGAGCCCGGCGACTGGAAACTCGACGCGGTTCACACGAGCGTCACGTTCACGGCCCGTCAACTGATGGTGAGCAAGGTGCGGGGCAAGTTCACCGAGGTCTCCGGAGCCATCCACATCTCCCGTGACCCTGCCCATTCGTGGGTCGAGGTCAAGATCGACCCGGCCACCGTCGAGACGGGCAACGAGAAGCGGGACGCGCATCTGCGCTCGCCCGACTTCTTCGGGGTTCAGCGCTACCCGGAGATCACGTTCCGGAGCACGCAGATCGAGGGGAGCTCGCGCGCCCGCTTCCTGGTCCACGGGGATCTCACCGTCCACGGCGTCACCCGCCCGGTAATGCTCGACGTGGCGTACCCCGGGCCGGCGACCGACCCGCCGGGCGGGAGGTGGGCCGTCTTCTCGGCCACGACCGTGGTCGACCGCCGGGACTTCGGGGTCACTTGGAACGCCGCGCTCGAGGGCGGCGGACTCGTGGTGGGTAGGAAGATCCGCCTCGAGCTCGAAGTCGAAGCCCTCAAACAGTTCTGAACGCGGCCGCCACAGGGTTTCGATCGCCTCGAGCGTCGCCTGTGAGCGTTCACGAACTGGTGCACGCGAGTGGTGACCTTCCGAGACCCCGACGTGCGCCCTTCCGGCTCGAAGCACCACGTCCCGGGCGGCGGCGCGCCCGGGATCAGGATCCCGTGGTCACATAGTCTGTCCGCCCGCGGTTGATGACACAGGACTTCTTCCCGTACGCGGTCGACAAACGGCTCGCGTTGTTCTGGGCTCCATTTGGGGTTCGACCGCGTCGCGATGGCGTGACGATCACGTCGGATGGCATCTACCACGCGACTTTCGGATTCTTAAAGGTGGAAACCCCGCTGAGCAATATCGACGGCGCGCACATCACGCGCGACTATCGATGGTGGACGGCAGCCGGCGCGCGTCGATCGTTCGTCGATGACGGTCTGACGTTCGGAACCAACCGCGTCGCCGGGGTATGCGTGCACTTTCGGGACCCCGTGCCCTCGCCGCTGTACCGAAAAGGCCATTCGGCGCTGACCGTGACCGTGGCCGACCTTGACGGACTGGTCACCCGCCTCGCCGCGTGACTCGAAACGACGAACTCCCTGACAACGTTGGTCTTGAGGGAGCCCAGGACCGGCCGGCGACCGCCCGATCGGTAGCTCTGTCGTGAGTGCTCATGACGAGGGAATCAGCAGGCGCGGCGCAATGTTGCGCGGACCATGGGCCAGACGACAAGGCAACCGTTCACCTTCACCAGCGCAGGCGACCGGCTCGCCGGGGTGGTGTACCTCCCCTCGGAGCAGCCGGCGGCGGCGGTGGTGACGACCGGTCCGCTCACCTCGGTCAAGGAGCAGGCCACGGGCGCCTACGCGCGGGCGCTCGCGGAGCGTGGCTTCGCCGCCGTCGCTTTCGACCACCGCACGTTCGGCGAGAGCGAGGGCGAGCCGCGCCAGTTCGAGAACCCCGAAGGAAAAGCCGACGACGTCCGGGCCGCCGTCGGCGCGGTGCGCGCCGACCAGCGAACCGGCGACCTGCCCGTTGTGGCCGTCGGCGTTTGCGCCGGCGGCGGGTACATGGCCAACGCGGTCGCCGACGACCCACGCATCTCGGCGTTCGCCGGGGTCGCCGGCTACTACTCCGACGCCGCTGCGTTCGCCGAGTCCTCGCCTGATGCGTACCAGGGAGCGATCGAGCGGGGGCTGGCGGCCGAGAAGCGTTGGCAGGAGACCGGCGTTGCGGAGACCATCCCAGCGGTCTCACCGGACGGCGGTGACGTGGCGATGCCTCTTCGGGAGGCCTACGAGTTCTACGGCACACCCCGCGGCGCGGTCGACAACTACACCAACGCGTTCGCCGTCCAGTCGCTGGCGTACACGACCCCGTTCGACGCTCAGGAGGCGGCGGCCCGGATCGAGGTGCCCTTCCTCCTTGTCCACTCCGAGCACGCTCTCGCCCCACCTTTGGCCCGCACCTTCTACGCCGGCGTGACGACGCCCAAGTCGCAACTGTGGCTGCAATCGCAAGGTCAGATCGACTTCTATGACGACCCACGCCTCGTCGACGCCGCTGCCGACGCTATCGCCGAGCGCTTCAAGGCCACGCTGACCTGACCACCGCTCCGTCGTGCGCAGACCATGAACGAGTGGTCGGCGAAGGACGGCTCCGTCCGCAATCCGCCAGTCGATCGGCCCAGCCCGCGTGACTCGCGCTGCGCTCAGCCGCTCTCGAAGTCGTGGTCGTGGGAGGCGCCGTCGCGGTGGTGGGCGAGCAGCGAATGCGGGTCGCGTCCAGATCTCGCAGCCGGACTCACGTGCACGATGACGTCGCCCACCCTCGGCACAAGATGCAACAGGCGATGCTCGAGGTCGTGGGCCACGCCGTGGGACTGCCCGAGCGTCCAGTCAGGCGCGACGCTGATCTCGACCTCAATGTGCAGACGGTGGCCAATCCAACGCGAACGGACACCATCGAGGGCTTCGACACCGGGCGTCGACGTGATCACATGCGAGATTTGGTGCGAAACCTCGGGGTCGACCGCGTCGAGGAGGCGGACAAGCACCATCCGCGCCGCGTCACGACACACGATGAGGATTGCAGCAGTGATCACAAGCCCCGCAATCGCGTCGGCGGCGGCCCAGCCCGCCGCCACACCAGCAGCGCCAGCGACGACGGCGAGCGAAGTCAGCCCGTCCGTGCGGGCATGCAAACCGTCAGCGACCAGAGCCGCTGACCCGATCCTGCGCCCGGTCCGAATCCGGATTCGGGCCGCGAACTCGTTCCCCACGAACCCGACGGCGCCCGCCAACGCGACCACGCCCAACAAGTCGACGGGTCGTGGATGCATCAGGCGCTCGATCGCCTCGTACCCCGCCAGCGCCGCCGAACCCGCGACCACCAAGACAACGACGATTCCTGCCACGTCCTCGGCCCGCCCATACCCGTACGTAAAGCGGCTGTTCGGAGCGCGCCGCCCGAGCCGGAACGCGAACCACAACGGGACGGCCGTCAACGCGTCAGCGAAGTTGTGCAGCGTGTCACCCAGAAGCCCGACCGATCCCGAGAGCACGACCGCAACGCCCTGGGCGACGGCAGTCGCGGCGAGCACCGCGAGCGAGAGCCGCAATGCGCGGATCCCGTCGGTCGACGACTCCAGCGCCGGGTCGGTTCCTGCAACGTGGCCATGTCCATGCCCAACTCGGGCGAGGAAGCGCCGCAACCAGCCTCGCGGCGCGAGGGCGTGGTCGTGTTCGCAGTGGGCGCGCGCCCCTGACGTCACGCCGACGAGCGTACCGGCGCGCCGTGAGGGTCAGGCCCAGACGTCGGTGACCTTGCCGTAGCGGCGGGCGAGGTAGACGCGGAGCGGCACCATCCAGAGCCACCACAGCTGCGCGAGCCCGACCGAGATGAACGAGATCGGGATCGAGGAGAGAAACACGGCAGGGATGCTCAGCGCGCGCAGCTGGGAGTGGATCACCCACTCACGCGGCGTAGACGGGGCGGTCAGTCGGTTGCCCTGGGCCGCGTAGTGGAACATCACCGCAGAGGCGACGCTCGGAGCCGAGATGGCGACGCAGTACACGATCAGCGCCGGCTGTTCCTGCGGATAGTTGCCGTAGACCTCGGTCGGGAACGGGACGAGCGCGATCAGCCCGAGGACGGCGAGGTTCAGCGCGATGAACCGCCCGTCGATCCGCTGGATCAGCTTGAACATCCGGTGATGCCCGAGCCAGATGCGGGCGATGACGAAGAAGCTCAGCGCGTAGGCGAGGACCTGCGGCAGCGCGTCGCCGAACTCGTGCCACAACTTCCGGTCGAGGTCGGGCGGCCCGAGGCTGAACGAGAAGCGGATGTTGAGCACGAGCAGCGTGGCGGCGATCGCGAACACGGCATCGCTGAAGTTGACGAGCCGGTCCAGCTCGAGCGTGCGTTCGCGTGACTCGGAGCTCATCCCGTCAGCTCGACACCCTCGAGCGTGAGGAGGAAGCGCTTGGTCTTGATCCCCGACGGGCCGTATCCCCCGATGCGATCGCCGCTGGCGACGACCCGGTGGCAGGGCACGACGATCGGCACCGGGTTGCGGCTCATCGCGTTGCCGACGGCCCGGGCCGCGCCGGGGCGTCCGACCATCTCCGCCAGCTCGCCGTACGAGACGGTCTCACCGAAGCTCACGTCACGGCGCAGCGTCTCGTACACGGTCTTCGGGAACGAGGCATCGAGCGCCGACAGATCGACCGGCATCGTAAAGCTGTGCCTTCGACCGCGGAAGTACTCGTCGATCTCGATCGCGACCTCGTCGTCGCACTGCTCGACGGCGTCGCCGTCGACGTCGAGGTCGATCGATCCGAGCCCGATTTGCTGCACGCCGCGGTTGCCCGCGAGCACCGTGAGCACCCCGATCGGAGATTCCTGACGCCACCAGCTTGCGCTCACCCGGGGAGCAGCTCCTGCACCTCGGCCCGTTCCTCGAGCAGCTCGTCGGTCGTGATCCTGATCTTCTCCTGCGCCCACGAGTCGTGCTCGATGCCCTCGACGATCGACGCCACTGCGCCGTCGCTCCGCACTGGGTAGCCGAACTGCAGGCCTTCGGGCACGCCGTACTCGCCCTCGCTCGCCATCGCCAGCGAGTGCCAGTCGCCCTCCGGTGTGGCCGTGACGACGCTGCGCACGGAGTCGAGGGCGGCGTGCGCGGCGGAGGCGGCCGAGGACGCGCCTCGCTTCTCGATCACGGCTGCGCCGCGCTTCTGGACGGTCTCGAGAAACGCCCCGCGCAGCCAATCGTCGTCCCGGATCACCTCTGGCGCGGCCTTGCCCCCGATGCGGGCGTGCACGAAGTCGGGGAACTGCGTCGTCGAGTGGTTCCCCCAGATGGCCATGTTGGTGACGTCGCGCGATGGGACGCCCGCCTTGTGCGCCAGCTGGCTCTTGGCCCGGTTCTCGTCGAGGCGCGTCATCGCGAACCACCGGTCGGCCGGCACGTCGGGCGCATTCGCGCGCGCGATCAGGCAGTTTGTATTGGCCGGGTTACCGACGACGAGCACGCGCACGTCGGAGGCGGCGTGGTCGTTGACGGCGCGGCCCTGCGGCTTGAAGATGCCTCCGTTCACCGTGAGCAGGTCGCTGCGCTCCATGCCCTTCTTGCGCGGAACGGACCCGACGAGCAGGCACCACGACGCGCCGTCGAACGCCGTCTTGACGTCGGCGGTCGCCTCGACACCTTCGAGCAGGCGGTGGGCGCCGTCCTCGAGCTCCATCACGACGCCCCCGAGGGCGGGCAACGCGGGCTCGATCTCGAGCAGCCGCAGCACCACGGGCTGGTCGGGCCCGAGGAGGTCGCCGTTGGCGACGCGATGGACGAGCGCGTACCCGATCTGCCCGGCGGCGCCCGTGACGGTCACATGGACAGGAGCCTTCGCCATGGAGTCGGAACCTACTAAGAGTGGTCGAGCACCGCGAACAGGAGCTCCCGCGCCTCGGATAGCTCGGCGATGCGCTCGGCGGCGCCGGCGTCGGCGGCGCCGTGGTCGGGATGCGCGAGCCGCAACAGACGGCGGAAGCGGCGCTGGACCTCCTCCCGGTCGACGCGGGCGCCTGCCCGCACGCCGAGAACCTCCATCGCCCACCGCCGCTCGGCCGGTACGCCCCGCCAGGCGACAAGATCGTCGTCGCCGCCGTTCCCACCGCCGTTCGGCGGGGCGGCGGCGCCGGGCGCGTACGGCCGGAGGCCGGGGACACCCTCGAGCAGCCGGCGTACCTCGAGGGCCTCGGGCGGCACCCCGGGGCGCGCCACCGCGTTGGCGATGGCACGGAACGCGGGCCGGCGCGCCGACGCCGGCAGCTGCCCCGCCGCCATCACCGCGCCGAGCACCTGCGGAGTCGGCCAGCCGTGCGTGTCGAGCTCGAGCGCCAGCGGCCCGCCGTCGGCGACGATGCGGTGGCGGGACCGGTCGAGGCCGTGCGTGTCGGTTTGCAGCCGGTGCCGCAGCGCGATGCGCGGCACCGTGAGTCCGTTCTCGGCGTCGGCGAGCAGGCGTGGCAGCAGCTCACGTTGCTCCTCGTCGAGCCCGCCCAGGTTCTCGGAGACGACCGCGCCGAGCAGCACCGCGCCGTAGGCGGGACCGCTGGTGGGGAGGTAGTGGTCGCCGAGCGCGACCCGCCGGGTCGGCTGGTGCCGCCGCGTGTGGCGGATGTTGAGCTCGGCGAGGATCACACCGGGGCTTCGTGTTTAGAGGCGGTCGCAGATCGCGGCCGCGAACTCGGAGGTCTTGACCTCCGTCGCGCCCTCCATGAGCCGGGCGAAGTCGTACGTGACGATCTTCTCGGCGATCGTTGCTTCGAGCGCCTGCACGATGTCGTCGGCCGCGTTCTGCCACCCGAGGTGCTCGAACATCATCACACCCGACAGGATCAGCGACCCGGGGTTCACCTTGTCCTGCCCCGCGTACTTGGGCGCCGTGCCGTGCGTCGCCTCGAACACCCCGTGCCCGGTGACGTAGTTGATGTTGCCGCCGGGCGCGATCCCGATGCCACCGACCTGCGCCGCCAGTGCGTCGGAGAGGTAGTCACCGTTCAGGTTCGTCGTGGCGATGACGTCGAAGTCGTCGGGTCGGGTGAGCACCTGCTGCAACGTGATGTCGGCGATGTTGTCCTTGACGAGGATCTTGTCGCCGGGGTTGCCGCCACAGTCGTCCCAACCGACGGCGACGTCCGAGAACTCCTCCCGCACGAGCTCGTAGCCCCAGTTTCGGAACGCGCCCTCGGTGAACTTCTGGATGTTGCCCTTGTGCACGAGCGTTACCGAGCTGCGCTTGCGCTTCACGGCGTAGTCGATCGCGGCGCGGATGAGTCGCTTCGAGCCCGTTTCCGAGACGGGCTTGATGCCGATGCCGGAGTCGGGACGGATCTCCCAGCCGTACTCGTCGTGGAGGAACTCGATCAGGCGCTTGACCTCGGGCGTTCCCTCCTGGAGCTCCTTGCCCGCGTACACGTCCTCGGTGTTCTCCCGGAAGATCACCATGTCGACCTTCTCCGGGTGCTTCACCGGTGAGGGCACACCCGGGAACCACCGCACCGGCCGCAGGCAGACGTACAGGTCCATGATCTGGCGCAGCGCGACGTTCAGGCTGCGGATGCCGCCGCCCACGGGTGTCGTGAGCGGCCCCTTGATGCCGATGAGGTGCTCCCGGAACGCCTCGACGGTCTCTTCGGGCAGCCAGGTGCCCGTCGTGTCGAAGGCCTCCTGGCCCGCGAGCACCTCCTTCCAGTGGATCGTCTTGCCGTGCTTGGCGGCCGCGGCGTCGAACACCATCTGCGACGCGGGCCAGATGTCGACGCCGGTGCCGTCACCCTCGATGAAGGGGATGATGGGCTCGTCGGGGACGCGGAGAGCTCCGTCGACGAGCGAGATCTTCTCGGGAGTCATGCTGCGCAGCGTACCGGGGTGCCCCTCGGTGCGACTCAGCGAGCCAGGGCGACGATCAGCAGCGTGACGAGGTAGACGGCCAGCACTGCTGCCACGGCCAACCACAGCGCTCGGCGGTCGAACGGAGCAGGCCGACCCGCGACTCCGGCGAGGCTGTAGCCACACTCACCGCAGCGAGCCGCGTCGGCCGCCACGGACGCGCCGCACAAGGGGCACGTCGTGGGGGCGGGCGCGGGAGTGTCGAACTGCGCGCTCAGGATGTGCCCCCCTCGCCTGCCGCGCCGCCGCTCAGCGAGACGATCGCCGCTCGGCGGCATCCACTGCGTTACGGAAGAGCATAGCGATGGTCGTCGGCCCGACGCCGCCGACGCGCGGAGTGATGCGACCGGCGACCTCGTTGCACCGCTCGTCGACGTCGGGCAGGAGCTTCCGGCCCTCGTAACGCACCCCGCCGCCCACGACCGTCGCGCCCGGGGTGATGTGCTCGGGTTGGAGGATGCCGGGCACACCGGCGGCGGCGACGACGATCTCGGCACGACGTGTGTACGCGGGCCAGTCGGCCACGCCGGTGTGCACGACCGTGACGGCGGCGTTGGCCGTCGGGCGCTTCTGCGAGAGCAGCAGCGCGAGGGGGCGACCGAGTGTGGTGCCCCGGCCGAGGATGCACACCTCGTGCCCGGCCACGGGCACGTCGTAGTAGGCGAGCAGCGCCTCGATGCCGGCGGGCGTGCACGGCACCGGCCCTGGCATCATCAACGCCAACCGGCCGATGTTCACCGGATGCAGGCCGTCGACGTCCTTGTCGGGATCGATCTCGACCAGCGCGGCCTCGTAGTCGATCTGCGGCGGCGTCGGATGCTGGACGAGCATCGCGTCGACCGCAGGGTCCTCGTTGAACTCGCGGATCGCGGCCAGGACGTCGGCCTGGGTGGCTTCGTCGGGCAGGTGGAGGTGCGGCGAGTTGAAGTCGAGCTCGGCCGCCTTCTCCTGCTTGATGCGGATGTAGCCGACGCTCGCGCTCTCGTTGCCGACGAGGATCGTGCCGAGCCCAGGACGGTGGCCGTTCTCGACGAGCTTGCCGATCCTGGGAGCCAGCTCGGCGAACGTTGCCTCGGCCACGGGCGCGCCGGGCATCATCATCGCCGCCATCAGTGCAGGAACTGCCTTTCCCCGGTGAGGACCATCGCGAGCCCGAGCTCGTCGGCGCGGGCGATGTTCTCCTCGTCCCGGACCGAGCCGCCCGGCTGCACGACCACCGCGACGCCGGCGTCGGCGGCCGCCTCGACGCCGTCGGCGAACGGGTAAAAGCCGTCGGTGGCGGACGCGCCGCCCCGGGCACGGCCCTCGGCCTTCTTCGCCGCGATCTCCGCCGCGCCGACGCGGCTCTGCTGCCCGGCGCCGATGCCCACGGCCTGCAGGTCCTTCACGAGCACGACGCAGTTCGATTTCACGTGCCCGCACAACCTCCACGCCAGCTCGGCGTCGAGCCACTGCTCGGCGGTGGGCGCCACCTTGGTGACGACCCGCCACTCGTCACGTCCGGCAACGAAATGCGGCGCGTCCTGTACGAGGAAGCCGCCCGTGAGCGGACGGAAGTCGAGCTCGTCGCGGCTGGGAGCCGGCGCTTCGAGGAGTCGTGTGTTCTTGCGCTTCTTGATCAGCGCGTCGAGCGTCCCGGGAGCGTACGCGGGCGCGACGATCACGTCGGCCTGCGGGCCGGCGACCATGCGGGCGGCAGTGGCGTCGTCGACGGGACGGTTGAGCGCGACGATCCCGCCGAACGCCGACAGCTCGTCCGACTCGAGCGCCCGCTGGTACGCGGTGGCGGCGTCGGCGGCGACGGCGGCGCCACACGGGTTGGCGTGCTTGATGATGGCGCACGCCGGCTGCTCCCCGAGGTCGTGGGCGAGCTGCCAGGCTGCTTCGGTGTCGTAGTAGTTGAGGTACGAGAGCGCGAGACCGCTGTGCTGGGTGACGGCGTCCCACCAGCTGGTCGTCCCGGCCCGGCGGTAGCGCGCCGCCTGCTGGTGCGGGTTCTCGCCGTACCGGAGCTGGTCGGTGGTGCGCTCGAGCGCGAGCACGATATGGCGCGGCAGCTTCTCGTCGCGCTGGAGCCACCGGACGATGGCGGCGTCGTACGCGGCCGTGTGCGCGAACGCCTCGAGGGCGAGGTGGCGGCGCGTCTCCTCGGACAGCACGCCGTCGCCGGCTTGAAGCTCGTCGAGGACGGCGTCGTAATGGTCGGGGCTCGTGACGACGGCGACCCAGGCGTGGTTCTTGGCGGCGGCGCGCACCATCGCCGGTCCGCCGATGTCGATGGTCTCGATGTCGGGTCGGTCGAGGAACGGATACAAGTTGCTGACGACGAGCTCGATGGGGGCGATGCCTTGCGCGTCGAGATCGGCGCGGTGGCTCTCCTTGCCGAGGTCGGCGAGCAGCCCACCGTGAATCCGCGGGTGGAGCGTCTTGACCCGCCCGTCGAGCATCTCGGGCGCGCCGGTGACGTCCTCGACCGTCGTGACGGGAACGCCTGCGTCGGCCAGAGCCGACGCCGTCTTGCCCGATGACACGAGCTCGAAGCCGGCATCGACGAGCCCGCGCGCGAACTCGACGAGGCCCTTCTTGTCGTACACCGATAGCAGGGCGCGCCTCATGACGCGTCCTCGAGCAGCTCGTGCAGGACCTGCGGGTAGAGGCGGCGCTCGACCTCTTTGACCCGTTCGTGGAGGGTCTCGGGCGTGTCGTGGGGTAGAACCGGCACGGCCTCCTGGGCGAGGATCGGGCCGTGGTCGAGCTCCATCGTCGCGACGTGGACGGTGCAACCGGTCACCTTGACGCCGGCGGCGAGCGCTTCCTCGACGGCGTGGGCGCCCTTGAACGCGGGCAGCAGCGACGGATGTGTGTTCGTGATCCGGCCGCCGTACGCGTCGTGGATCGGATGCTCGAGGATCGTCATGAACCCCGCCATGGCGACAAGGTCGATCTCGTGGCGCTTGAGCGCGTCCACGACGCGCTCGGTGTACGCCAGGCGATCGAAATCGGGCCCGAAGCTCTCACGTTGCACGAGCTCGACGGGAACCGCCGCCGCCTCGGCGACCGCGATGGCGCGGCACGGCCGGTCGACCACCACGACGGCGATCGGGAGGTCGGCGGAGATCAGAGCTTCGAGAATCGTCCCGGTTCCCGACGCCAGCACCCCGATCCGCCGCACATCCGCAAGTTACCCGAGGGTGCCCGCGACCCAGCGCTTCTTGCAATCGCCGCGACCGAATGGTGAGCGTCCTCGTGCTCCTCGGAGCGTTCGCCTCGCTCGTGGACGCGGTGATGATGAGGAACGAAGCAACGACGAGGGCGTGACGGCCCCCATCGACCGGCGATCTCCGCCTGCCTGTGGGGACGGCGCCGCCGCTGGGTAGCCTGGATCGTCATGAAACGAGCCGGACCGGGGTGGCTGCTCCTCGCGCTCGCCGGCCTGGCGGCGGCCTTCGGGGCGTTCCTTCCCTTCTATACGTACCCGAACGGGATCGACGTCACGGTCTGGAGTCGCGGGTTGTTCCCGACCGCGGCCTTGATCCCCCTGGTCGGCGTCGCCGTCGGCGCCGAGGCTGTCTTCGTCCTGGTTCGGGGGCACGAGCCCCGCTCGCCGTTCCTCAACTTCACGTGGGAGCAGGTGCGCCTGGCCGCCGGCGCGTTCATGATCCTGCTCACCCTCAGCTATCTCTTGCAGGACCGCGCCGGTGGCACGCTCGGGACCGGGTACGCGCTCCTGGCGGTGTCGGCTCTGGCCACGTTTGCCGGCGGCGTGCTGACGCGCCGGGCACAACTCGCGCGGGCGGCCGAGAACGCGGAGGAACGCGAGCCCCGGCCCGTCATCGGTCTCACCATCGCGACCGTCGGCCGCGCGAGCAGCCACCTCGCCAAGAACGTGGCCGATCGAAGCCACAACCTGCGAGTGCGCCTCGGCGAGCGCCGCGAGGCCCGAGCTGCCGCGAGGAAGGACGCGGCGGAGCAAGCAGCGGCGCAGCGGGCCGAGATGGAGGCCGCCGCGGCCGAGCGGGCAGCCGCCGAGACGACCGTGGGCGAGGAACCCGCGCAACCGGCGCCGCCGACCGCGACCGTCGAGACGTTGCCCTCCGGACCGCACCCACCGGCGGCGACGCTCGACGAGCTGCCGGCGGACGAGCCGGTGGAGCATCGGCAGCCCGGCGCGCGCGTCGAGACGCCGGTGCCCGACCCGATCGACGCCACCGAGGCCCTCGATGTGTCGGGTGAGAGCGCCGAGGACGTCGACGACACGGCCGAGCTCGCCGTGGCCGACGCCGGCGCGGTCGGAGAGCAGAGCACGGTCGAGCAGCCCCGCGCCACCAAGCTCAGCACGGTGACGTCGGACACCGACCCCGACGCCCCGGCGCCGGCCGACGGCGAAGCCGTGCACCCCGTGCACGACGACGCCACGGAAGATGAAGAAGAAGAGAGGGAAAGGGAAAAGGAAAAGCAGAAGGAGCGGGCGGACACCGGGACGGAGGGTCCCCCGAGGAGTTGACCGTCGTGCCCCTCGAGCTCGAGGACGACCGTCGACGTTTCCGGTGCTCAGATCGTCAGCACGGCGACGAACCACCACAGCACGAGCAGCCCGACGATCCCGACCCCGACCCACCCGAGCACGATCCCGGCGATCGCCATGCCGCGGCCGGTCTTCGTGCCGCCGGAATCCTCGATGCTCTCGAGCGCACAATGCCCGAGGACGATCGAGACGACGCCCGGGATGACCCAGCACCAGAAGAAGAGGCCCGTGACCAGCGACGCGATGGCCAGCCCGCTGGTGCGCGTCCCGGTCGGCGGCACGAAAGCGGGAGCCCCCGGCGCGGGGTACGCGGCGCCGGGGTAGATCGAGCCCGGCGGCGGACCGCCCCACCCCGGCGGCGTCGGCGGCGGCAGACTCACAGCCCGGCCACGACGCCGGCCATGATCGAGCCGATCTCGCTCGGGTTCCGCGCGATCAAGCAGCCGGCGCTCTCGAGCGCGTCGATCTTGGCCGCGGCCGTGCCCTTGCTGCCGGAGATGATGGCGCCGGCGTGGCCCATCTTCTTGCCCGGCGGCGCGGTGAGCCCGGCGATGTAGGCGACGACCGGCTTGCTCAGCTGCTGCTTCATGAACTCGGCCGCTTCCTCCTCGGCCGATCCGCCGATCTCGCCGATCATGATGACGGCGCCGGTGTCGGAGTCGGCCTCGAACGCGGCAAGGGCGTCGATGAAGCTCGTCCCGGGCACGGGGTCGCCGCCGATCCCGACGCACGTGGTCTGCCCGATGCCCTGCTGTGTCATCTCGTGGAGCGCCTGGTATGTGAGCGTCCCCGACCGGCTGACGATGCCCACGGGGCCGCCGCCGGTGGCGATCTCGCCGGCGGTGATCCCGATGTTGCACTTGCCGGGCGAGATGATGCCGGGACAGTTGGGCCCGAGGAGCCGCACGTCGGGGTACTCGCGGCGCAGCTTGTTGAAGAAGTACGCCTCGTCGTGAGCGGGAACACCCTCGGTGATGACGACGACCACGTCGACACCGCCCTCGGCCGCCTCGAGCACCGCGTCCGACACCCCGGGCGCGGGGATGAACACGCAGGACGCGTTGGCGCCCGTCTCGGCGACCGCCTCCTTGACGGTCGCGAACACCGGGACCCCGTCGACATCCGTCCCCGCCTTCTTGGGGTTCGTCCCCGCGACGACCTTCGTCCCGTAGTCACGGTTGCGCAGCCCGTAGAACCGCCCCTGTGAGCCCGTGAGCCCCTGGTAGACGACCCGCGTGCTCTCGTCGACGAAGATGCTCACCGCGACCCCGCGAGCTCGACCGCCTTGCGGGCGGCGTCGATCATCGTCGGTTGCGACACGAGCCGCTCGGACTCGTGCTCGGCCAGGATCGCCCGGCCTTCCTCGGCGTTGGTGCCGTCGAGGCGGATGACGATGGGCGACCGGATCTCGACACGCCCCAGTGCCTGCACGATCCCGTTGGCGACCTCCTCGCCCTTCGTAATCCCGCCGAAGATGTTGATGAAGATGGATTTCACGTCGGCGTCGTTGTTGATGACCTCGAGCGCGTTCGCCATCACGTCGGCGTTGGCCCCGCCGCCGATGTCGAGGAAGTTGGCCGGCTCCCCGCCGACCTGGCTGACGATGTCGACCGTGCTCATCGCGAGGCCGGCGCCGTTGGCGATGATTCCCACGTACCCGTCGAGCCCGACGTACTGCAGGCCCTTGGCGTGGGCAGCCGCCTCGCGCTCGTCTCGCTCCTGCGTCGCCTCGTACTCCGACCACTCGTGGCGGAAGGCGGCGTTGTCGTCGAGCGTCACCTTGGCGTCGAGCGCGTGCACTCGCCCGTCGGTCGTGAGGATGAGCGGGTTGATCTCGACGAGGTCGGCGTCGCCGTCGACGTAGGCACGGTAGAGCTTCAGGAGGACTTCGACCATGCCCTCGGTCGCGGCCGGGTCGAGCTTCGCGCGCTCGACCCACGCGCGTGCGGACTGCGCGCTCAGACCGTCGACAGGATCGACATGTAGGCGCGCGATCGCCCCGGGCTCCTCCGCCGCCACCTGCTCGATGTCGACGCCACCGCGCGCCGACAGCATTCCGAGGTGCAGCTTGGCCGACCGGTCGAGCGTGAACGACGCGTAGTACTCCTGGGCGATGTCGCTGGCGCGCTCGATCCAGAGCGCCCCGACGACGTGACCCTTGATGTCCATGCCCAGGATGTTGATCGCGTGCGTGCGCGCCTCCTCGGCGTCGGCGGCGAGCTTGATGCCGCCAGCCTTGCCTCGCCCGCCCACGTGCACCTGGGCCTTCACGACGACGGGGTAGCCGATCTCGTCGGCGGCCTCGACCGCCTCCTGGACGGTGAACACGGCTCGGCCGGGTGATACCGGGATGTCGTACTGGGCAAAGAGCTGCTTGCCCTGGTACTCGAGGAGATCCATGAACATCGATCGCCTCGCTCAGCTCGCCATCTGGGTCTCGCGGGTGTCGAGCGCCTGCTCGAGCCATCCGACGATCTCCGACAGGGGGGCGCCGGGCGTGAACACGGCGGCCACGCCGGCGTCGCGCAGCGCCGGGAGGTCGTCGACAGGGATGATCCCCCCGCCGAACACGAGGACGTCACCGATGCCCTTCTCGCGTAGTAGCAACACGACGCGAGGGAACAGGGTGTTGTGCGCGCCGGAGAGCACGGACAACCCGACGGCGTCGGCGTCCTCCTGGAGAGCGGTCTCAGCCACCTGCTCCGGGGTCTGGTGCAGGCCGGTGTAGATCACCTCGAAGCCGGCGTCGCGCAGCGCCCGGGCGATCACCTTCGCGCCCCGATCGTGACCATCGAGACCGGGCTTGGCGATGACGACGCGGTAGCGGCGCTTCATGGCGCCGCCACGTTACCGAAGCCGGTCGCCGTCGCAGGCTCCGGCTCCTGCTCCCGCGGTCGGCAACCTTTCCTCTAGGCACCGTCGCAAGCTCCCGCTCTGCCGCAACGGTCGACAACGCCGCCGTTGCCGAGGCCGTTCCCGCGGCCGCCTCCGCGGTACCGGGCCGCCCGACTGGACTCCGACCCGCGGGCATCGTTCACTGGGGTCATGCCCCCCGCACGGAGCGATACCCGACTGCTGCTCGGCGCCGGCGCGGCCGCCGTGCTCGGCGGCGTGCTCGTGGCGGTGGTCTTGTTGCTCGCGACGAGCCGGGCCGATCAGCCCAAGACGTACCGGCCGTTTGCGGCGGGGCCCGAGGACCAGCTGCGCAAGGAGCTGCGCGACGGCGGGCCCTTCTACTACCCCGACGCGTTCGGCGGGAAGCGCAGCATCCTGTTCGCACTCGAGGGCGACCAAGTCGTCGCGCTCATGACCCACACGCCCGGCGACGAAGCGTGCCGCGTCCGATGGCGCGGGAGCGTCAACAGCTACGTCGACTGCCGCGGCGATCATCTGCGCAGCGAGCAGCTCGGACGGTACGAGACCACGATCCGGAACGACCGCGACGTGGGACGGGTGGTGGTCGTCGACCTGCGGGGCGAGCTGCCGCCTACGGCCCCTGCCGGCTGACGGGGCCGGTTACCGCTCGTCGTAGGTCATCTCGGCGACGTCCGGGCGCGTCGCGATCTCGCCGAGCAGCCGATCCAGCGGCACCTGGGCATCGGTCTTGAGGCTCACGGCGATCTCGATCGCCTCGCCGCTGCTGTCGACCTGCAGATTGCGCACGTTGACGCCGGCCATGTCGTTGAGCGCGTCTACCACCCCCGACGGCTCGACGCCGGGCTGAAGCCGGAACGACACGGTCTCGATGCGACGGCCGAACCGCCGGCGCACCCACGCACGGAACGGACGGAAGCCGGTGAGGCTCACCAACGCGGCGATCGTGACGGCGACCGCCGCCCAGTAGTAGCCGAGCCCCACTGCGAGGCCGATTGCGGCCGCGACCCACATCGACGCCGCCGTCGTCAGGCCGCGGATCGACGCCCCGTACTTGAGGATCGCTCCACCGCCGAGGAAGCCCACGCCCACGACGACCTGGGAGGCGACCCGGGTGACGTCGATCTGGACGTCTGTGCTGTTGCGTGTGGCCTCGAACGGTGCGAACGCATGGATGGAGATGAGGCCGAACAGCGCCGCGCCCAGGCACACGAGGATGTGAGTACGGAACCCGGCCGGTTGGTTGTCGATCTCGCGCTCGAGGCCGAGGGCGGCACCCAGACCGACAGCCAGGAGGACGCGTAGCACCATGATGCTGTTGTCGAGCTGGAGCAGCTCCGCCTTCATGACCCCTCAGGAGTCGAGCTTCTGGAGCGGCGCCCACGCCAGCAGGAGCCGCTTCTCCCCCACGTCGCGAAACCGGACCACGGCTTCGGCCTTTTCACCTTCCCCGATGAGGTCCAGCACCACACCCTCGCCGAAGGTGTCGTGCCCGACGTCGTCGCCCACGCGCAGCCCGGTGAGGCGGGGACCCCGCCCCACGTCGGCGGTGAGAGCGGCGGACACGACGGCGTCCCGGTGCGCGTTCTTCCCACCGCGCGCGGACCGGTTCAGAGCTTCGCCCTCACCGAGAACATCGACGAGCTCCGCGGGGATCTCGGACAGGAACCGGCTCGGCGGGTAGAAGTCGGTGCGACCGAAGAGCATGCGGCTCCACGCGTGGCACAGATAGAGACGCTCGCGGGCGCGCGTGATGCCCACGTAGCACAGCCGCCGCTCCTCCTCGAGCTCGTCCGGCTCGCCGAGGCTGCGCATGTGCGGGAACACGCCGTCCTCGAGCCCGGTCAGGAACACCACCGGGAACTCGAGGCCCTTGGCGGAGTGGAGGGTCATCAGGGTGACGGCGCGCTTGTCGCCCTCGATGTCGTCGAGATCGGTCACGAGCGAGACGGCCTCCAGGAACGCCTGCACGCGGTCGAGGCCCGAGGGGACGGCGGCGGTTCCGCCGTCGCCGCTGCCGCTCGCAATGCCGGCGAGCCCGGCGACGTCGCCCGCCTCGAGCGCGTCGTCGAACTCGCGACAGACGCCGATGAGCTCCTGGAGGTTCTCGAGGCGCGCCTCGGCTTCGATCGAGCGCTCGGCCTCGAGCTCGGCCAGGTAGCCCGTGTCCTCGAGCACGGCCTGGACGACGGGCGCCACGCCGGTGCCGGCGGCACCTTCGACCTCGGCGAGAATGTCGAGCAGGTCCCGGATGCCGCTCAGCGCCTTGCCGCTCACACCGGCGGCATCGGCATGGTCGAGCGCGTCTCGGAAGGTCAGGCCGCGCTCCTGCGCGTACGCGCTCACCTTGCTCACCGAGGTGTCGCCGACCCCGCGCTTGGGCACGTTCACGATCCGTCGCCAGCTCACCTCGTCGTCCGGGTTCACCAGCGCCCGCAGGTAGGCGAGGGAGTCCTTCACCTCGCGGCGGTCGTAGAACCGCACACCGCCGACGACGCGGTACGGGTGCCCGGCGCGGACGAGCGTCTCCTCGATCACGCGACTCTGCGCGTTGGTCCGGTAGAAGACGGCCACGTCCGAGAAGCCGTAGCCCTCGCTGTCGGTGAGGCGGCCGATCTCGTGGGCGACGTACGCAGCCTCGTCGTGCTCGTCCTGGGCGTGGTAGCGGGTGATCAGCTCCCCGCCGACCTGCTCTGTCCACAGGTGCTTGGGGCGGCGGGCGGCGTTGTTGAGGATGACGGCGTTGGCGGCGTCGAGAATCCGTTGCGTCGACCGATAGTTCTGCTCGAGCACGATGACGGTCGCGTCCGGGAACGCCTCCTCGAATCGCATGAGGTTGCGGAAGTCCGCGCCGCGGAAGCGGTAGACGCTCTGATCCTGGTCGCCGACGACCATGACACCGCGGTGCTCCTCGGTCAGCAGCCGGACGAGCTCCCACTGCGCGCCGTTCGTGTCCTGGAACTCGTCGACGAGCACCTGACGGAAACGCTTCCGCCACTTGTCGAGCACGTCGGGGTGCTCGCGGAACAGGCGCACGGCGAGCAGCAACAGGTCGTCGAAGTCGGCCGCCGATGCATCGAGGAGACGGCGCTGGTACTCGCGGTACACCTCGGCGACGCGCTGGTCGGCAGGCCCGGCCGCGCGGTCCAGCGCCTGCTCCGCCGTCACCAGCTCGTTCTTGAGCCCCGAGATCTGCGACGCCAGCCGGCGGGGCGGGAACCGCTTCGGGTCGAGGTTGAGGTCGCGACGGACGTAGTCGACGAGACGGACGGAGTCCGACTGGTCGTAGATCGAGAACGACGACCGGATCCCGAGGTGGCTCGCCTCGCGGCGCAGGATTCGGGCGCACGCCGAGTGGAACGTCGACACCCACATGCGATGGGCGACGGGCCCGACGAGCGCACCGACCCGCTCCTTCATCTCACCCGCCGCCTTGTTCGTGAACGTGATCGCGAGCAGCGCGAAGGGCGAGACACGCTGATCGCCGATCAGCCAGGCGACGCGATGCGTGAGGACCCTCGTCTTCCCCGATCCGGCACCGGCAACGACGAGCAGCGGCACCTCCGGCGAGGACGTGACCGCCTCGCGCTGGACTGGGTTGAGACCGGCGAGCAGGTCGGTTCCGGTGTCTGCCTCAGGAGGACTGGCGGCGGGCTCGCCCATGACCGCCATCGTACGGGCGGTCGGTCAGGTTTCGGTGGTGGTCTCGAGCCGCAGCTCGGTCGTCGTGTTGTCGACGGCAGGAACGTCGACGCGCCACGCGCGCAGCAGCCGCGTACGGTCCTCGTTCAGCGCAACCGTGAAGGCGCCCGTGTCGTCGTCGACCTCGAGCGCGAAGTAGGGCTCCCAGTCGCTGTCGAGCGACGGCGCGTCGGCGTCCGTGCCCTTGGGCACGCGCCGGAAGCGCATGCGCTCGACATCGAAGAGCCAGATGCTGTGGGTCGATTCGATTCGTTCCATACGCGCAACCGCCCATGGGGGAAAGGAAAGGGTACTGCGCAAGGCAGGATCTTGCCCGCGTCAACGTCACCCGAAACCGAGCATTCCCTCAGGTTTCGATGAGGAGGGTCACCGGGCCGTCGTTCACGAGCTCGACTTGCATATGGGCTGCAAATTCGCCGCTGGCGACGGTCGCCCCGAGGTCGCGCAGCGCCCGGGCGAAGGCCTCGACCAGCCCCCGCGCCCGGTCGGGCGGCGCGGCGGCGGCCCACGAGGGACGACGGCCGCGGCGGGTGTCGCCGTAGAGCGTGAACTGGCTGACGACGAGGGCACCGCCGCCGACAGCGCTCAGGGGCAGGTTCATCGCGCCGTCGGCGTCGTCGAAGACGCGGAGGTGCCAGACCTTCTCGGCCAGCTTGCGGGCGGCGGCGTCGCTGTCGTCGTGGGTGACGCCGACGAGCACGCACAGGCCGGGGCCGATCTCGCCGACGACACGGTCGTCGACTCGCACCCGCGCCTCGGTGACCCGTTGGACGAGCGCACGCATCGCCGCGTCAGCTGCCGGCGGCGGCCTTGGCTTCCTCGTACTCTTCTCGCGCGCGCCGGTGTCCCTTGGCGCCCGAGCCGACGACGCCGCCGTCGCGTACCTCCTTCACGACCTTCTCGAGGTCCTTCAGGCGGTCGTACACGTCGTCCTCGGGACCGGCGAAGATGACCCGGTCGAACGCGGTGTGGATCCTGTCGAGCTTCCGGCGCACCTGCCCGTACTGGTCGTCGAGCTTCTTCCTCGCGTCCTCGACGCTCTTTGCCATCAGGCGGCGCGCTCCAGGTCGGGCGAATACTTGCCGAAGCGGGCGAGGCTGTTCATCTTCGCTCGGTGGTAGAAGGCGTGCTGCGCGGCGTCACGGTTCGCGGAGTCGCCCTTCCACGCCTGTTGTGCCGCCGCTTGGAGCGCGCGCCCGTACGAGAAGCTCAGCTCCCACGGGTGTGGTCCCATCCGGTTCATCGCGTCGAGCCGGGCGCTGGCCTCCTCGTCGGACTGCCCGCCGGAGAGGAACACGATGCCGGGCACGGCCGCCGGGACCGTAGACCCGTAGCAACGCACGCTCGCCTCGGCGATCTGCTCGTCCGAGACCTGCTTCGACGAGTCGTACCCGGGCAGGACCATGTTCGGCTTCAGCAGCAGGCCCTCGTACACGCACCGTTGCTCGAACAGCGCCTGGAAGACGGCCTTCAGCACGGCGGCGGTGACGACGCCGGCGCGCTCGATCGTGTGGGTTCCGTCCATCAGTACCTCGGGCTCGACGATGGGGACGAGGCCGGCTTCCTGCGAGAGCGCGGCGTAGCGCGCGAGCGCGTCGGCGTTCACGTCGATCGCGTACTGAGACGGGAGATCGTCGGTGATCGTGTATGTGGCGCGCCACTTGGCGAAGCGTGCGCCGAGGTCGCGGTACTCGGCGAAGCGCTCCCGGAGCCCGTCGAGGCCCTCGGTGACGGTCTCGCCCTCGGCCGCCAGCGCGAGCGGCTTGGCGCCCTTGTCGACCTTGATCCCGGGGATGATGCCCTTTTCGGCGAGCACCGTTGGGAACGGGACACCGTCGCTCGTCGACTGGCGGATCGTCTCGTCGAACAGGATCACGCCGCTGATGAACTCCTCGACGCCCTCGGTGGTGAAGAGGAGGTCGCGATAGGCGCGGCGATTCCCCTCCGTCGACTCGACGCCGATCTTGTCGAAACGCTTCTTGATCGTGCCCGTGCTCTCGTCGGCGGCGAGGATGCCCTTGCCGGGGGCGACGATGGCCCGGGCGGTGCCTGCGAGCTCGGACGCGTTCATGGACTCACTCCCGCTCTCGTTCATTCCCACTCGATCGTTCCCGGTGGCTTGCTGGTGATGTCGTAGGCGACCCGGTTCACGCCGGGCACCTCGTTGATGATCCGTGACGAGATCCGCTCGAGGACCTCGGCCGGCAGCCGGGCCCAGTCGGCGGTCATGGCGTCGTCGGAGGTTACCGCCCGGACCACGACCGGGTACTCGTAGGTCCGGCCGTCGCCCATCACGCCGACCGTCCGGACGACAGGAAGCACGGCGAAGCTCTGCCAGATCCGGCGGTACAACCCGGCCCGCTTGACCTCGTCGACGACGATCGCGTCGGCGCGTCGCAGGATGTCGAGGCGCTCGGTCGTGATCGTGCCGATGACCCGCACCGCGAGGCCGGGACCGGGGAACGGCTGGCGCCACACGATCTCCTCGGGCACGCCGAGCTCCTCGCCTATGGCGCGCACCTCGTCCTTGAACAGGTTGCGGAGCGGCTCGACGAGCTCGAACTGCATGTCGTCGGGCAGGCCGCCGACGTTGTGGTGCGACTTGATCGTCGCGTTCTCGGAGCCACCCGACTCGACGATGTCGGGGTACAGGGTGCCCTGCACGAGGAAGCGCGCGTCCTCGACGTCGCGCGCGACCTCCTCGAACACGCGGATGAACGTCTCGCCGATGATCTTGCGCTTCCGCTCCGGGTCGCCGATGTCGTTCAGCGCCGCCAAGAACCGGTCGGCCGCCTTCACGTGGATCAGGTCGACGTGGAACTGGCCGCGGAACGTTTCCGTGACCTGTTCGGCCTCGCCCTCGCGCATGAGCCCCGTGTCGACGAATACGCAGGTCAGCTGGTCGCCCACGGCCTTGTGCACGAGGGCGGCCGCGACGGCCGAATCGACCCCGCCCGAGAGGCCGCACAGGACGCGCTCGCCGCCGACGTGCGCTCGCACCTCGGCGACGGCCTGCTCGATGATCGACGTGTTGGTCCACGACGGCCGGCAGCCGCACACGTCGTACAGGAACGCCTTGAGGACCTCCTGGCCGCGTTCGGTGTGCGCAACCTCAGGGTGGAACTGCACGCCGTAGACGGCGCGGTCGCGGTCCTCGAGGGCGGCGACTGGAGCGCCGGGGGTCGTCGCCGTGACTCGGAACCCCACTGGTACGGTCGTGATGGCGTCGCCGTGGCTCATCCAGACCACCTGCTCGTTCGACAGCGCGCCGAACAGGCGCGAGATGTCGCCGGTCAGGTGCAGCGATGTGGCGCCGTATTCGCCGCCGCCGGTACGGCCGACTTCGCCGCCGAGCTGCTGGGCGACGAGCTGGGCGCCGTAGCAGATGCCGAGTACCGGAACGTCGACGTCGTACAGCGCCGGGTCGATCGAGGGCGCATCGTCGACGTGGACCGACGCCGGCCCGCCCGAGAGGATGATGCCCTTTGGCCGCCGGGCGAGCATCTCCGACAGCGGCATCGTGCGGGGCACGATCTCGGAGTACACGTGCGCCTCGCGCACGCGCCGGGCGATCAGCTGCGCGTACTGCGCCCCGAAGTCGACGACGAGCACGGTGTCGAACGGCGAGGCGTCCATCGCTAGTGCCTCACGATGCGTACATGGACCAACGTCTTGTTGGTCGAGATACGCATCAGTGGCCCATGCCGACGCCCTGGCTGCGCTGGAGGCTCTTGCCCTCGGTCTGCAGCGCGGGGGCCACCATGACCTCGGCCTTCTGGAACTCCTTGACCGACTCGTAGCCGGTGGTGGCCATCGACGTGCGTAGGGCGCCGAACAGGTTGAGGGTGCCGTTGTTCTCGTGCGCGGGGCCGACGAGAATCTCGTCGAGCGTGCCGCGCTGGCCGGCGTGCACGCGGGTGCCGCGCGGCAGGTCGGGATGGAAGGTCGACATCCCCCAGTTGAATCCGCGGCCGGGCGCCTCGTACGCGCCGGCGAGGGTGGTGCCGAGCATGACGGCGTCGGCGCCGCACGCGACCGCCTTGGCGATGTCCCCGCCGGTGCGCATCCCGCCGTCGGCGATCACGTGCACGTAGACGCCCGTCTCGTCGAGGTGCCGAATGCGAGCGCCGGCGGCGTCGGCGATCGCCGTAGCCTGTGGCACGCCGACGCCGAGCACGCCGCGCGTCGTGCACTGGTGTCCCGGGCCGACGCCGACGAGGATGCCGACGGCGCCCGTGCGCATGAGGTGGAGCGCCGTCGAGTACGAGGCACAGCCGCCGACGATGATCGGCAGCTCGAATTCGCGGATGAACTTCTTGAGGTTGAGCGGCTCGGTCGTCTTGGAGACGTGCTCGGCGGACACGACCGTGCCCTGGATGACCAGGACATCGAGCTCGGCGTCGAGCACGAGCTTCGCGTACCGCTCGACCCGCTGCGGCGTCAGCGACGCGCAGGTGGTGACGCCGGCCGACTTGATCTCCTGGATCCGGGCGCCGATCAGCTCCTCCTTGATCGGCTCGGCATAGATCTCCTGGAGGCGGCGGGTGGCTTTGTCGGGCTCCAGCGACGCGATCTCCTCGAACAGCGGCTCCGGGTCCTCGTAGCGGGTCCACAGCCCCTCGAGGTTGAGGCAGGCCAGGCCGCCGAGCTCGCCCGTGCGGATCGCGGTCGTGGGCGCGGTGACACCGTCCATGGCGGCGGCCATGAGTGGGAGGTCGAAGTGAAACGCGTCGAGCTCCCAGCTGACGTCGATGTCCTCGGGATCCCTGGTCCTGCGGCTGGGCACGATGGCGATGTCGTCGAACCCGTAGGCCCGGCGCCCCGACTTGCCGATCCCGATCTCGACCTCCACGCCCCGTCGCCTCCCGCTCGGTTCCTCAGCCGTCGCCCGGAAAAGAAAATGGTACCGCCCGACTACGGCCGGGCCGTGAGATGGGCGAGGAACGCGACCAGGACGCGCGCCGTCGCGCCCCACACGGTCTCGCCGGGCAGCTCGAAGAAGGAGATGGCGCGGTCGGGCGATCCCCAGTACTCCTCGTGGTAGGCGTCGTCGTCGAGGAGCTCGGACAGCGGCACCTCGAGGATCTTCACCACCTCGCTCGGGTTGGGCACGAGAGGAGGCAGCTCCTCGATGATCCCGACGAGGGGCGTGATCGTGAAGCGCGACCCGACGGTCGCCAGGGTGTCGAGCTCGGCAACCACGTCGACGGCCGCGGGCGGGAGGCCGATCTCCTCCTCGGCCTCGCGCAGCGCGGCGTCGCGCGGTGAGGTGTCGACACTGGGCCGCAGCCCCCCGCCCGGGAACGAGATCTCGCCCTGGTGGGTGGGCATCGTGTCGGGCCGCTTGGTGAGGATGATATTCGCCTTGCCCCGCCGCTCGAACAGTGGCACGAGCACGCCCGCGGGGCGGCTCCCGGGCATCTCGAACGCCGGCGGCTGCGGCGGGGGCAGCGCCGCGCAGCGCTCGCGCACGTGGGCGAGGGTGAGCCGGCGCCGGTCGCGGGGTACATGACCCCATGGCGCGGGGCCGCCGATGCGGGCGCCCGGCGGACGGGGAATGCGCTGGCCCCCGCCCCGGCTCGCCATCCGGTGAGCGTACGCTGCGGCTCGGTGCGCCCCCGCGAACGCCAAGGAGGGCCCGTGAACTGGAACTTCGGGACGGTGTTCGAGACCGTGGCCGACACGATCCCGGACCACACCGCGCTCGTGCAGGGCGACCGGCGCCGCACATGGGGGGAGCTCGACGAGCGAGCGAGCCGGCTGGCGGCCGCCCTGCGCGACCACGGCCTCGGACCGGACTCGAAGGTGGCCTTCTACCTCTACAACTCGAACGAGTACGTCGAGATGCTCCTCGCCTGCTTCAAGCTGCGGGCCGTTCCCGCCAACGTGAACTACCGCTACACGGAGGAGGAGCTCGCCTACCTGCTCGACAACTCCGACGCCGAGGCGATCGTGTTCCACGGCTCGCTCGGCGAGCGCGTCGACAAGGTCCGGGACCCCAGTCTGGGTGTGCGCCTTGCCGTGCAGGTGGATGACGGCGCCCAGCTCGTCGCAGGCGCTGTCGACTACGAGAGCCTTCTCGAGGCGCACGAGCCGATGGAACGGATCGAGCGCTCGGGCGAGGATCTCCTCTTTCTCTACACGGGCGGCACCACCGGCATGCCGAAGGCCGTCATGTGGCGCCAAGAGGATCTGTTCGCCGCGCTCGCCCCCGCGGCCACGGCGTTCTTCGGGTTGCCGATCCCGGAAGACAGGAGCGGGGTCGAAGCCGTCGTCCGCAAGGTCCACGAGTCCGGTCTCGTCCCGGTGCACCTGCCCGCGTCCCCACTCATGCACGGCACCGGTCAGTTCTCGACGCTCCAGGTGTTGTTCCTGGGCGGCACGATCGTGACGCTCGAGGGCCGACACTTCGATCCCCACGAGCTGTGGCAGACCGTGCAGCGCGAGCGTGTCACCCAGATCGCGATCGTCGGTGACGCGTTCGCGAAGCCGATGCTGCGCGCGCTCGACGAAGCCGAGGCCCGCGGCGACCCCTACGACCTCTCGTCGCTGCTGCTCGTCATCAGCTCGGGTGTCATGTGGAGCGAGTCGGTGAAACGCGAGCTGATCGCGCGCCATCCCGTCATCGCCTACGACTCGCTGGGCTCGAGCGAAGGTGTCGGGTTCGCGAACGCGATCACCACCGCCGACTCCAAGGGCGAGACCGCCAAGTTCGCGATCGGGCAGGAGACGAAGGTGTTCACCGACGACGGTCGCGAGGTGAAGCCGGGGTCGGGGGAGATCGGGCATCTCGCCGTCGGCAGTCACATCCCGCTCGGGTACTTCAAGGACGCAGACAAGACGGCCGAGACGTTCCGCGAGGTCGACGGGCGTCGGTACTCGATCCCGGGCGACTACGCGACCGTCGAGGAGGACGGCACGGTCACGCTCCTCGGCCGCGGGTCGGTGTCGATCAACTCGGGCGGCGAGAAGATCTTCCCCGAGGAGGTCGAGGAGGCGGTCAAGCAGAGCCGGTCGGTGGCTGACGTCGTCGTCGTCGGCGTGCCCGACGACCGCTTCGGCGAGGCCGTCACCGCCGTGGTGGCGCCGGCGCCGGGCGGGACCCCCGACGCGGACGACATCGCCGACGCCGTCGAGCGCAGCGGCCTGGCCCGGTTCAAGCGCCCCCGCCACGTGGTCGTCGTCGACCGGGTGCCCCGGGGACCGAACGGCAAGGCCGACTACGCCTGGGCCCGCGAGCGGGCGCGGAGCCGCCTCGGTTCCTGAGCGGATCGACAGGAACATCCCTTTTGTGCGTTAGTATTTGGGATGAATGAGGGCGTTTGTCCGACTTTTGCTCCACCGGCTGTCCCTCGGCGTCGCAGTGGCGGCGCTGCTCGTGCTGGCCGAAGGCGAGCGATCCGCCCACGGTGACGCGGTACCCCCGCTCTTCTCCGCGTCCCCGCCGGAGGCTCCGGCGCCGCCCCCCAACACCACGCCCACGCCGCGACCCGCTGCTCGGGCCCGACGAGTCGCTCCTTCAGGCCGGCACCGATCTCGCGGCGGTGAGATCAGCCCCAAGGCGCTGCGATGAACGAGAACCGCAACGCCGAGACGAACGGCCGGGCGGCCGAACCCGGCACCGAGGGACTCGACGACCACCTGCTCACGTCGGCGGAGGTCGCCAGCCTGTTCGGCGTGGACCGGCGCACGGTCGTGTTGTGGGCGAAGCGGGGCCGGATCCGGGCGCTGCGGACCCCGGGCGGGCAGCACCGCTTCCGGGCCGTCGAGATTCGCGGCCTGCTCGAGCGGCACGAAGGTGGCAACGACGCCCCCGACCACCGATAGCGGTCGGGCCCCCGGGCCCGACCCCTATCGCGTTCCGACCGGCTCGGGCGCTACTTGGCGACCTTCGCGAGCACGTCCCGGCTGGTGAGGATGAGGAGGTCCTCGCCGTCGACGGTGATCTCCGTGCCGCCGTACTTCGAGTAGACGACGACGTCGCCCACGCCGACGTCGACGGGGATGAGGTCTCCCGTCTGGTCCGAGCGCCGGCCCGGCCCGACGGCGAGCACCTCGCCCTGCTGGGGCTTTTCCTTGGCCGTGTCAGGGATGACGAGACCGCTCGTGGTCGTCTCCTCGGCCTCCTGGGCCCGGACGACGATCCGGTCCTCCAGCGGCTTCAGGTTCATGGTGGCGCCTCCTGGCGGTGAAACGAGATGCTCTCGACGTCGTTAGCACTCGAAGGGTGTGAGTGCCAGATCATCAACGTAACAGCCCGCTCCCGCTGCCGGCAAGGCGCGCCCGGACCGGACGAGGACGAGCGACGGCCGGATCGGGCCTACATGGTAGGAAGTGCCAAGGAGGGGGCGACGCCGCCGTCGAGCGGCGTCGGGCCGTCGGCACGCAGGCGCCACCACGCGGCGCCGGCGATCATGGCGCCGTTGTCGGTGCAGAGCGCCAGGGGCGGGAGGAACGCGCGACGCCCAGACGCCTCCGCCGCCTCGGCCACCCGTGCTCGCAGCCGCGAGTTGGCGGCGACGCCGCCACCGAGCACCAGTGTCGGCGCACCGGCCTCGGCGGCGGCGGCGACCAGCTTGGTCGTAAGCACGTCGACGACCGCTTCCTGGAACGAGGCGGCCACGTCGGCGGCCGGGACGTCGGGATGCTTGCGCACGTGATTGACGACCGCCGTCTTGAGACCCGAGAAGGAGAAGTCGTAGCCCTCGTCGCGCATGGCCCGGGGGAACGCCACGGCGCCGGCCTCGCCGTCGGCGGCCAGGCGGTCGATCGCCGGACCCCCCGGATAGCCGAGGCCGAGGAAGCGCGCGACCTTGTCGAATGCCTCGCCGGCGGCGTCGTCCACCGTCTGCCCCATCATGCGATAGCGGCCGTGGTCCTCCATGACGACGAGCAGCGTGTGCCCGCCCGACACGATGAGCACGGCGAGCGGGGGCTCGAGGTCGGGCTCCTCCAGCCAACCCGCGTACAAGTGGGCCTCGAGGTGGTTCACCTGCACGTAGGGAAGGCCGGTCGTCAGCGCCAACGCCTTGGCCGCGCTGACACCGACCAGGAGCGCGCCCGCCAGACCAGGACCGTGGCAGGCGGCGATCGCATCGAGCTCGCCGGCATCGAGAACACCGGCTTCCATGAGCGCGTCGTCGACGACCGGGTTCACGAGCTCGACGTGGGCGCGGCTGGCGAGCTCGGGCACGACCCCGCCGTAGGGCGCGTGCAGCTCGACCTGGCTCGACACGATCGACGAGCGCACGCGGCGGCCGTCCTCGACGACGGCGGCGGCTGTCTCGTCGCAGGACGTCTCGATCCCGAGGATGCGCACGCCTACCAGCGCCGCGGCCTTTCGACCACCGTCTCGCCGTCGAGCCGGCGCTCGATGCCGTCGAGGAGGTCGGCGTACTCCGGTCGCTGCGCCTCGTGCGCCCACATCACGAGCGCGTCCTCGTTCGTCTCGGCGTAGTAGTTCTTCCGCACGCCGACGGGGGCGAAGCCGAACCGGCGGTACAGCTCCTGGGCGGGCCCGTTCGACAACCGCACCTCGAGCGTAAGGCTGCGCGCCTCGCGCGCGACCGCCTCGCGCGCCAGGACGAGCAGCAGCCGTGTGCCGATCTGGCGGCGCTGCCAGCGAGGGTCGACGGCCAGGGTGGTCACGTGCCCGTCATCGGCCGACATCATCAGGCCGCCGTATCCGACGACCTCGCGGCCGACGCGGGCGACGAAGTACGCGCGGCTCGACCGCAGGGCGAGTTCGCTGAGGAACAGCGACATCGTCCACGGCCGCGGGTACACCTGCTGCTCGATCCGCAGCACGCCGCGGATATGCCGGCGTCGCATCGGGACGACGTGCACGACGAGCGGCTCGGATGTGGGCTCGACCGCCATTAGGACGCCTGTCTCCTCTCCCATTCGATCTCGGCGTCACTCTGCCGCAGGTAGAACGGCTCCAGCTCCCACGGCGAGGAGAATTCCTCACGCTCCACCCGCGCGGTGGCCAGCTCGACGAGGGCGGCGCCACTCGGGAAGGCGTACGCGGGACCAGCCTGCTCGGACCGGTCGACCTCGGCGAAGGCGGCGCGGTAGCGGAGCGCGCCATCGCCGGCGAAGAGGACCTCCTCACCCGCCGCGACCAGGTCGGCGACGAGGTCAGCGGGCGCCCCGACCTCGTAGTCACCCACCCGCTGCACGCCGCCGGGCACGGGCCGATAGCGGGCGTGAAAGACCTCGCCCCGGCGGGCGTCGAGCACCGCGGCGACGAGCCGGTTCGTGTGCCGCAGCGGGTAGGCGACGAGGTCGAGGCTCGCCACGCCGACGACCGGCACGCGCAGCGCCTGGGCCATCGTCCTCGCCGTCGTCACCCCGACGCGCAGCCCGGTGAACAGTCCCGGTCCGAGCCCGACGGCGATGCCCGCCAGCCGGGCGAGCTCGACGTCGAGCTCGTGGCACAAGTACGCGATCGCCGGCGCCAGCTGCTCGGCGTGGCGCCGGCCCCGCCCGAGCCGGATCTCGCCCCGGACGGCGCCCTCGTCGCCGATCGCCACGCTGACCTGGGGCGTCGCGGTGTCGAGGCAGAGGAGCAGCACGTCAGGCCCCGACGGCAAGCTCGGCGGCCCGGGCACGCCACGACCGCCCGTGACCTTCGATCTCGATGACGCGCTCGTCGTCGCCGCCGCCAGCGGCAAGACGGACGTCGAGCCGGTCGCCCGGCAGCATTCCGTCGATCACGTCGCCCCATTCGACGAGCGTGACGGCGTCGTCGCGCAGTACCTCCTCGAACCCGAGGTCGTGCAGCTCCTGGAACGTGTCGATGCGATAGACGTCCACGTGCACGACGGGCACTCGACCTTCGTACTCGCGAACGATGGTGAACGTGGGGCTCACGACCGGGTCCTCCACGCCGAGCGCCCGCGCGAGGCCGCGTGCGAACACGGTCTTGCCCGTTCCGAGGTCGCCGGCCAGGGAGACGACGTCGCCGGGGCGGAGCAGCTCGCCGACCGATCCCGCCAGCGCGAGGGTCTCGTCCGTCGAACGGGTCACGACGCGGCCTCGGCCTGTCATGCGCCCGACGGATCGGCGCGTTCCTCCGTGACGCGCAGCAACGCACGCTTCACCCGCACGAAGTCGGCGCGTGCCTGCGCCAGCGCGGTCCCTCCGCTGCGCAACACCGCCGAGGGATGGAACGTCGGGATCAAAACGCTCGACTGCCGGAACGGGAACTCGCGCCCTCGCAGTTTCGTGATGCCGTCCTTGGTCTCGAGCAGCAGCTTGGTGGCGAAGTTCCCCAGGGTGACGACGACGGCGGGACCGATGAAGCCCAGCTGGCCCTCGAGGAACGGGCGGCACGCCTCGATCTCGTCGGGCAGCGGGTCGCGGTTGCCGGGCGGGCGGCACTTGACGACGTTCGCGATGTACACCTCGTCGCGGCGGAGGCCGATGTCGCCGATCAGGCCCGTCAGGAGGCGGCCCGCCCGTCCGACGAAGGGGATGCCCTGCTTGTCCTCCTCGGCGCCCGGGCCCTCGCCCACGAACACGAGGTCGGCACTCGGGTCGCCGTCGCCGAACACCACCTGGGTGCGACCCTGGGTGGCGAGGGGGCACTTCGTGCAGCCGAGCGCCTCGCGCTCGAGCTCCTCGAACGAGGCGAAGGGGGACTCCAGCACCAACGACACTCACAATGTTATTCGCCTCGCTCGCGGTGGCCGCTCGGGGCGGCCGCGGACGCTCCGCTCGGCTCGAAGGATGCTCGCGTCACGCGCGGGCACGCCCGGCCTCAGGCCACCGCGCCCCGGATCGCGGCGACGACGGCGTCGCCGGCGGCGACACGAAGACGGTCGAAGTGAGCGCCGGCAGCGCCGGTGGCGAGCACGAAGGAGATGTCGCCGTCGAAGCGGGTGTGCGACGGGGACAGCGTCCGGCTCATCGCGTGGTGGGCGGTCTGCGCCACCAGGTGGCATTCGAGCTTCGCGAGGCGGGCGTTCGTCGCCACGACGACGAGGGTGGTGTGCTCGCCCTCCACGAACGGCAGCGGGTCCGGGAAGGGCGGCGTGTCCGGCGGAGCGGTCGAGCCCGCCAGCACCCGGCCGTCGTCGCCCACGACGTCGCCGATCGCGTTCACGACGGCCAGCGCGCCCACCACCGCCTCGTCGACTCGACGGGACGCCGAGCCGAGGCCACCGGCGACGCGATCGTCGGCGCCCTTCCACTTCCCCACCGTGGCGCCCGTGCCCGCCCCGACCCGCCCCGTCGCCGGCGGGACGCCCGGCACGGCGGCGGCGAAAGCGGCGGCGCCCTCGTCCGCCCCGGGGCGGAGGCCTCCCGAGCTGACGAGGTCGTAGACGGCGGCCGTGGGCACGATCGGGACCTTGCCGCCCGCGGTCGGGAAGCCCCGGTCCTGCGCTTCGAGGGCGCGCATGACGCCGTCGGCGGCGGCGAGGCCGAAGGCCGAGCCGCCCGTCAGCACGACGGCGTCGACGTGCTCGACGAGGCGATGAGGATCGAGCAGGGCCGTCTCCCGGCTGGCGGGAGCGCCGCCGCGCACCTCGCCCGACGCCACGGTGCCCGCCGGGACCGTCACGACGGTGACGCCGGTGCCGTCACCGGTCCAGTGCCCGACGCCGACCCCGGGGACGTCGGTGATCAGGAGGCGGCCTCCCGGGACGAGCCTTCGGCGCGGACCCGCCCCGCTGCGGGTCGGCGGGGGGTCCCGCCGCGACGACGCCGGCGCCGAGACCAGAACCGTCGCACTGGCGCGCCCGCACCGAGGTCACGGGCGAAGTCGGTGATGAGCGCGTCGACCTCGGCGGTCCGTTCGAGCATGAGCATGTGACCCGCGCCCTTGAACACCTCGAGGTGGGCGCCGGGGATGAGCTCGGCGACGCGCCGGGCCTGCGCCGGCGGCGCCATCACGTCGGCGCTGCCGCTGAGGACGAGCGTCGGCACGCGGATGGTCGGGAGCTCCTCGGTCATGTCGAGGCCGACCAGCGCGGCGACGGCCTCCTGGCTGGCGGGCTTGGGACACGCCGCGATCATTTGCCGTACCAGCTCGACGTGGCTCGCCTGCGGGTCGCGACCGAACCCGACACGGGTGAGGAAGAACCCCAGGTTCTGCTGCGTCATCAGCTCGCCGGCCGACGGCCCGCCGCCGGTGAGACGCTCGAACATCTTGCGCAGCCAGCTCGACCCGGAAAGGTACGTCTTCGCCAGCGTCGAGATCAGCACCATGCCGCGCACGCGCTCGGCGGCGACGTCGGGATGGCGCGTCGCGAACGCCTGCAACGCGATGCCGCCCATCGAATGCCCGACGAGGATGGCGTCGTGCAGATCCATTCGCTCGAGCACGGTGCGGACGTCCTCGGCCAGGTTGGCGATCGAGTGCCCACTGTCACCGCACTC
>DATFXL010000098.1:0-2012 GCA_035316025.1 Acidimicrobiia bacterium
CACGTCGACGCCGGAAGTGCTCACAGCGCGACCTTGAGCCCGTGACGGGAACCTACCTTGGCGAGCTGCTCCAGATCGGGATTCATCGGCGCGATCTCGCGGGCGAAGTCGGTGAACATCCTCGAGGCGCCGAGTCGCGACGTCATCGACACCATCTTCCCGCCCCCGGCACCGAAGCGGAACCAGTGCACGGTGCCGGCGGGCAGATGGACGAACGTACCCGGCGCCGCCGTCATCGACTCGTCGCCGATGCCGAAGTCGACTTGCCCTTCGAGGACGAGGAAGGACTCGTCCCACGGATGGCTGTGCGGCGGTGGCCCGCTGGCCTCCGGCCCGCGCTGCAGGAACACCTCGTAGCTCTCGGTCTGCTCGCCGGATGCAAGCACGGTGACGTGCTCGCCGACGATGTCGAGTGTGGGCGCATAGTCCGAGGGCGCGACGACGAACGGCTTGGCCGCCATCACGCCCTCGGCCGCCGATGGTACCCGGCGGGCTCGAACGGGGTCAGCTTCTCGAGGCACTCCTTGGACTCGCGGATGAGGGCCTTCCGATCGACGTTCATGAAGCGAGCCATAGTCGAATCGGAGGTCGGCAGCGAACGCGTTGCGCGCTGAGGGCTATGCGGTCAGAGCACCGCGCCGACCTCGTTCGCGGCGCGCTCGCCGGCGCGAACCGCTCCGTCCATGTAGCCCTCGAAGACGGTTGCGGTCTCCGTGCCGGCCCAGTGGATCAGGCCCACCGGCTCGCTCACGGCGTTCGTGTACTGCGTGAGCAGCCCTGGCGCCCGGGCGCTCACGCACCCGTCGATCCAGGGCTCGTGGACCCAGTCTTTCTCGAGGTAGAGAACGGGTCGCGCGGCCTTTGGTCCGAACAGCGTCGTCAGGGCGTCGAGGAACGCCGCCCGGCGCGCGGCGGGGTCGTCGAGGACCGCGTCGCTCCATGTGAGACCGGCCCCGGAGCCGGCGGTGCCGATGAACGTCAGGAGGATGCCGAGGCTGCCGTCGGGCGGCGAGTTGTCGATGACGAACGGCGCGCCGGGGAGGTCGGTGAGCGCTTGCCCGCTGAGGCCCTGGTCGCGCCAGAAGGGCCTGTCGTAGATCGCGAACAGCTTGCTCTCGGTGCCGTTGTGCCACTTGCGCTGGACGGTCGCGCGGCGGACCGGGAGGTCCGGCACGAAGCGGATGCGATCGGCGTCCGCCGGTGTCATCGCGACGATCACCCGCTTGCATTGCACGCGGGCGCGCTCCGACGTCACGAGGACGCCGTGGTCGCTCTGGCGGATCTCGGTGACCGGCGACCCGAGGATGACCCGCCTCCCGAGCTGCCGTGCCATCTCCAGCGAGATCAGCTGCGTGCCGCCGACGACGCGGGAGTCCTGGGCGCCCCCGGTCGTCCCGAGCATGTGCTCGATCCCACCGGACGTCGCGATCACCCTGAGGATCCAGAGGAGGGAGGCACTGTGTGGGTCCTCCCCCTCGACAATGGTGAAGCCGAGCGTGAGGAGCCACTTCGTCTCGTCGGTCTGGACGTTCGCGTCGAGCCACTGCCCGAAGGTCGTGGCGTCCCACGCGATGGCGTTCGGCGCAGTCCACGGCGCTTCGGGCGGGACGGTCGCCGCCATCTCCTCGAGCGTGGTCAGCACCTGGACGAAGTCCGCGAGCGCCGCCTCGCTGAACGGCGGGACCGCGCCGGCCGCGGTCTGCCGGACCCCGTTGCGCAGGTAGATCGTCTCGCCCTCGGCGTACGTCTTGAACGTCGAGAGCCCGAGCTCGTCGATGAGCGCGAGGATGCGGTCCTCCCCCGGCCCGACCCACTCACCGCCACCCTCGGTGACCACGCCGTCCGCGACGTCGAGATTCACCGTCCGGCCGCCGACCCGGTCGCTCGCCTCAAGGACCAGCACCGACCGCCCGGCCTGGGTGAGGCGGCGTGCCGCCGTGAGACCCGAGATCCCGGCCCCGACCACGACGACGTCCGCGCGCAGGACCGTTCCTTGCGAGTGCCCGGATCGC
>DATFXL010000099.1:0-8839 GCA_035316025.1 Acidimicrobiia bacterium
ACCTGCTTTGCAAGCAGGGGGTCGTGGGTTCGAGTCCCATCGTCTCCACCGCATCGGTCTTGGTGAAAGCGGCGCTCACGCTCGGCTGGTTGTACCGGGCCCGCACAGGTAGCCGACTTTGTAGCCACCCGCTCGCATTTCACCTCCGAGTGCCCGGTCGAGCGCGTCGGCCGCACGATCTGCCTCCCCCGAAATGAGATGGCCAAAGAGGTCAGCAGTGAGCCGGATCGTCCCGTGCCCACGAGTCTCCTGGACGACCGTGGCGGAGCCTTGGGACGGCATCAGAGAGGCGGCCCCGTGCCGAACATGGCACAGAACTGCCGATACGGGGATCATGGCATTCCCGAGATTCAGATGCACCGCAGCAGGTAGCACATCCGCGACGGAGGGCGGGCTCGGTCGATTCGGCCTAGAGTCCCTGCGACAGTCTGCGAGCAGGATGGGCAGTCAAGATGGCGGCACCTGAGCGGCGCGCTGCCGAGACGGAGTTCGACGAGGTTCTCCGTCGCAGTGTGGAAGGTGAAGAGTCCGCGCAACTCACGCGTGCTTGGACTGAGGCGGATTACTCGGCTTTCAACGCGTACTGCCGAGAACTGTCGGTAGGCGATGGGAGTGAGCCGAGCGAGGTTCAAGGCTCCCTCCAGGGATAGATCAGAATCGCCTCCGAGTGCTCGAGGACGCGCGTGCAGTCCGCGATCGGGGACTGGCCGATGACCTCGACACTGACGCGTCGAGAGCCGCCTGCTGCGTGATTCGACTCGGATAGCCCGACGCGCACAGAGCTGCCGATCTGCGCCTGGTGAAGCGCACCGAACGCGTGGATGGAACGTCGCCTTACAGGTGCCACAGTGCGCGCCATATCGGCACATCTGGGCGCGTCACGAATGGAGGACGATCTTTCCGGGAACGTTTCCCGCTTGCTTCGACGCGAACGCCTCGGGCCCTTCTGCGAGGGGACGGACCGCGCCCACCACAGGTCGGAGCTGGCCGGCGTCCATCTGGGAGGCGAGCTCGCTGAGCATGGCCCCGTCGGCTTCGACGACGAAGAACGCGGAGCCGGCATCGCTGCGCGCCTCGGGGCGGGCGGCGGGGTCCTCGACGACCGAGACGATGCTTCCTCCGGCGCGGACGAGGGGCCACGCGCGTCCCAAGGCGTCGCCGCCGACGAGGTCGAAGACCAGGTCGACACCCCTGGCGGCCGTGGCGACGGAAGCCTGGTCGGCGTCGATGAACTCGTGGGCGCCGAGCTCGAGCACGAGGTCTCGTGCCCACGAGCGCGCCGAGGCGAGCACGATTGCGTCGGCCGCCCGAGCGAGTTGAGTCGCCGCAGTACCCACGCCGCCGCCGGCGCCCTGGATCAGCACGGTCTGTCGGGATGCGAGTCGCCCGTGCGTAAAGAGCGCCTGCGTCGCCGTCATTGCCGGCATGACGCACGCCGCGGCGTCGACGTCCGCGAACCCAGCGGGCTTGGATGCCAAATTGCGCCCTTCGACCGCGACGTACTCGGCGAGAGTGCCGTCCCGATACCAGTCCGTGAGCCCGAAGACGGCATCACCGACGTCCCAACCCGTTGTCCCGTAACCGAGCGCGGCAACAGTTCCGCAGACCTCGTGGCCTGGAATCACCGGCGTCCGGTCCCGGCCCGCCCGGTCCACCCAGGTCGCGGGCCACGAAAGCTCGGTCGGCGTGAAGCTCGCCGCACCGACGCGCACGAGAACGTCACCGATGCCGGGCTCAGGAACCGCCGCGGACTCATAGATCAAGGCTTCCGGCCCGGCCCGGGCATGCATTCGAAGCGCGTGCATGGAATCTCTCACTCGCGAGCCTCAACGGCTACGAAGCCGCTCGGCGCGGGCTTAGCACCCACCAGGCGTCGTGTCGAAGGTATGGCGTGCCGACCGCCGATTTGGTGCTTCTGGTTGCGGACTGACTGCGGCGTCGTTCTGTGCAGCTTGGCGGGCGGGCACCGCGAGCCCGGAACGGGCATGGTACGTGCCTGCCGGGCCGTGACATGCGGGTTGGCGTGCTCGGAGCCATGGTCCGTCGGCGCGTGTCGAAACTCGGGGAAGCTTCGCGTGCGAAGATGCCCCGGCCGAACGGAGACCGTCGAGCAGGGGTAGATCCACGCCGTGGCAGACGAGTACGCGATCCCCGAACCTGAGCCGAAGGACATCGACGAGAAGCTCGCGATCGAGCTTCGGCACCTCGCCGACAACGCGGTCCTGAAGGCGAAGCCGCAGGGTGAGGAGCAATGCGAGAACTGCCGGTACTACTTCGAGAACACGGCCGAGATCTCGTACTGTTGGCACCCGAAGCTGCGCATCCTCGTCGGCGCCGAGTGGTGGTGCCAGTGGTGGGAGGCGATCCCGGAAGGCTGATCGCTAGCGGCGCATCGCCGCGCGGACACGCGACAGCAAGCGCTTGCGCTCGGCCTTCGTCGACACCCGCATGCGCTCGAACTCGGTGCCGTCGAGCCGCACGTCGGCGTAAAAGCCAGTCGGATCCTCGTGGAAGTGCAGGAACGCGCGGGACCCCCGATAGAAGACGCCGCGCTTCTTCTCCTCGAGGCCGTCGACGTCCCGCAGCTCCCCCAACAGCGGGTCGAGCTCGGTAAGACCGGCGATGGTGACGTGCTTCACTGCTCCATCATCGCGGAACGGGGCGGCGCCTGCTCCTTCGTGCGCCACGGCCACCAGTCACGCCAGCGGGCGAGGGCGTACGCGACCGCCAGCACCACCCACGCGCCGACGGCGTCGAGGAAGTAGTGGTTCGCCGTCACGACAATGGCGAAGGTCATCAGTACCGGGTACGACACCAACAGCGCCCGCGCCCAAATCGGCCGGACCAAGGGCCACAGCGCGAAGACCGCCAAGGTCGACCAAGCCACGTGGAGGCTCGGCATGGCCGCGTAGATGGCACCCGTCTCCTCGGAGTGGGGGACGGGCTTGCCGATCGTGAAGAACACGAGCCTCGTGTCCACGAACCCGAAGCTCGACGGCAAGAGCCTGGGCGGCATCAGTGGGTAGAACCAGAATCCGACCAGCGCGACCACGAGGATCAGGAGGAACGTGTTGCGCCAGCGCACGTAGCGCCCGGGATCGAAGTGGTACAGCGCCACGAGCGTGACGACCGGTGCCGCGAAATGAATGCTGCCGTAGAAGAGGTTCCAGAACCCGATGAACCACGGGTAGGGGAGGAAGTACTCCTGAATGGTCCGCTCGTGGTAGATGCGGAGCCCCTCCTGCCACTCGATGATTTGACGGGCGTTCCGGAACGCGTCGGCGCGGGACACTCCCACGAGGTCGCGGATCCAGCCGTACACGGGGTACAGCGCGAGCACGATGGCGATGGCCTCCAGCGCCCATCCACCCCGGATGCGCTTGCTGCGGGGTCCGGGCGGGGGCGGTCCCAGCGGTGGGGCCATGGCCGGGCACTTCAGTAGCTCTCCCCGGGGTCCGCAACCCGCCGGTGCCACCACGCAGCATGGCCCGATCGGACTAGCCTGCCTCACCGGGCGGAAAGGGCCAGATCGGGCCATGTTCCGCGGCGTCGTCTGGTCACACAATGGGTTGTCACTGACCCGACCCGGCGTGCGCGCGCGCCGCAGGACGCCGAGCGGCACGTGGCGGACGGGAGCCGCATGACCACGACCAGGGCGAAGAGAACCGCCTGGCAGCTCCGCCTGTGGCTGGGGCTCCCCCTCGCTGGCGGCGTCCTGCTCGCGCCGGGGCTCAGCCAGGCCGAGGCTTTCACGCTCTCGGCGGCCGCCGTCGCCTACGTCCTGGGGGCCACGATCTTCGACGTCATCACGGCGCGCCGGCCCCGCTTCCCGGCCCCGATGCTGACGCCGCTCCTCGGCATCGCGGTGATCGGGCTCGTGATCGTCGCGATCCCGCGCGCCCTGACCGTCGGGCTCGTCCTCTTCCTGCTCATCGTGACCCTCTCGACGTACGTTGGCGGGCTCCGCCTCGGGCTCACCCTGTCGAGCGCGGCCTTGGTCGGCGCGCTCGTCGCGGACGCGCTCGCTCCGGAAGCCGACCGCGTCGACGGCGGCACGCTCGTCGCGTTCGCGGTCGTCGTCCCCCTCGTCGTCGTCCTCACGGGCCGGCTGACCGCCGAGCGCCGGCGCACGGCGGTGGCGCTGGTCCGACTCCACGACGCGCTCGGGACGGCCGAGTCGCGGCCTGACCTCGCGCACACGCTCGATTCGATCGCGGCCTCGGTTCGCCACGCCATGCGTGCCCGGATTGCCGGGGTCGTGCTGCGCGAGCCAGACGGCGTGATCGTCTCCGCGTGGACGTCCGGCCCGTCCGCCCCGACCCCGACGGAGGCCGATCGCCTGACACGCGACGAGATCGAACTCGGTCCCGCGAGCCCGTTCGCGGCCGTGCTCACCGCACGCCGGCCGCTCGTCGTCACGGGCATCGGGGACGACGGCCGAGACGAGGCCTGGGCGGGGCCGTGGTCGACGATGCTCGAGAGCCTCGGGTGCGAGTCACTCGTCCTCGTACCGCTGCGTGTCGGCCACGAGGTGATCGGCGTCCTCACAAGCGCCTCCACCCGACCGGGGCCGGTATCCGTCGACGAACTCGCGTTCCTCGAGGCGTTCGCCGATCGGGCGGCGACCATCGCCGTACGCGCCCGCGCCTACGACCGGGAGCGGGCGTCGGCGAAGCAACTGGCGCAGCTCGATCGGCAGAAGGGCGAGTTCCTGTCGCGCGTGTCGCACGAGCTGCGTACGCCGCTGACGGCGGTGAAGGGGTTCGTCGACACTGTCCTCGTGCATTGGGGCACGATTCCAGAGGACCGGCAGCGTGAGCTGCTCGACCGGGCGTCGATCAACGCCGACGAGCTCAATCGCCTCGTCGGCCAGCTTCTCGACTTCGCCCGCCTCGACGCAGAGAACGTGCGGATCAACCGCCAACCGATGGCGGTGTCCGATGCCGTCGCGAGCGCGCTCGGCGACCTCACCGCCGTGCTGGCCGAGCACCGCGTTGTCATCCAGGTGCCCCCGGGCGTCGCCGTGTCCGCTGACCCGGCCGCGTTCTCTGATGTCCTGACGAACCTCCTGGTGAACGCGGCCAAGTTCTCGTCGCAGGGCTCGCCGATCACGGTGCAGGCGGAGCCGGACGGCGCCGACGTCGTCGTCTCCGTGGCCGACCGCGGCAAGGGAATTGCGGCGCACGAGCAGGGACTCGTCTTCGACCGGTTCTACCAATCGCCGTCGAATGTGGCGTCCCAACGGGGAACGGGCATCGGTCTCACAATCGCGAAGCGCTTCACCGAGCTGCAGGGCGGGCGCATCACTCTCGAGAGCGAGCCGGGCGTGGGCTCGACGTTCTTCGTGTCGCTACCGGCGGCAAGGATGCAGCGGTCGCACCCCGAGGCGGCAGGTGTCGCCACATGACGCGCTGTGCAGGAGTCGTCGGTGCCGTCGGGCTCTTGATGAGCGCGTTCGGCGCGGCCGCAGTGTGGGCGGCCCCGGCGTCTGCGCAGATCCTCCCGCCGGTCACCACGCCGCCGGTCGACGTCGGCGTCCCCGGTCTCGGAGAAGTCCACGTTCCCGGTGTCGAGCTCGGCGGAGGCGGCGCCCCGAGCCTGCCGTCCGTGCCCGGGGTTCCGCCACTACCCGGTGGATCCGGAGGCTCGTCATCGTCGCCGAGCAGTTCTCAGGGCGGGGGCGGCGCGTCTCCCGCACCGGCCGATCCTGCACCGCCGGCGCCGAATGGCCCGCCGCCGTCGCCGTCACCGTCACCACCCGACTCGCCTGCGTCGTCGTCGCCGTCGAAGCCCGGCGATGCCGGCGCATCACAGGATGCGAACCGCACCCTCGACGCCGTAACCAGGCGGCGAGCGGCGGACCCGGGCCTCGGTTCGGCCATCGCCGGCGCCATGACCGAGCCCAGCACCCTGGTGGGCGCGCTGACGCTCGCGCTGGGGTTCGGCGTGGTCGTCGGGGCGGCGCCGTACCTTCCGCGCTACCGGCGGCGGCAGCGCGAGCTGCTGGATCAGTGGGCGCGGGCGTCGGAGCGCGAGCACATCGTGGCCGCCCGCCTCGCCCAGACCGACCACCAGAAGGGCGAGTTCCTCGCCCTCGTGTCCCACGAGCTGCGCACGCCGCTCACGGCGGTGAAGGGCTTCGTCGACACGGTCTTGCTGCACTGGGAGCGGCTCGCCGACGACCGCCGCCGCGAGCTTCTCACTCGGGCCTCGTCGAACGCCGACGAGCTCGGGCGACTCGTCCGCCAGCTCATGGAGTTCGGACGCACCGAGAGCGGCCCGATCGAGATAGCGCCCGACACGCTCGACGTCGCGGCCGCGGTCGACGTCGCTTTGTGCGGGATCGCTCCAGTAACCGCGCAGCACCGCATGGCCGTAGACGTCCCGGATGCGCTCGCCGTCGACGCCGATGCCGACGCGTTCAACCACGTCCTCGTCAACCTGCTCACGAACGCGGTGAAGTTCTCGCCGACGGGGAGCACCGTGTCGATCAGTGCCCGGCGGGACGACAGTGAAGTGGTCGTGTCGGTCGCCGACGAGGGTCCCGGAATCGCCCCCGAAGAGCAGGAGCGCATCTTCGACCGCTTCTACCAGTCACGGAACGGCAACCACCACGCCCGGGGCACCGGCATCGGCTTGACGATCGCCCAACGGTTCACCGCCCAGCACGGCGGTCGCATCTGGGTCGAGAGCGAGCCCAGTCACGGGGCGACGTTCTCGTTCACGATGCCCGTCGCCATGGGGTGAGCTCGTCGGCGTGTGATCGTCCGGCGTCACGACGCCACCTGATGAGCGGGCCGTTCCTCCTTGCGGCGCAGGATGAACGTCCCCGTCCCCTTTGAGACCAGCTCCCCGTCGGAATCGCGGATCGCGGTCTCGAGGTATGCAACCTGACGGGTGATCCGCACCACCTCGCCGCGGACCGTGAGCGGATCACCGGCCTGGGCCGGGCGCATGGTGGAGTACTTGAGCTCGAGCGTGGCGGCACGGTCGCCCGATTCGAGCGCGGCGTTCGTCGCGAAGTTCATCGCCGCGTCGTGCACCACCCCGTAGACCCCGCCGTGCACGGCGCCGGCCGGGTTGCACGCCACGTCCGTCGGCGTCCACGCTGCAGTGGCCCAGCCGTCGCCGTAGTCGTCGAACGACACGCCGAGCTCGGCCAGCAACTGCATTCCGCCGTCACCGAGGGAGCGATCCATGTTCCGCGGCACGGGCCGGAATGTAGCCCGCGGCGGTACAGTTGACCGGTTGGTCTAGTAGCCGAGGAGGCCCGTCATGCCCACGGCCGTCATCGTCGACGCCGTCCGTACGCCGCTCGGGAGGCGGAACGGCGCGCTCAAGGACGTCCACCCCGTCGATCTCGCCGCGCTCACGCTCGACTCGATCGTGCAGCGCAACGACCTCGATCCCGACCTGGTCGAGGACGTGATCATGGGGTGCGTGATGCAGGTCGGTGACCAGGCCGTCAACGTCGGCCGGAACGCCGCTCTCGCGGCCGGGTTCCCGGAGTCGGTCGTCGGCACGACCGTCGATCGGCAGTGCGGCTCGTCGCAGCAAGCCGCCCACTTCGCCGCCCAGGGCGTCATCGCCGGGGCGTACGACGTCGTGATCGCGGCCGGAGTCGAGAGTATGACCCGCGTGCCGATGGGCGCGTCGTTCACGCCCGGGAGCCAACCCTTCGGCCCGAAGGTGTTCGCGCGCTACCAGGAGCGCGGTGGCCTCGTGCCGCAGGGCATCTCGGCCGAGTTGATTGCCGAGAAGTGGAACATCTCGCGCGAGGACAACGACCGCTTCTCCGTCGAGTCGCACCTGCGCGCGGCGCAGGCCACCGACGAGGGTCGCTTCGAGCGGGAGATCGTCCCCGTCGAAGTCGCGGCGGAGGCGGGCACTACGACGTTCTCCCGGGACGAAGGCATCCGGCCCGACTCGTCGCTCGAGAAGCTGGCCGCCCTGAAGCCCGCGTTCAAGCCCGACGGCGTGATCACGGCGGGAAACTCGTCCCAGATCAGCGACGGTGCGGCCGCCGTGCTCGTCACCAGCGAGGAGGCGGCGAGCAGGCTCGGCTTGACGCCGCGGGCGCGCTTCCATTCCTTTGCGCTTGCGGGCGTCGACCCCGTGTTCATGTTGACGGGGCCGATCCCGGCCACGACCAAGGTGCTCGAGCGGGCGAAGATGACCCTCGACCAGATGGACTTGGTCGAGATCAACGAGGCGTTTGCGCCGGTGGTGCTCGCGTGGGAGAAGGAGCACCACCCCGACATGGCCAAGGTCAACGTCAACGGGGGCGCCATCGCCCTCGGTCACCCGCTCGGGTGCTCCGGCGCCCGCCTCGCCGCCACGCTCGTGAGCGAGCTCGAGCGCAGCGGCGGCCGCTGGGGCCTGCAGGTGATGTGCGAGGGCGGCGGCATGGCGAACGCGACCATCATCGAGCGCCTCGGCTGATCCTCTCGACCGATCTGGGAGTCCGCCCGCGCCCGAGGGTCGCGCGGGCGGACCTCCTGCATATCCTGAACGCGCATGGTCCACGGTCTGTGGCTGGTGCTCCGGGTCGTGATCGCGCTGGCGGTCGCGCTGGTCATCTACCTGATCGCGGCGCGGTCGATCGCCAACTTCTCGAAGGGCGAACCACCCCCCGATCCGTCAGAGCGCGAGCTCGAAGACGTCGACCTGCGGTATCGCTGCATCGTCTGCGGTGCGCAGATCGTGCTCTACGCGGCGCCGGAGGGCGAGATCCCCGACCCGCCCCGCCATTGCCGGGAGCCGATGTCGCTCGTGACCCCGGTCGAGTGAAGGCCGTGGCCCGGAACCCCTGACCGGGGCCAAGGGCTACGCCACCACG
>DATFXL010000100.1:0-11323 GCA_035316025.1 Acidimicrobiia bacterium
GCAACAAGGGCGACGACTCGGGGACGGGCGTGGCGTTCACCCGCGATCCCGCCACCGGCGAGAACCAGCCCTACGGCGACTTCCTCCGCAACGCCCAGGGTGAGGACGTCGTGGCCGGGATCCGCGAGGTCGAGAAGCTCGACGTGATGGCGCAGCACTTCCCGGAGTGCCACGCCCAGCTGCTCGGCGTCATGAAGACGCTAGAGCACCACTACCGGGACATGTGCGACATCGAGTTCACGATCGAGCAGGGTCGCCTGTTCCTGCTGCAGACCCGCGTCGGCAAGCGCACGGCCGCCGCCGCGCTGCGCATGGCCGTCGAGATGGTCGACGAGGGCCTCATCGACCGGGCCGAGGCCGTCCGCCGTGTGGAGCCGGCGCAGCTCGACCAGCTCCTGCACCCACAGTTCGACCCCGGCGCGTCGTACGACGTGCTGACGAAGGGCCTGAACGCGTCACCGGGCGCGGCTGTGGGGAAGGTCACGTTCACCGCCGACGACGCCGAGGGCGCGGCCGACCGCGGCGACCACGTGATCCTCGTGCGACCCGAGACGTCGCCCGACGACGTGCACGGGATGATCGCAGCCGACGGCATCCTCACATCGCGCGGCGGACTCGTGAGCCATGCCGCTGTCGTGGCGCGGGGGATGGGCAAGCCGGCCGTGTGTGGGGCGTCGGCGCTCGACATCCACGTCGACGAGAAGCGTCTGTCGGTCGACGGCACGACCGTGCGCGAAGGCGACACCATCTCGATCAACGGGACGACCGGCGACGTTGTCCTCGGCGCCGTACCCGTCGTCACACCCGAGCCCACCGGGCCGTTCGCGACCATCCTCGACTGGGCGGACGGCTTCCGCCGGTTGGGTGTGCGGACGAACGCCGACCTGCCCGAAGACGCCAAGAAGGCGCGTGAGTTCGGCGCCGAGGGGATCGGGCTGTGCCGAACCGAGCACATGTTCCTCGGCGATCGGCTGCCGCTAGTGCAGCGGTTCATCCTCGCCGACACCGAGGCCGACGAGCACGCCGCGCTGTCGGAGCTCGAGACGCTCCAGCGCGCCGACTTCCTCGGGATCCTCGAGGCGATGGACGGATTGCCGGTGACCGTGCGCCTGCTCGACCCGCCGCTGCACGAGTTCCTGCCCGACGTCGAGGAGCTGCTCGTGCGGGACGCCAAGGGTCAGCTCGACGACGCGGGGCGGAAGCTCCTCGCCGCCGCGCAGGCGTGGCGGGAAGCCAACCCGATGCTCGGGACGCGCGGGTGCCGTCTCGGGATCATCAAGCCCGGGTTGTACCGCATGCAGGTCAAGGCGCTGCTCGAGGCGGCGATCGAGCGGAAGATGGCCGGCGGCGACCCCCAGGTCGAAGTCATGATCCCGCTCGCCGTTACCGAGCCGGAGCTGAAGCTGCTCATCGACGAGGTGCGGGAGGTCGCGGAGTCACTCTTCGCCGGGAACGTCGAGGGCGTGTCCTTCCTCGTCGGGACGATGATCGAGACGCCGCGCGCCGCGATCGATGCGCACGACATCGCCAAGGTGGCCCAGTTCTTTTCCTTCGGCACCAACGACCTGACCCAGATGACGTTCGGCTTCTCGCGCGACGACGTCGAGGGCCGATTCATGCCCGCCTACCTCGAGCTGAAGCTGCTGCCGGCCAACCCATTCGAGACCATCGACGTCGAGGGCGTCGGCCGGCTCGTGCAGGACGCCGTCACGGACGGGCGCAAGGCTCGCCCCGACCTCAAGCTCGGGATCTGCGGCGAGCACGGCGGAGACCCGCCGTCGGTGCAGTTCTTCCACGAGATCGGCCTCGACTACGTCTCGTGCTCGCCGTACCGGGTCCCGCTCGCCCGCCTGGCCGCCGCCCACGCCGCCCTCGGCGCCGGCGACCCGGGGCGAACCGCGTAGTCGCGCCTGCACCGTTGTCACAAGGGCGCGTCTTCTGACTGCCATTTTCATGACAACCGATCCACCCTTCCCGTCACACCCCGCCGGTACCCTCGGGCCATGGAACCCGTGATCGTCGAGTCGGTCGTCGCCGTGCGGCGCGCCCATCCCGACGCCGACGCCTTCGTGGGTGGCCGGCTGCGCCGCCGCGAGGAGCGAGAGGCCGACCTCGCCGCCGCGCTCGCTCCGGGCGCGACGCGTCCGGTCGGCGCCGGACACCGGATGGTCCGCGAGGAGCCCGACGCTTACCGGCTCTGCTTCGAGCGCGACCTCGATCGCGTGAAGCACTCGCGGCCGTGGCGGCGACTGGCCGGCAAGTGCCAGGTGTTCATCGCCCCCGAGGACGACCATCTCCGTACGCGTCTCACGCACGCGGTCGAGGTCGCGCAGGTTGCCGTCGGGATCGCCCGCGTCGCGAACTTGTGCCTGCCGTTGGTCGAGTCCATTGCTCTCGCTCACGACTGCGGCCACGGGCCCGCGGGGCACGCGTCCGAGGGTGCGTTCTCGCCGTACGTCCCCGGCGGCGTCTACGACCACGCGGTCTACGGCGCCGACGTCACCCTTGCGCCGCTGAATCTCTGCCTCGAGACGCTCGACGGTGTGCGCAACCATTCCTGGCGGCGCCCCGCCCCCGCCACGCCGGAAGGCGAGGTGGTGGCATGGGCCGATCGCATCGCGTACGTCTGCCACGACTTCGAAGACGCCGTGCGGGCGCGCATCCTTACGCCCGACGATCTGCCGCCGGAAGTGCGCGACATCGTCGGCGACCACCGTCCCGACCAGGTCGGCAAGTTCGTGCACGCCGTGCTCGACGCCATCGACCGTACCGGTGAGGTGGGGATGACCGAGCCGGCGGCGTCCGCCCTGGCGGCGTTCCGGGACTTCAACTTCGAGCTCATCTACCTCCGACCGGCGGCCCGGGCCCAGGCCGGGAAGGTCGTCCACCTCCTCCGCGGTCTCGTCGAGCACTTCGCCGACGCACCGGGCCGCCTTCCCGACGTCGCCGACGGCACGCACTCCGCGGTGGAGCCGGGTTCGCGAGAGAGCGCCGCGCTCGCGGTGCAGTACGTGAGCGGCATGACGGACCGCTTTGCGCTCGGCCTCGGCGTCGAGCTGCTCGGCTGGCGGCCCGAGACGCTTCCCCGCGGCGTGTGAACGGGGAGCGCGGTCCCGCGCCCGCCCGGCCCTAGTCTGACGCCCGATGGGCATCCTCGACGACGACGTCGCCCGAGTACGGGATGCGACCGATCTCGTGGGCCTGGTCGGGGAGCACATCGCCCTCAAGCGGGTCGGCCGTCGCTTCATGGGCCTGTGCCCGTTCCACACCGAGAAGACCCCTTCGTTCTCGGTCAACCCCGACCTCTTGGTTTGGCACTGCTTCGGTTGCCAACGGAGCGGCGACGCAATCACGTTCGTCCGTGAGGTCGACCACCTCGATTTCGTGGAAGCGGTCGAGCGTCTGGCCGCGCGCGCGGGCATCACGCTCCGGTATGACAACGCCAACGTCGGCAAGGACCGCAAGCGCAAGGAACGACTGAGCGAGGTCGTCGGTGCCGCGATCGCGTTCTACCACCGCCTGCTCCTCGAGGCGCCGGAGGGCGGTCCCGGGCGCAAGCACCTCCGCAGCCGCAACTTCGAAGGCGACGCCGCCCGCCGCTTCCAACTCGGCTGGGCCCCGGACGGCTTCGACGCGCTGAGCGTGCACCTGCAGCGCGAGGGCTTCGAGCGCAGGGACATCCAAGACGCCGGTCTCGCTTTCGTGAACCGAGCCAACAAGCTCCAGGACCAGTTCCGGTCGCGGCTCATGTTCCCGATCTACGACTCCCGGGGCGAACCCGCCGGCTTCGGCGGCCGCGCGCTCGGCGACGAGATGCCGAAATACAAGAACTCGCCCGAGACACCCATCTATCAGAAGAGCCGCCTCCTGTACGGGCTCAACTGGGCGAAGGGCGAGATCGTGGCGCGGGGAGAGGTCGTCATCTGCGAGGGCTACACAGACGTGATGGCGTTCGTGCTCGCCGGCGCCGCGAACGCGGTGGCGACGTGCGGCACCGCACTCGCCGACGACCACTTCCAGATTCTGAAGAACCTCGCCCGCAAGGTCGTTCTCGCGTACGACGCCGACAGTGCCGGCCAGGCGGCCGCCGAACGCTGGTACCAGTGGGAGCAGATCTACGAGGTTCAGGTCGAGGTGGCCGACCTGCCGCCCGGCCGCGATCCGGGTGACCTCTGGAAGGACGATCCGGCGGCGCTGCCGACCGCGATCGAGCGGGCGGCGCCGTTCCTCCAGTTCCGCCTGGACCGATTGCTGGCGGCGGCGGATCTACGAACGCTCGAGGGCCGCGCCCGCGCCGGGGAGGCGGCGGCCGCAATCGTCGCGAGCCATCCGAACGAGCTCGTTCGCGACCAGTACGTGATGAAGGTCGCCGGGACGCTCGAGATCGACGCCGACCGGTTGCGCGCCGTGGTGCGTGCCGGGCCGCGACGAGAGGCGCCGCGCGCACGCGGACCAAGCGGTGGAGGCGCAGAGACGCCACGGCCCCGGGCGACACCGGTTGACCGGCGCGAGCTCGACGTCCTGCGATGGGCCATCCACCACCCCGACCTCGTCGCCGACTGGCTCGACGAGTCACTGTTCGTCGACCCGACCGCGCGTTCCGCGTTCAAGCTGCTGACCGTGACGGCGACGTTCCACGAGGCGCTCGACGCCAGTGAGGGCCAGACGCGCCAGCTGCTGCAGCGGCTGGCGGTCGAGGAGCCGGAAGTCACAGAAGACGGCGATGAGCTCGCGACGTTACAGGCGCGATTGATGGCAAACACGGTCGAGCCGGCCGCGCAGCGCGTGCTCGAGGTGATGTTGCGGGACGGCGACGAGCGAGGCAGCAAGGTCAAGACGCTGCTGTCCGCGATGACGCATCATCGCGAGATCGGCGATTGGGAAGCGGCGCGTTCCGACGCCGAGCAGTTGATAGGGTGGACGGCCGCGCGGAACGAAAGTGTCGAAGGGGCGGAGTAGCAGGCGTGGACGACACCGAAGCGACGCCGAGCGCGGCGAGTACGCCCGACTCCTCTTCCGATCGATCTGCAGACGCCACCGAGGACGGCGGTGTGGAGGCCCTGCTCGAGCGGGTCAAGGAACGCGGGTTCGTCACCACCGGTGAGATCTTCGCTGCGTTTCCGGGTCTCGAGCCCGAGACCGCCGAGCTCGCCGCGATCTACTCGGGCATCAGCGCGCGCGGTGTGCAGGTCGTCGACGAGATCGCGGAGGAGCTCGAGCGCGAGGACCAACGGCGCGGCACGCCCGAGTCGAGGTCTGCTCATCGTGGTCGCACCTCGGAGCCCGGCCGCTCGAGCGGTGTGGTCACGCGTCCCGGCACGGCGCCGACCACGAAGCCCGTCTCACGGCTCGGCAACTTGGGCGAGCCGGCCACCCGCACCGAGCGCGCGGGTGAGATCGGCAGCTTCGACCCGGTCCGCATGTACCTCAAGGAGATCGGGAAGGTGCCCCTGCTCACGGCCGAGCAGGAGGTCACGCTGGCGCAGCGCATCGAGGCCGGCCTGCACGCCACCGAGCGGCTCGAGCTCGAGCCCAACCTGACCGAAGAAGCGCAGGCGAGCCTCGAGGCGGTGGCCACCGACGGGCAGCTTGCCAAGCGGCAGCTGACCGAGGCGAACCTCCGGCTCGTCGTCTCGATCGCGAAGCGCTACGTCGGGCGGGGAATGGCCCTGCTCGATCTCGTGCAGGAGGGAAACCTCGGCCTGATCCGAGCCGTCGAGAAGTTCGACTACACGAAGGGCTTCAAGTTCTCGACGTACGCGACGTGGTGGATCCGCCAGGCAATCACCCGTGCGATCGCCGATCAGGCGCGCACGATCCGCATCCCGGTGCACATGGTCGAGACCATGAACAAGGTGCTCCGGATCCAGCGGCAGATGCTCCAGGAGCTCGGACGCGAGCCGACGGTCGAAGAAGTCGCGATCAAGGTCGAGATGACGTCCGATCGGGTCCGCGAGATCCAGCGCATCGCGCAAGAGCCGGTGTCGCTCGAGACGCCGGTGGGGGAGGAGGACGACAGCTTCCTCGGCGATTTCGTGGAGGATCCCGCCGCGATCGCCCCCGCCACCGCCGCTGCGCGCGCGCTGCTCACGGAGGCGATCGTCGAGGCGCTCGAGGAGCTCAACGATCGGGAGCGTCAGGTCGTCCGATTGCGCTTCGGGCTCGACGACGGACAGGTGCGCACGCTCGAGGAGGTCGGCAAGGAGTTCGGCGTCACACGCGAGCGCATTCGCCAGATCGAGTCCAAGACGCTCGCCAAGCTGCGTCACCCCACTCGTTCGCAACGCCTGCGGGACTACCTCGAGGAACCCTGAGCCCGGCTGCGCGGCGCCGCGTAGATTGCGCCCGGGGGCCGTAGCTCAGTGGTCAGAGCAGCGGACTCATAATCCGTCGGACGGGGGTTCGACTCCTCCCGGCCCCACCGTTCCAAGCTGCACCAACGTCGAAACGCGGTCGCCGGGGCGACTTCGCACAACCTCCCTGCAAACGGATTGCAAACGGGCGCCCTCGCGCGACCGCTGCCAGCTACCCAGACCCCCCGAGTCCACCTGCGCGCGACTATCGAGGCGGGCCGAACCCGTACTGCGGTTCGGGTTGGCTGAATCATCCCTGGGACTTGTCTCGCACGCGGAGGCGACGGTGCACCGATCGCCGGTCCTGTGCTCCGGTTGACTGGTAGCTGATGCGTTGTTCTGTGCGCCTGTTAGGCGGTTCGCTGTGCCCGTCAAGGAGGGAATGGAAAGATCACCGCGTCGCGGGCTGGTGGCTGCGCTTCACACGTGTCCGTCCGAGCGCGGTCGGGGTACGGTCGACGTATGCGTCCGGTTCCTCGGGTCATCGTTGTGGGTGGCGGCTTCGGGGGATTGCAGTGCGCAAAGGCGTTGCGGGGAGCGTCGGTCGAGGTGTTGCTGATCGACCGGCGCGACTTTCACTTGTTCACGCCGTTGCTGTACGAGGTAGCGAGCTGCCTGTTGAATCCTTCGGAGATCGCCGCTCCGCTCCGCAAGGTGTTCCGTGGCGATGCGAATGTGCGGTACCGCGAAGGCGACGTCGCGCGCTGCGACTTGCAGGCGAAGACCGTGGCGCTCGCGGACGGAGCTGTCATCGACTACGACTACCTGGTACTCGCGACTGGAAGCGAGCCGAACTACTACGGCAACACCGAGATCAAACGGCGCGCGCTCGGTCTGAAGGACCTCGGCTCTGCGTTGGCGCTCCGAAATCACGTGCTCGAGTGTCTCGAGCAGGCGACCACGGCCAGCAACGCCACGTCGCGCGACCAGCTCCTGACCTTTTGCATCGTGGGTGCGGGCCCGACGGGTGTCGAGTACGCGGGTGCGCTCGCCGAATTCGTGCGGCTGGTGTTCCCCTATGAGTACCCCGAGCTCGGAACGGCGCGGATCCGCATCATCTTGCTCGAAGGCGGTGACCGTGTACTCCCGACGTTCAAGCGTCGGCTCTCCGATTACGCACACGACGAGCTCGCACGGCGCGGCGTCGACGTGCGGGTCGGCGTCCTGGTGGACTCCGCGGACGATGCCGGCGTCGTCTTGCATGACGGTACCGCGCTCGCCACCCAGACGCTGGTTTGGACTGCCGGCGTCCGGCCCGCCGACATCCTCGACGGGCCCCCGCGCCGCATTGAAGTCGACGACCACTTCCGCATCGTCGGCGCAACGGACGCGTACGCCATCGGCGACGTCGCCGCCGGCCACGGTGCGCACGGCGAGATTCTGCCCATGCTCTCGCCGCCGGCGATGCAGGCTGGGCGCTACGTAGCCCGCGAGATCCTGGAGGGCCCGGCGCGTCGCGCCTTCCGCTACCGCGACAAAGGAACCCTCGCGACGATCGGCCGCACGTCCGCCGTCGGTCAAGTCGGGCCGTTCAGTTTCACCGGGTTCGTTGGCTGGATTGTCTGGCTCGTTGTGCACCTCTACTACTTGATCGGCTTCGAAAACCGCCTTCAGGTGCTGATCCGGTGGGCCTTTTACTACGTGCGGCTCGACCGGCCGGTGCGCATGATCATCCACGCGTACCAAACGCCCCACCAAGGGAACACCAGCAGCGACTCGATGCCGTCGCAGCAACGTGAGCCCTCCGATCAGTGACCGCGGTCTGGCTACGGTGGATGTTTCGACCGCTCAAGCGATAGGAGCCGAAACGACGAGGCCTCCTACGTCCACCTTGCGACAGTGATGATCCTTCCTGTTGCTCATCTATCTCTGGCTATTGATTGCGGTCTTCAAGCGCTTCCGCCTGATGCTGAAACGATGCGGGCAGGGCGTCTAAACCAGTCGGCGCATGCCTGTGCGACACCGCACCAGAACGGGCATTATGCGCACTGGTAATCCGAGGAGGTCGTCGCAGGCATGCCGTTCGTCACGAGTCATATGTCGACCTCCCTCGATGGGTTCGTAGCGGGGCCGGACCAAAGCGCGGACAACCCACTCGGCGTCGACGGAAACAAGCTGCACTACTGGCACCTCAACGATCCGAAGCACCCGGTCGACGAAGCTTTCACTCAACGGCTACTCGGGCCCCGCGGTGCGTACATCATGGGCCGCAACATGTTCGGTCCGGTTCGCGGCGAGTGGGGCGACTCCGATTGGCGCGGCTGGTGGGGTCCTGAGCCCCCGTACCACGCTCCGGTGTTCGTGCTAACCCATCACCCGCACGACCCGATCAAGATGGACGGTGGGACGACCTTCTACTTCGTTGACAGCTTCGACGCTGCCTTCGCCGAAGCGGTCAAAGAGGCCGGCGACCGCCCAATCGACGTTGCAGGTGGGGCAAGCGCGGTCCGCCAAGCATTGCAGGCTGGCTGCCTCAACGAACTCGTTCTCGACATCGCCCCGGTCGTGCTGGGAGGTGGCGAACGGATATTCGACGATGTGCCCGAGTTCCACGCGGAGGCAGTCGAGGCGGCCACCTCGCCGCTCGCCACCCACATCGTCTACCGGATCGCCTAACCGGACTCAACCGAGTCGGTGCGTGCCGCAATACGAGCGAGGTAGCCAAACGGATCTGCCGATCCGCGCTCGACTTCCGCGCACCGAATGCGCGCACAGAGTGTCACCCAATTAGAGCCGCCAGGCGCGCCATAACGGCACATCGGGAGCACTTGGTCGGTCAGTGGTACCGCGGCTTGCTCAGCGAAAGTGCGCTAGGCGGATCGTCGGTACTACGAGTCGAGATGGCGAAGCCGACGCGACCGGGCAGAAGAGATAGAGAACAAGAAGAGTGGAGTGGGGAGCGATGGCCGATTTGGGCCTCGTCGAGAGCAGAGGATGAGGGCTGTTTCCGTCGTGGCGACTTCTACCAGTGTTGATCCTGGGGCGGAGGTGGCGGTGTGATCGACGTGCTTCGCTAACGCGCGGCCGGCGATATTGGCACGCTCGGCGGGCTATGTGAGGGCGTTCGGAAGGATCGAGGCATGCTCACCACTCGCGGCTGCGAGGCGTCGTCGAGGATGTGAGCAGCCATGATCAGCTTGACGTGGCTGAACGCCTGCGGGAAGTTGCCGAGCTGTCGTCCGGACTGGGGGTCGTACTGCTCGGCGAGCAGACCGAGGTCGTTGCGGAGAGAGAGGAGGCGGTCGAACAGGGACCGCGCCTCGTCGAGGCGTCCTGTGAGCGCGTAGTTGGCCACGAGCCAGAAGGTGCAGGCCAGGAAGGCGCCCTCACCCGGCGTAGACGCCGGCCGGGACCTGCCCCGCGATCCTGGCGCCCGTTTTTTCGACACGTCGTCCCGGACCCCGCTGCCCGAGCTCGCCGAGCGGTACGGGTTCCTGGGCGACTTCCTGGAAGCAGCTGTGGCGGGGCACACCAGCGCGATCTTTCGAGGGCGTGGCGATAACCATTCGCGCCCATCACGTCTGGTCGATCGGCGAAGCGCGAGCCGACGAGATCCAGGGCGTCGACGGCGACGCGCTCAGCGCCCTCGACGTGAGCGCCTACCGGCGATTGATCGTGCTGCTCGAGGACACGGTCGCCGACCTCGAGTCCCGCGCCGCCAAGGTGTACCGCAAGCCCCTCGCTAACGCGGACGCCCGGCTCCGACGGGACCGAGGTCGGTGGGCGCTCGACTGCGAAGCCCGGGCACGCCGAGCATGCCAACGCGCCGAGATGGCCCGCAAGGACAACGAGGACGCCTGATCGAGCCTTGGGCCCAGGCGCGTGACGGAGTCGAGGCGCACAGATCGCCGGTTCTGTGTGCCAGTTGACTGTTGGCCGCCACGTCGTTCTGTGCGGCTCAGGGGCAGCACGGCCAAGCTCCGAACAGGCATGCGGTGCGGTTCGCGGCGGCGCGCCGCCTAGCGCAGGAACGGGACAGGGAGCCTCTGGCAAGCAACCCCCGACTGGAGGTGGCGGGACCCCGTGAGACTCTGTCTGTGGCAGTGACTCGGGGTGGGATGCCCGACGCGACGCGGTGCGCCGCACACGCAGCAATAGTCTCGTGACCTGGTGCTGCAGTCCCTGCGGGGCCGCCAGCGATGACGGGGGTCGAGTTGGGTCACGCCGTTGGCTATCTGGTCGTGTTGTTCGTCGCCCTGGCGCTTGGCGTGTTGGTCACCCAACTCGCGATGCTCGTGACCACGGTGTATCTGCACCGGCACCTCGCGCACCGGGGCGTTGAACTCCGACCAGAGGTCCGAGCCGCGAGCCGAGTCGTGTTGTGGATCACTACCGCCTTGAAGCCGCGACAATGGGCCCGGGTCCACCGCCAGCATCACGCTGCTGAAGACACACCGAACGACCCGCACAGCCCACGCAGCTTCGGAGGCGGCCAGCGTGGTGCCCGTTACGTCCTCCTCCACAACGGGTCCCTCTACACCCGAGCGACGCACAACGAACGGCTGGCCGACAAGTATCGCGACCTCACAGCCGATCGTTGGGACCGCTGGTTTTTCGACCACGGAGAAATGGGTCTTGCGATCGGTGTCGCCATGTTGTGCGCGTGCATGGCGCTCATCGGACACGCCGTCGAGGGTGGATGGCTCGGCATCACCGTCGGCGCATCAGCCGGTCTCCTCGCGGCCGGATGCCATGCCGCCGGCTTCGTCCTCGCCGGTGGCGTCATCAACGGCTTCGGTCACGCCAGCTCCACCCAACTACCTAACGGCGGATACGCCCGCAACATGCCCGTCCTCGCGTGGTTTACGGTCGGGGAAGGCTGGCATCGCAACCACCACGCCGCCGAGAACTCACCACGCATCGGCCACCGCCACCAACTCGACCTCGGCTGGCTCGCAATCAGAGGACTTTGCGCGCTGCGGCTCGCCCACATCACCACACGCGGAGCCGCAGGACTACAACGAGTGCAA
>DATFXL010000101.1:0-3150 GCA_035316025.1 Acidimicrobiia bacterium
GGCACGCCCTTGAGCGCATGGACGCCGCGATCGGCGAACGGGATGCCCGAGCCGCCGACGAGGTCGACGACGGTGCGAGAGACGAGGACTTCTTCGGGCTGGGCGTGTGACTGAACGCGTTGGGCGATGTGGACGGCGATGCCGCCGATCTCGTCGCCGTGTAATTCGATCTCGCCGGTGTGGAGCCCGACGCGAACCTGGATGCCGATGGCGCGCACGGCGTCGCGGATGGCACAGGCGCAGCGCACGGCCCGTCCTGGTCCGTCGAAGGTCGCCAGGAACCCGTCCCCAGTAGTGGTGATCTCCCGACCACGAAAGCGTGCAAGCTCGGCACGAATGAGCCCGTCGTGGGTAGCGAGCAACTCGGACCATCGCCGGTCGCCCAGGCCTGCGACTTGCGGGGTGGAACTCACTACGTCGGTGAACAGCACCGTGGCCAGCACCCGGTCGACTTCATGGCGAGGAAGGCGCCCGGTCACGAACTCCTCGATTCTGTCGAGGAGCGGTGCCGTGTCGCCGACGAAGAACAGGTTGTCCTCAACGGGAAGTTCGACGTAGCGGGCGCCGTCGATGTGCTCGGCGACGTGCCGCGCTTGCTCGGGACCTTGAAAGCCGGCGCGGAACACCACCAGCGTTGGCGCCCGGATCGCCCCGAGCAGGCGCCGAACGTCGACCTCGACGCTGGCCCGGTACCGCCAATAGGCGCGCTGCGGCGTGCTGGACAAGCGTTCGCAGCGCGTGAACCAATCCACGAATCGGGCGTCGTCGGCCATGGTTGGTGCCCAGCCGTAGAGCGTCGCGCCAGTTCCCCATCGGTCTCGGACCGTGGCCAGCATCTCCTCGATGTCCTCGTCCGGGAAACCTTGGGGATAGTCGGCTGTGCGCCGGACGCGGGCGGTCGGATTGATGAGCACGAGCGCGCTCGTGCGTCCGGGATGCGTCGCGGCGAACTGCAACGCCGGCACCCCGGCGGTCGTGTCGAGTACAACGACCCGTTCGCAGCCGCGCTCGTCGAGGACGGCGACCATGTCGTCGACGATGCTCTCGACGAGGCGGCCTTCCACTGGCGCGATCGGGTCCGACGAACCCAGGCCCCGGGGGTCGAACCACGTGTGGCGGCAGAACGACGACAGCCCGTTGAGGAACCGCGCAAACCTCGGTTCTTCCCACATCAAGTCGACGGGAAAGGACAGCGGGTTGGCGACGAGAACGTCCGGAGGCCCAGCACCCACGACCTGGTAGCCGACCGACCCGCCCGAGCTCTCGGCGTACCCGATCTCCGGCGTGCTCACCGAAGCAGTCTGACGCGAACCATGCGGAACAGGTCGACCGAGAGCAATACTGCATGCTCAACGATCATCGGATCATTCTCCCGTTGAGGGCATCCCGGGAGGCGCTCGGACGTCGCGTTGAACCGCGCGTTCGAAGCTCAGCTCCTCGTCGGTTGTTGTCGCTCGTCGGCGTCGTGGGGTCCATCGAGCGAGAGGGGCAGGGGCAGGATGCATGTAGCCAACTCGAACCGGGCAGAGTCGGAGGGGTCATGGGCCGGTTGGTCGCTCGTGCCGCGACGGCGGCTTCGTTGGGATTCCTATGGACGCTCCCGCTGTGCTCCGCAGCCGTAGCGGGGACGACCCAACCGTCCACGAACGACAACGGGTTCCACATCGAGTTCTTCCCGGGGTTCCCGCACAGCGCCACCCAGGTCATGCACTACGTAGCCGTGGGCATCATCATCACCTTCGGGGTGACGCTCATCTGGCTGGTCGCCTACCGAGGTCGGCCCGACAATGGCTCTGGATTCAGTCGATCGGGATCTTGATAAACGAGGCCCCGCCCGGTGCACCACCGCTATGAATCGAGTTCAACGACGATCGGAGGTCCCTGTCTTCGCGCACTTCGACGATCCAGCGGCCGCGTTTGGCGCCATTCGTGGAGCGGTCGAGCGGGTGTTGAATGACCCCGAGCGCCAGGCTGGCTAGCCCTTCTCAGGCTGGTGGATGGCGTGAGCGAGCGCGGCGACGGTCGAGAGCACCGTTGCTTGTTCCGCTGGCATCCTGTAGCGCTCGGCGAGGTAGGACGGCTCGTTGTAGCTGACGAACGACTGGTGATCGCGCTCCCAAATGAGGATCTTGAGAGGAAGATCGAGTGCGACGAGCGGTGCGGCCTGCATGAGCGCGGTCCCAGCCGAGGGGTTCCCGAACACCACGAGCTTCGTGTCAGGGAGACGCTGCCCTACCTGTTCGGCCTGACCGCTGTGATCGATGACGGCGAAGACCTTGATTCCCCGGTCCCGCAGCAAACGGAGTAGGCGCTCGAGCGCGTCAGCGACCGTCCCGGCGGTTGACCGGGTCACCACACCTTGCCCGTTCAAAGGGACAGGCTCTGGTTCGCTACTCATTTCCACTCCCTCCAAGGCGAGTCGTACAGATTGCCCGCTCCCAGTTCCGTCGCGACGGCGGACGCGGTATGAGTAGGGGTAGACCTCGGAAAAGGGGGGTTCGCGATGCACGCAAACAGAGGTGACCGACTGGTCGTTGTGAGCACCCACGTCGGCCAGCCGTCTCGTGAGGGTGAGGTCGTCGAGGTCGTGCCGGGCGCCGGTGACCACGAGCATTATCGGGTGCGCTGGAACGACGGACACGAGTCCGTTTACTTCCCGAGTAGCGACTGTCGCGTCGTCGCCAGCGGGAAGGATCGCTCGAGCTGGCCGCTCTGGTCCTGAGACTCGTCGGCGCTACACCTCAGAACGCGCAGTACTGACACTCCGGGACGCCGTCACACCGGGTCGGTACCATCCTCGACATGACCCGCTCCCGGGTCGTGGTCGTGGCGATCCTCGCCGCCGCCTCGTTCGGGGGCTGGCGGTTGGGGGAGGCGCACCGCACCGCGACCGCCGCATGGACCGTCGTCGACGTGGTTGACGGCGACACGATCGACGTCGCCCGCGGCGAAGCCACCGACACCGTCCGGCTGCTCGGCGTCGACACGCCCGAGACGCATCACCCGACGAAGCCCGTCGAGTGCTTCGGCCCCGAGGCCACGGCCTTCACGGACTCGCACCTGCGGGGACGGGCCGTGGAGCTCGAGGGCGACATCGAGGGACGCGACCGCTACGGCCGCCGCCTGGCCTACGTCATCGTCGACGGCGAA
>DATFXL010000102.1:0-69294 GCA_035316025.1 Acidimicrobiia bacterium
TCACTGACCGACGCGGTCGCCGATGCCGTGGCCGGCGGCGACCTCACCGCCATCCGGCGCGTCTACGAGGACAACGATGACCTCCGAGTGCCGGAGAAGGTCTTCGACGCTCGCTTCGAGGTGGTGCAGTCCCTCGCGTAACCGCGAAGATCGCCGCCATCGCGACGTGGGAGGACGTGCAGAAGGCCGCGCCTCAGCTGGCGGCGGCCGTGCAGCGAAGCATCGCCACGCACATCCACAAGACGTTGGCGAAGCTGCGGTCCGACGGGTCCCCCCGGGTCAGCGGGCAGGAGATGTCGTTTCGCGACGGCGACGTCTGGCTGGGGATGATGCCCGACTCGCGCAGGGCGCGTGACCTCCAGCGCGACCCCCGACTGGCGGTGCACAGCGCCACCGCCGATCCCACGATGGCCGGGGGCGACGCCAAGCTCTCCGGACGCGCCATCGAAGTGAACGACCGGGATACGTTCGACCGGTTCGTCGGCCACGAGCCCGACGAGAAGGGCGTGGTGCCACCCGAACCGTTCCACCTCTTCCGGGTCGACATAGACGAGATCGTCCTGACCACCCTGGGCGGCGACCCGCCCGATCACCTCGTTGTCGAGACGTGGCACGAGCGGCGAGGCTTGTCACGCGTTGAACGCCGCTGACCGGTTTGGTGTCGCGCCGCCGCATGCGGCCTCGCCGACGCCAAAACCGTGTGACAGCCGACCCCTGACCGCCGATAGCGTCGGGCGACGTGCCTCCCGCCCCGCTCATCGAGGGACGTCGCCTGACGAAGCGCTTCGGCGAGTTCGTCGCGGTCGACGGCATCGACTTCCGCGTCGAACGGGGCGAGGCGTTCGGCTTCCTCGGCCCGAACGGCGCCGGCAAGACCTCGACCATGCGGATGATCGGGTGCGTCTCACCGATCTCGGACGGCGACCTGCACGTGCTCGACATGGACCCGCGCGTCGACGGCACGCGCATCCGCGGCCATCTCGGTGTCGTCTCGCAGGAGGACACGCTCGATCTCGAGCTCACGGTGCGCGACAACGTGGTCATCTACGGGCGTTACTTCGACCTGCCGCGTGCCGTCATCCGTGAGCGGGCCGACGAGCTGCTCGACTTCGTCCACCTGAGCGACCGCCGTAACGATCGCGTCGACCTGCTGTCCGGCGGCATGCGGCGACGGCTCTCGATCGCCCGCGCCCTCATCAACCGGCCCAAGCTGCTGTTGCTGGACGAGCCGACCACAGGGCTCGATCCCCAGGCCCGGCATCTCGTGTGGGGCCGGCTGTACCAGCTGAAGCGGCAGGGCGTGACGCTCGTGCTCACCACGCACTACATGGACGAAGCCGAGCAGCTCTGCGACCGGCTCGTCATCATGGACGACGGGCACATCGCCGCCGAGGGCTCGCCCCGCGAGCTGATCGACCGGTACTCGACACGCGAGGTCGTCGAGCTTCGCTTTCGCACCGACGAGGAACGTGAGGGCGCGCTGCCGCACGTAGCGGCGGTCGGCGAGCGGTACGAGGCCCTCGCGGACCGGATTCTCGTTTACTCGTCCGACGGTGAAGCCGACGCCGACCGATTGACGAACGACGGCGTCCGGCCCGACTCGGTGCTCGTGCGCCGAAGCTCGCTCGAGGACGTCTTCCTGACACTCACCGGCCGGACTCTGGAGGAGTAGTGGCAACGCCGCTTCCTGTTCGCGTCGTCGAGCACCAGGCCGCGATCTTCCGGCGGTTCTGGCGCGGGTCGGTGATCTTCTACGTCCTCAATCCCGTCATGTTCCTCGCCGCCATCGGGTTCGGGCTCGGCGGCCTGGTCGACGAGAGCTCGGGCCACGTCGCCGGTGTCCCCTATGACGCGTTCGTGGCGCCCGGGCTGATGGCCGCGGGGGCCATGCTCGGCGCGGGCGCGGAGTCGCTGTGGCCGATCATGGCGGGCACGAAATGGGTCCGGACCTTCCACGCGATGGTCGCGACCCCGGTTCGTCCCGCCGACGTCTACGGAGGGGTCGTGGCGTGGACGGCGGCGCGGGCGTTCGTCGGCGCCGCGATCTTCCTCGTCGTGGCGGCGATCCTCGGCGCCGTGCTCTCGCCCTGGGGTGTCCTAGCGGTGCCGGCGGCCGCGCTGTGCGCGGCGGCATTCGCCGCGCCCCTCACCGCGTTCTCCGCCACCCAGGAGACCGACGCCAAGTTCCCGTTGGTCATGCGGATCGGGATCCTGCCGCTGTTCCTGTTCTCGGGGACGTTCTTCCCGATCTCCCAGCTCCCGGACGCGCTCCAGCCGTTGTGCGTGCTGTCGCCGCTGTGGCACGGGGTCGAGTTGTGCCGCGGCGCGATGACCGGCTCGATCGACTTCTGGCCCGCCGTCGCGCATGTGGTCGTGCTCGCCGTCTGCGTGGGGTTCGGTTGGCGTTGGGGCACACGTGCATTCACGAGGAAGCTGTCGCAGTGACTGCGCTCTTCGTCCACGTCATCGAGCGCGACGTTCTCGCCTACCGCCGCATGTGGCTGATCTTCCTGACGGGTTTCGCCGAGCCTCTCCTCTACCTCCTGTCGATCGGCGTCGGCGTCGGTGCGCTCGTCGGCTCCGTGCACGTCGGCGGGCAGAACATCGACTACGAGGTGTTCGTGGCGCCCGCTCTCCTGGCGGCGGCGGCGATGAACGGGTCGGTGTTCGACACCACCTTCAACTTCTTCTTCAAGTTCAAGTACGCCCGTAGCTTCGACGCCATGCTGGCCACGCCACTGGGTACCACCGACGTCGCCCTCGGCGAGCTGGGCTGGGCCCTGATGCGCGGCTCGATCTACGCCGCCGCCTTCCTCGTGACGATGGCGCTGCTCGGGTTGGTCCCGTCTGCGTGGGGGATCCTCTGCCTCCCGGCCGCCATGCTGATCGGGTTCGCATTCGCGGGAGCCGGCATGGCGGCGACGACGTGGATGCGGTCGTTCGTCCACTTCGACTACGTGAACCTCGCGATCATCACCTTGTTCCTCTTCTCGGCCACGTTCTTTCCCGTGTCCCGGTATCCAGCCGGTCTCCAGTGGCTGATCCAGATCACGCCCCTGTACCAGGGCGTCGCGCTGGAGCGGGCGCTGTCGCTCGGCGACCTCGACTGGACCCTGCTGCTACGGGTCGCCTACCTGCTGACCATGGGCGTCCTGGGCGTGCGGATCGCCGGCCGGCGGCTGCGTCTGCTCCTCCAGCCCTGAACCACCCAGGGCACCCAGGGTTGACCAAACCACCCATTCCCTCCTGATTGGTATGGTTCTCAGGAAATTTTCAGGAGGGGACGAAGGACGAGAGTGGCTTCGTCGAGGCTCTCGACCGCCTCGCCGGATCAGGCGCGCCTGGCCTACATGCCCGCGCTCGACGGCGTCCGGGCCTTGGCCGTGGCCGCCGTCCTGCTCTACCACGGCGACGTCTCGTGGGCGCCCGGCGGGTACCTCGGGGTCGACGCGTTCTTCGTCCTCAGCGGCTTCCTGATCACGAGCCTGCTGCTCGCCGAATGGCGGAACGAGGGCCGGATCGCGTTGGGCGCCTTCTGGGCCCGCCGGGCCCGCCGACTGCTCCCGGCTCTGTTCCTCGTCCTCGCCGGCGTCGCGGTGTACGGCGCCGTCATCGCGGCGCCGGTCGAGCTCGAGCAGCTACGCCGCGACGGCCTGAGCGCACTCGCGTACGTCGCCAACTGGGGCCAGATCTTCTCGCACCAGTCGTACTTCCAGTCGTTCGCGGCACCGTCACCGCTGCGACACACCTGGTCGCTCGCGATCGAGGAGCAGTTCTACCTGGTGTGGCCGCTGCTCGTCGTGGGCGTACTCCGGTGGCGGCGAGGCTCGGTTCGCTCGCTCACCGTGCTCACCGGCGCGCTGCTCGCGGCGTCGGCGACCTGGATGGTTGCGCTCTACCAGCCGGGTGCCGACCCGACGCGCGTCTATTACGGCACGGATACGCGAGCCCAGTCGCTGTTGATGGGCGCGCTGTTGGCGACCGTGCTGGCGCGCATGCGCCGGCCGATGGGCGCGGCCGCGACGCGCGTCCTGCACGGCGGCGCGTTCGCGTCGGCTCTCGCGCTGGGCTGGATCTGGACCCACACGTCGGAGGAAGCCGGCTGGCTCTACCGCGGCGGTTTCACGCTGTGCGCCCTGCTCGTCGCGATCGTGATCGCGAGCGTGACCCGTCCGACGCCGGGTCGGCTCGGCACAGCGCTCTCGTCCCGCGCCGTCCGTTGGGTCGGGACGGTGTCGTATGGCCTGTACCTGTGGCACTGGCCGCTGTACGTGCTGATCAGCAAGGAGCGGACGGGTCTCGATGGCGCGCCGCTCCTCCTCGCGCGACTCATGGCCACGTTCGCGGTCGCGGCCTTGTCCTTCTATCTCGTCGAACGGCCGATCCGACGAGGCAGCCTGCGACGGTGGCGCGCCCGCGTCACCGCGCCGGCCACGGCCGGCTTGCTCGCCACCGCGCTGGTGTTCACGACCGGTGGCGCGGTCGCGCGGCTGTCGGGGGTCGCCGCCGCCGACCTGGGTCCCGCGCCCACCGCGCCGGCGACGCCGGCGGGCAGGACGGGACCGGTGCGCGTGATGATCGTGGGCGATTCGGTCGCCAACAGCATGGCCCCGGGCTTCGAGCGCGCCGCCGCCGGGCAGGGCCTCACGGTGTGGAACGCCGCCGTCGACGGCTGCGGGATCACGCAGGACGTCGGCGAGCAGCGCGTCTGGGACTGGCAGCAACCTCGTCCGGAGTGCTCTCCCGGATGGCGCCAGCGCTGGCCGTTGCAGATCGGTCAGTTCAATCCCGACGTCGTGGTGATGCTGCTCGGCACGGACGACGCCTTCGACCGGCGCATCGACGGCCGGGAGATCGACTACGACTCGCCCGCCGGCGACAACCTCACCCGCAGCGAGCTCGAGCAGGCCGTCACCATCCTCTCGAGCGGCGGGGCGCGCGTCGTGGTCCTCACCACGCCGTACAACGTCATCGGCTGGCCCCGCCGCGTCCGGGTCGACCGGTCCGCGTACAACCCGAGCTGGGTGGATCGGTGGAACACCAATCTGCGCGCGGTCGCCACCGGCCACCCGAACACCGTGACCATCGCCGATCTCAACCACTTCCTGGGGCCCGACGGCAGGTGGGACGACGTCGCGAACGGGGTCAAGCTCCACACCTCCGACAAGATGCACTTGTCCCCGGAGGGCGCCGACCTCGTGGCGGGCTGGCTGGCGCCGGAGCTCGTCCGCCTGGCCCGAGCGCCCGCCCCGACCGCCAACGCCTCGGTCGGCGGCGCGCCGGAGGGATCGGTCCTACGCGCGCGTCGCTGACGCCAGCACCCGCTGCGGCGCCGCCCGACGGCGTCGGAGCGTCGCGATCGCGGCGGTGGTGACGGCCAGCGTGGCCACGCCGCCGACCCAGAGCCCGGCACGCGGCCCGAGCAGCTGCGACACCCAACCGATGATCGGGCCCCCGATGGGCGTGCTGCCGAGGAACGCGACCGTGAACAACGCGGCGACGCGTCCCCTCATCTCCGGGGCGGCCTCGGACTGGAGGACGCCGTTCGCCATGGCCGTGAACGCGACGCCGGCGGCGCCGACCGGGACGAGGACGATCAGCTCCGCGCCGAGCGTCGGCGCGAACGCGGCCGTCAGGAGAGCGATGCCGAAGACGAGTGCGGCGCCGAGGACGAACCGAAGCGTCGCCCGAGCCTCGTGCGCGCTGACGAGGGCGCCGACAACCGAGCCGACGCTCATGAACGCGTACAACAGGCCGAACGTCTCGGCCGACCCGCCGAAGGTCTGCTTGGCGAGCAGCGGCAGGACGACCTGGAAGTTGAACGCGAGCGTGCCGATCACGGCAGTGAGGAGGAGCGGAATGCGCAGCGCCGGTGTCGACCACGCGTAGCGGAGTCCCTCGCGGAGCTGGCCCTTGCGCCTCGGGACGGGCTCGACGGCGAAGAACTCGTCGGTGCGCATCACGACGAAAGCCAGGACGGCCGCGCCGTACGACACGCCGTTGGCCAGGAAGCACCACGAGACCCCGACGCCGGCGATGACGAGACCGGCGATGGCGGGACCGATGACACGGGCGGCCATGAACATGGCGCTGCTCAGGCTGACCGCGTTGCTGACGTGCTCCGCGCCCACCATCTCGACGACGAAGGCGCGCCGCGCCGGATTGTCGAGCGCGTTCACCGCGCCCAGGCCGAGCGCCAGGACGTAGATCATCCAGAGCTGGACGACGCCGAGCGCCGTGATCGCGCCCAGCACCAGCGCGAGGCTGGCGGCGGCGGCCTGCGTGCCCACCAGCAGGCGGCGCTTGTCGACGCGGTCGGCGACGACGCCGCCCCAGGCGCCGGCGAGGAGCACGGGCGTGAACTGCAGCGCGACGGTCACTCCGAGCGCGACACCACTTCCAGTGAGCTGCAGGACGAGCCACGCCTGGGCGATCGACTGCATCCAGGTTCCGGTGGTCGAGATCAGTTGCCCGGTGAAGTACAGGCGGTAGTTCCGGACGCTCATCGATCGGAAGGTCGTGCGCGTGACGCGCCACAGCCGGGTCACGGCCGTTCCTCCTGGAGGACGCGCTCGAGGATCTCCGCCGCCTGCTCGAGCTTCTGGCGCTCGCCGGCGCTGAGCGCCGCGAGCCGCCGCTCGAGGTAGGCGGTCTTGCGCGAGCGGCTCTCGGCGAGCAGCCGGCGGCCGGGCGCGGTGATCTCGACGTGGGCGACCCGCCGGTCGCGGGGGTCGGTGCGCCGCCGGACGAGCCCGTGCTCCTCGAGGCGACCGACGGCGGCGGTGATCGTGGGGGGCCGCACACGCTCGATGGCGGCGAGGGCACCGAGGGTCAGCGGGCCGTCGCGCTCGATCGTCGCCAGCGCAGCCAACTGCGTCGGCGAGGCAGCCGACTCACCCTGCTGGCGGAGCCGCCGCGCGAGCCGGGTCACGACCATGCGCAGCCGGCTGGGCAGCGCGGGGGCGGAGGATCGGGGTGCGGGAGCCGTACGGTTCATCTTGTCGGACAACTATTTAGTCTAGCGAAGTATTCCCGGAACCATCTCTCGCCTTTCGGGGTATGGCTTGACGGAGGGTGACGGGTGACACAAACTGCCCGGAGCTACTTGCACGCAGTGTGAATTCTTCAGGGCGGGATCGGGGGTGGCGCGATGACCACGAACGACCGAACCGTCGGTCGCTACCTGCGCTGGGTGCTCGCCGCCTTGTCGCTCGGGGCCGGGGTGATCCACTTCTCCGTCAGCGGGGAGCACTACAGCCTCTCGTGGATGCACGGGGCATTCTTCGCTGCCACCGCCTGGCTGCAGGTTGCTTGGGCAATCGGGGTCATCCTCCGACCCACGCGGCGCCTGCTCGTCGCCGGCGTCGTTCTCAATGCCGGCATCGCCCTGGTGTGGGCGGTCTCACGGGTGTGGGGCGTACCGATCGGGCCCGATGCCTGGACGCCGGAGGCGGCCACCTTCATCGACCAGCTCTCGACCGGCTTCGAGCTCGGAATCGTCGGGCTGTCGCTCGCCGTTCTCGTGCGGCCGGCGCTTGCGACCCAGAAGATGCGCCCATCCGTTGCGGCCCCGAGCTTCGGTCTCGCCGTCATCGCCGTCGCCGTGTTCTCGTCGCTGGCCGTGGCGCCGGCGTTCGCAGCCGGGGACGGAGGGGGCCACAGCCACGGCGGGAGCGCGGAGGCCGCGGGCCACAGCCACGGAGCCGCCGCCGACAGCGGAGCCGCGCACGCTGGGCACGGCGCAATCGTGAGCAACGCGCCCGTGGGCGACACGCCGTGCGAGCAGTCGGGCCCGCCCGCCTCCGAGGGTCAGATCTCGAGCGCCGGCGGTCACGGCCACCGCGGTCCGATCAAGTGGAACCCGATCCCCGATCGCGCCACCCGTGATCAGCTCGGACAGCAGCTCGACGTCGCGCACCAGGTCACCCTGCAGTTCCCGACCGTCACCGACGCCGAAGCGGCGGGCTACACCAAGGTCACCGAATACGTGCCCTGCATCGGTGCGCACTACATCAAGGCGAGCAACATGCTCGGTGGGTTCGACCCGGCCAAGCCGTCGATGCTGTTGTACGACGGCACGAACCCGGACTCGAAGATCGTCGGGCTCAGCTACTCCGTCCTCGGTGACCCCAACAAGCCGCCCGAAGGCTTCGCGGGGCCGAACGACCCGTGGCACAAGCACGACAAGAACGGCGGCTTGTGCATGAAGGGTGGCGTCGTGATCGGCGCCGAGAGCACGACCGACGCGGAGTGCTCGGCGCGTGGCGGCAGGAAGGTCGCGCTGCGCAACCTGTGGATGATGCACGCGTGGACCGCCGACGCGTGGCAGAGCTCATGGGGCATCTTCAGCGCCGAGAACCCGGACCTCGGCGGCAAGATCGGCGACATCAACGGCACGCCCGATGCCGCGTCGCGTAAGCAGCTCGGCAACACCGAGACGTAGATCCGAGCCCGCGACCAGACAACTAGGACAGTGGCGACCACGCGGTCGTGCGCAGGAGCTTGCTCTCCCAGTCGTCGCGCACCTCGAGGGCGTCGTTCATCCACGTGCCCGGAGCCCGGTGCTCGGGCGGGACCTCGGTCGTCACCAGCGGCGTGATGCCCTTCACCTGCGTGACCTTCTGCCAGAGGACGACCTCGCGCCAGCGTCCCGATCCCCACGCGGGGCGGAATACGGCCTGGAGCTCCAACAACGACCGTCCGGTGCGGCCGCTCTCGGCCAGGCTCGGCGCGTAGTTGGTGCGGGCCGCCTCGAGGTACTGGTCGAGCCTGCCCTCGTAGGGCCAGGCGGTGTCCTCCATGAACAGCGTGAGCGGGTGGTGTCCGCTCGTCGGCACCTCGGCCAGGTCGACCTCCTGCAGGGGCGACCACGGCACGGGCACGAGCATCTTGGCGGCCACCCGGTGGCGCAGCTGGTCGACGTCGTGCGCCCACGGCTGGAGGTCGCCGTCGTGCAACCGCAGCATCAGGTCCTCCCATGCGCGGCCGTCGCGGACGGCGGTGAGGGTGACCACGTTGTAGGCGCGGCCGGTGCCGTGCGAGTGGTGAAGGAAATAGAGGAGACGGGCATCGTCGCCCTTGGCGAGCGACGGCATCCAACCGTCGCGGTACGCGGCCTCGAACTCCTCTTCCCGGCGGCCCGCGACCTGATGGACTTCGTGCAGGAACAGCATGGATCCTCGCCCCCCGGCGTCAGCTGGTGGAAAGGAGCCTACGCAGGATCTCCTCCAGCGCGCCGTCCGCCAGTGCCCGCATCTCGTCGTTGGTGCGGTCCTGGATCGGATGGGCCACGAACACCCGGGCCGGGTCGGCGCCGAGCGCGGCGGCCTGCGCCGACGCGGCGTCGACGAACTCTGTCGAGGCGATCATCACTCCCGGCAGGCCGCTGCTCTCCAGGTTGACGATGTCGTGCACACTGCACGACGTGCACGAACCTCAATCAGCGAGCGCTTCGATCACCAGGTCGCACTGGGTGCCGATCTCGTGACGCAGGTCGACGGGCGCCGGCTTCGAAAAGGTCGGCTTCGAGAACCGCCGCACCGCGACACCGCGGTCGGCGAGCCGCGTCTCGAGCCGGTCGAGAAAGACGTCGCCGCGCGGCTTGGAGATGTCGAGCAGTCCGACGGTGCGGCCCTCGAGCGATGCCGGACGCGGCGAACGCTCGCGTGTCGGGGCAGACAGCTCGCCGGTGGGGTCGAGCAGGACACGACCGTCCGACGAAGCGCTCATGACCTCACCTCCCGGGTGACGGGCTGGCTGCCGCCGGGCCCGTTGATCCAACCACCGATGACGGCGGAGAACAATCCGGCCCTTCCGCCGGCATGCACGACGAGGAGCCCGTCGTCGCCGAACTTCGGCACCGTCATCCCGGCGAGGCCGGCGGGCAACCCCTCGGCGATCCCGCCCGCGCCCCGCACGACCTCGTCACCGTCGAGTTGAAGGAGCGCGAGCAGCTCCTCACGCAGGCGCGCCTTCGACCAGCCCCCTTCGCGGAACACGCGACCGTGCTCCGGAGAGACGACGAGGATCGCGTCGAAGCCCAGCGCCATCTTCGGGTGCGGCACGGCCCGGATGCACGCGGCGAGGGAGCGCGCGAGCGAGTCCGGGGTGCGGCTGAGCTGGTCGACGATGCCGCGCACGCCGTCACCGGCGAAGAGCGTCACGGCCGACGAATCGGCGGGGAGGCCCCGTTCGGCGTGCAACGGCTCCCACGGCGAACTCTCCTCGTCCTCGGCGAAGCAGAAGGTGTACTTGCCGGGGTTCCCGAGCGTCGCCCGGTCGATCTCGCCGGGGCGGCCGCCGCCGACGTTGCGCACGACGAGCTGCAGCGCCCGGCCGATCGTGGCGTTGGCGCGGTTTCCCTGGCCGAGCGCGTTGATCCCCGAGTTCATCCCGATCGCGTTCGCGACGGGGCCGTTCACGATCACGACCGGACCAGAGAAGTAGGTCGTCGCCAGCAGCCCGTGAATGTTGAACTCGTCCGTGCACGCGGCCTCGACGGTCGTGAGCACGACGGGCAGGTACTCGGGTTTGCACCCCGCCAACACGGCGTTGACCGCGACCTTTTCGACGGTGCACTCGACAAGGTCGGGCGGCACGATTGCCACCACGTCGTCCGGCGCGCGTGTCGTGCCCGTCAGCATCCGTGCGACCCGCTCGGCGGTCGGCGGCACGACCGGCAGCCCGTCGCTCCAGCCCCGCTCGAACACGGCCTCGACGTCGTCTTCCTGCGCGCCGAGGTCGATGCGGCGGGAGCGCAGGCGGGTGGCGCCGAGCGCGTCGGCGTGGGCGGCGGCGACGTCAGGGTCGAGGGTCCGCGAGCCACAGCCGGGCCGGTATTCGGGGAGCCCGGCGCCGAGTGGCGCCTGTCCCGTGAACGCCTCCCATTCCGACCGCATCCATCCCTCGGCCCGGGCGACGATCGCGCCGCCGTCGACGCGCAGCAGCGTCGGGACCGTTTCCAGCTCGAGCGCGAACGACACGTCGAGCGCGGTGTCGTCGACGACGTCGAGGCCATCCGGGAACGTGGGATCGTCCTGCGAGTAGACGGTGAGGCGGTCGTCGCCGTCGGCCAGGTCGGCGAGCACGGGAGCGACGAGCCGGCACGTCGGGCAGTCACGCTTCACGATCGCGACGAGCCCGTCGGGCAGTGGCGGTGGGGTCACGCTCGCTCGATCAGGTAGTCGATCGCCCGGGTGAGGGTTGCGAGGTCGTCGGGTTCGATGTTCGGGAACATCGCGATGCGCAGCTGGTTCCGGCCGAGCTTGCGGTACGACTCGGTGTCGAGGATCGCGTTCGCGCGTAGCTGGGCCGCGAGCCACTTGGCGTCGATCGGTTCCGCGAAGTCGATCGTTGCGGTGACGCGGCTGCGCTCGTCGGGCTTCGCCACGAACGGGGCCGCGTGCCGATGGGACTCGGCCCAGCCGTAGACGATCTCGGCCGACCGGTCGCAGCGCGAAGCCGCCCATTCGAGCCCGCCGTGGCCGAGCAGCCAGTCGAGCTGGTCGGCGACGAGGAACAGGGTCGCCAGCGCGGGCGTGTTGTAGGTCTGGTCGAGGCGGGAGTTCTCGAGCGCGATCGCGAGACTCAGCGAGGGCGGGATCCAACGTCCGGAGCCCGCGATGCGCTCGATGCGCTCGGTCGCCGCCGGTGAGCAGCACGCGAGCCACAGCCCTCCCTCGCCACCGAGGACCTTCTGCGGCGCGAAGTAATAGACGTCGAACTGCATGGGGTCGACGCGCAGCCCGCCGGCGGCGGAGGTGGCGTCGACGACGACCAGCCCTCGCTGCGCGTCGACGCTGTCCGGCCGCCGCACCTCGGTCATCACGCCCGTGGACGTCTCGTTGTGCGGGTAGGCATAGACGTCGACGTCGGGGACCTCGCGCAGCGCCGGATGCGTGCCGGGCGCCGACTCGATCACGCGGGGGTCTTCGAGGTGGGGGACCCCGGTGGCGGCGGCGGCGAACTTGGCCGAGAACTCGCCGAAGCTGAGGTGCTCGCTGCGCCGGTCGATCAGGCCGAAGACGGCCGCGTCCCAGAACACCGTGGTGCCGCCCACGCCGAGCATCACCTCGTACCCGTCCGGGAGCCCGAACAGGTCGGTCAGCCCGGCCCGGATGCGGCGCACGACGGCGCGCACGCCTTCGCGCCGGTGGCTGGTGCCGAGGTACGTCGGGGCCGCGGCGGCGAGTGCGTCGACGGCCTCGGCGCGGATCTTCGACGGCCCCGAACCGAACCGGCCGTCCGATGGCAGCAGCTCGGAGGGGACGTGAATCGGGGTCGTGTCATCCCGGGCCGGCGTCACGCGCCCACGGTACAGAGCGGCCGCGCGGGCGCTGCCGACATTGGCTCGGGTGTGGGAGCGGCCGCGATGCGATATACCCTACCGGGGTATCCCACGAGGAGGTGATGCCATGAGTCTCACCGTCTTGGTCGCGGGAGCGACCGGCCGGTTCCGCCCGATCGTCCCGATGCTCGTCCAGCGTGGGCATCGAGTGCGCGCCGGTACGCGTGATCCCGGGTCGGCGGCAGCTCTCGAGCTGGCAGCCCTCGGTGCCGAACCGACGGTCTGCGACTTCGACGACCTGTCGACCATCGAGGACGCGGCCCGGGGCGCCGATGCCGTGTTCGCCACCGGAACTGCGCACCGGGTCGGGCCCGACGGCGAGGTCCGACACGGGAACAATCTCGTCGAAGCCGTGAACGCGGCCGTCATCGGCCACGTCGTGTACACGTCGGGAGCCGGCGCCGATCGACACACGGGTGTGGGCGTCTTCGAACGCAAGTGGCAGGTCGAAGAGCGGCTGACGGATCGCCGTCTGCCGACCACGATCCTCGCCCCCGTCTTCCTCATGGAGAACGTCTTCAACCCCTGGAACCTGCCGGCTCTCGCGGCCGGCGTGTTCCCGAGCCCAACGTCACCGACGCGCGCGATCCAGCAGATCCCGATTGCCGACATCGCCACGTTTGCCGTGTACGCGCTCGAACATCGCGGAGATCTCGTTGGCCAGCGCATCGAGCTCGCGTCCGACTCGCTCGACGCGATCGAAGAGGCGCGCGTCATTTCGTCGGTGTCTGGCCGTCGGCTCGAAGTGCGCGAGGCCACGCCCGCCGGCGCCCTGCGCGGGTTGTTCGAGTGGCTCGAACGTGTGGGCTTCTCGGTCGACATCGCGGCGCTCCGACGCGACTTTCCGACTGTTCCGTGGCACTCGTTCAGCGACTGGGCTGTCGAGCAGGACTGGACCACGTTGGACCCACCTGTACATGTCGGCGATCCCACCGGCTGCTCGACTCGGCAATGAAAGACGAACGTCAGGCCGATCGCTACGCCGCTTGGAGACGGGGCCGCCAACCGCCGGGCACGAGCCGGCTCGTGCCGACGGCGCCGGTGACGACAGCCGCTGCGGCCACCACTGCGATCCGGCTCAGCGCGTCGCGGAGCGTTCGGTGGTGTCGCCCGTCAGCTCCCGGTACCAGGCGGGCCGCTCGGTGCGGGCCCAATAGGGCGTGACGCCCCCGCGGGTCATGCCGCCGAGTGCAATCGGATCGCGGATGGCGAAGAAGATGTGGCCGAGCACGGCGACCCAGATGCCGAAGGCGAACCAGTCGTGCACGAACGTCGCGCCCGTGCGCAGGTCGTTGGAGAACGGGCTCGGCCAGCGCAGCATCAACCCGGTGGCGAGCATGACGACGACGGCGCCGGCGAAGAACGTGGCGTTGAGCTTCTGGCCGGCGTTGAACTTGCCCGTGTCGAGGCGGCCGGGCCGGACACGATTGCGACGGCGAAACCAGCGAGCGTCGTCTCGCGTCCAGCGGTTGATACGCGCAACGTCGCGGCGGAGCTGACTGCCCCACCGTCCGCCGAGGGCGACGAGCACGGGCACGGGTAGGAGGATGCCGGCGTAAACGTGTACCTGCCGGAAGAGCTCGCGCCGTCCGAACATCGCCGAGAACGGGCCTGCGTACAACACCGCGCCGGTGAGCATCAGCACGCCGAAGAGCGCGGCCGTGGTCCAGTGAGCGACGCGCTCGACGCGGTCGAAGCGCGGGATCATGTCGGGATCACGTTGTGCTGTCGTCACGGTTGTTGGAGCGTCCGACCCAGGCGTCGACGTCGTAGCCGCGGTTCTCCCAGTAGCCCGGGACGACCTCATCGGTCACCTCGATGCGCTCGAGCCACTTGATCGACTTGTAGCCGTACATCGGCGCCACGTAGAGCCGGACGGGGCCGCCGTGGGCGTCCGAAAGGTTCTCGCCTTCCAGCTCGTAGGCGACGAGCACGTCGTCGCGGCGCGCTTGCTTCAGCGTGAGGCTCTCGGTGTACGTGCCGTCGAAGGACCGGAAGCGCAGCGCTTTCGCGGACGGCTGCACGCCGGCGCGGTCGAGCACATCGGCGAGCCGGACGCCCTTCCATTTCACGTCGAAGACGCGCCAACCCGTGACGCACTGAAAGTCGCGGCTGAGGCCGGCGGGCTGCATCGTGCGGAGATCGCCATAGCTGAGCGCCAACGGCTGATCGACGAGGCCGGCGACCTGCAGGCGATACTCGTCGTGGCCGCGATGCGGCATCGAGCCCGTGACCGAATAGATGCGGAATCGGCCGATCGGCAGGAGCCCCGACAGCCCGGTGCCGTCTTTGGCCAGGTACGGGCCCACCTGCCGCTCGAGCCATCGCTGGACGTTCGAGCCCCAGAGGATCCCCGCCGCGCCCACCCCCAGCAGTCCGAGGAACACCCGCCGTCCGACCGGTGCACCGTCCATGCGCTCAGGATAGGAACCCCACCCCTCCGCGCCGGTGTCGCGATCCGGAATTCCCGGAACGCTCAGGCGCCGAGTGCCACTACCTCGGCGAAGCCGGCTTCGACGGACGCGGCGAACTCGGGCGCGTCGGGGATCGCGACCGCGTCGGCGTTGATTCCGATGCAGCACGTGTCGCAGTGCGACAGCAACGTGACGTTGGCCGCGGTGCCCGACAGGGGGCCGAAGGGGTACATGCGCTCGAGCTCGGCGCCCGCGACGTACAACGGGAACGGCGAGCCCGGCACGTTGCTCGTGACGAAGTCGGATCCCTTCAGCATGGCGCCGAAGAACGCGGTGGTCATTCGCGACGGGAGCTGGTTGAGCACCATTGCGACGGCGTCGGTGAGGCCGATCGCCGGTTCGTCGCGTACGCCTTGGGCGAGGTGTCCGAGGGCTCGCATCCGCTCCTCGGGGTCGGCGATCTGGAGCGGGACGAGGAACCGGGACGGCGTGAAGTGATTCCCGCCGAGAGCGGCGCCCTCGCCCCGGAGGTTGATGGGCATCATCATCCGCAGCTCGGCCGGCTCGACGTCGTGTTGCTCGTGGTAGCGCTGTATGCCGCCGACGACGGACGCGAGAAACGCGTCGTTGAGCGAGCCGCCGACCGACTTGGCGGCGCGCTTCAAGTCGTCCAGTGGCACGTCGAGCGTCGCCAGGCTGCGAGCGAGGCTGCGAGCACCGATGATCGGCGAGCGGGGCGTGGTCGCCGGCGCAAGGAAGGACGCCAAGGACCGCGCCATCCGGCCGGCTTCCTTCAACGCGGCCTCGGGGTCACGGGTGACGTCGCGTGCCGCGTGGACCGTGTTGGCGAGCGCGTGCTGGACGATGGCCCAGGCTCGCTGCCGTTGGTAGTCAAGGGAGCGGCCGAGGAGCGCGATCGGCGTCAAAGCGGGGAGATCGTGGAGCTCGACCGTCCGCGCCGGTGATTCCGGCTCGCGCTCGAGGTCGAACAGCATCATCAGGAGCTTCATGCCGCCGACACCATCGGTCATCGAGTGGTGCACCTTGATGACGAACGCCGCCCGGCCGCCTTCGAGCCCGTCCACGACCGTGTACTCCCACAGGGGCCGGACGCGGTCGAAGCCGGCCATGGCGGCATTGCGAGCGAGGTCGAGCACCGAGTCGAAGTTGCCGGGGTCGGGGGCGCGCACGCGGCGCAGGTGATACGACAGGTCGAAGTTTGGATCGGCGGACCAGCACGGTGGTCCGACGCGCGGGAGCGGCGTCACAACGCGTTGGCGCAGGCGGGGGATGAGGCGGCTGCCACGATCGACCCGCTCGACCAGCGCATCCCAGTCCGGGCTGCGGTCGAGTGTCAGGATCGTGACGACCGTCGAGCGGAGCGTGGGGTCCTTCTCAACGGTCCACATGAGCGCGTCGGCGTCGCTCATCTGGAGATCGAACTCGGCGGCCCCCGCCACGGGCCCAGCGTGCGCTATGCGCCGTACTTCTGCAAGCGGCCCGCGTTCGCCAGCATCAGCGCCATGAGCTCCTTGGTGGGACGGAGACCGAGACCACCGTGCCGGCACCAACGCTCGCCGAACCGGTCGACGTCGTCGCGACCGCACCGCTCACTCCACAGCAGTGCCGGCACCGGGTGCCAGGAGTGCGCGGCCATCTGCGTCGGCGTGGAGTGGTCGCCCGACACTGCGATCACATCGGGCAGAAGCGCCCGCAGCTCGGGGACGACGGCGTCGAGCTGCTCGATCGCGGCGATCTTGCGGGGGCGGTCGCCGTCCTCGCCGGCGGAATCCGTCCCCTTGTGGTGGACGAAGAAGTAGTCGTAATCCTCCCAGCCGTCGCGTAGGACCTGCAGCTCGTCGGTCAGTGTCGTGGGCCGGCCGAGCACGTCCATCCCGAGCAGCCGGGCGATGCCGCGGTACATCGGGTAGATCGCGACGGCAGCGGCGCGCAGGCCGTACCGCTCTGCGAAGCCGGGAAGCTCCCGGTGCGTGTCGAAGCCACGCAACAGGATGCCGTTCGCCTTCGGCTCGCCGGCCAGGACGTTTTGCACCTGGGTGACGAGCTCGGTGACGAGCTCGGCCGTGTGCTTCGCCTCAGGCTCCAGCGGCTGCGGGTCGAGCGGCGCGACGCCTTCGCGCTGCGGGTCGGTGTCGGTCAGCGCGGGGTCGAGGCCGGCGCCGCGCAGCACGACGAGCAAGCGGTGCTCCCGTTCGTGCCGGAAGAACACCTCGGCGCCGTCCAGGCGCACGCCGTCCTCGAGCTTGGCGACGGCGGCGGTCGCTTCGGCGTCGGGGACGCGCCCGGCACGCCGGTCGGCGACGGTGCCGTCGCCGGCGAGCGTGCAGAGGTTGCCCCGAGCGGCGACGTCGCCCGTGCGCAGCTCGAAGTCGAGCCCGGCCGCGCTGAGCGCACCGCGTCCGAGCTCGAAGCGCCCGGGGTCGTAGCCGAACAGACCGAGGTGCCCGGGGCCGGACCCGGGCGTGATGCCGGGGCCGACCGGTTCGACGAGACCGGAGATCGCTTCGGTCGCGAGCCGGTCGAGATTCGGCGTCGCGGCCTCCTCGAGCTCGGTGCCGTACTCGGTGTCGGCATAGCCGCCGAGGCCGTCCATGACGACGAGCAACATCTTCGTGTCCGCGGCCTGGATCAGTCGCGTGACGTCCATGGGCTCACCGTACCGCCGCTACCGCTGCTGGCCGCGGCCCCGTTCGACGACGGCCGCTCGTCGTCGGTCGATCTCGGACGAATCGACGCGGAAGTTGCGGAACCGTTCCTGCTCGAGCGCGAGCGCATCGCCGACGCTCACCTCGGAGCCGCGGTCGTACAGCTGCTTCAGATTGCGGACGGCCTGCTGGTCGTTGCCCGCGATGTCGGTCGCCAGGCGGTGGGCGGTCGGCAGTAGCTTGTCGTGGGCGACCACGTGGTTCACCACCCGCAGCGCGAGCGCCTCGGTGGCGTCGACGAAGTTTCCGGTGAGACTCATCTCCTTCGCCCGGCGCAGGCCGACGGTCTGGGGAAGGAACACGCTCATCCCTCCGCCCGGGGTCACGCCCACGCGCGCGTGGGTGTCGCCGAACGTCGCTCGCTCGGACGCGACGAGGAAGTCGCAACCCAATGCAAGCTCGAATCCACCGGTCACCGCGGGACCGTTGATCGCGCCGATGACCGGCTTCGTCATCGTCCACAGCACGGTGAACGGGCTGCGATGCTCGTCGTCGCGTCCGCCGACGAGGTTCTCGGCGGTCGTGCCGAGCTCCCGGAGGTCGAGGCCGGCGCAGAACGCGGGGTCGGCGCCGGTGAGGACGACAACGTCGACGCCGTCGTCGGACTCGGCGGCCCCGAGCGCGATCGCGAACTCACGCTGCAGCTCGCTGTTCATCGCGTTGCGGGCGTCGGGACGATTGAGTGTGACCGTGCACACGCGATCGGCCATTCCCGACAAAACCGTTTCGCCCATGGCTTGACCTTAGTAATGCTTCACCGATGGACACTCGGGAGCTCGACCCGGCCGCGCCGGCGGGTTTCCACATCTCTGACACGCCGGCGTGGGGTCATTTCGTCAATGTCGAGCACCTGGTCATGCGCCGGTTCGGGCGCGTTCTGAGGGTGCCTGCCGGCCGGTAGCTTGCGGGCGTGGCTGCCGCCGTGTTCACAGGTGTCGGCGTCGCGCTCGTGACGCTGTTCGACGACCGGGGCGAGCTGGACGCGCCGGCCACGGCGGACCTCGCCGCCCGGCTCGTCGACCTGGGGATGCGCGCCGTCGTGGTCGCGGGCACGACGGGAGAGGCCGCCGCCCTCGAGGCCGGCGAGCGCATCGCGCTGCTCGAAGCGGTCCGGCGCCGAGTTCCCTTGTCGGTCCCCGTGATCGCAGGCACCGGGGCGCCGTCGGCTCGGCAGGCCGCCGCGCTCACGCGCGACGCCGTCGAGCGAGGCGCCGACGCGGTGCTGACGCTGTCGCCGCCGGGCGTGGCTGACCCTCGGGCCTACTTCGACGCGGTCGCGAAGGCCGCCGGCGGGGCACCCGTCCTCGCCTATCACTACCCGAAGGCTGCGCCGCCGGGCATCGCCGTGCGCTTCATCGGCGACCTCCCCGTCGCTGGCATCAAGGACTCCTCGGGAGACGCGGAGCGGCTGCTGCACGAGCTCGACCGGTACGAGGGGGCGATCTACACGGGGTCGTCTGCGCTGTTGTCGTTCGCGGGGCCGCTCGGGTGCGCCGGCGCCATCCTGTCCCTCGCCAATGCAGAGCCCGAACGGTGCATGCGGGCGTTCACCGGCGACGTGGTGGCCCAGGGCGCACTGTTGCAATCGCACCTGGCCGCCCACGAGAGCTTCCCCCGCGGCCTCAAGGAGATGGTCGCGGCGCGCTTCGGGACGTCGACGGTGTGCCGGGTCGCGTAGCTACCAGCTGACGCCGAAACGCTCCTCCAGCCGGTAGAAGCGTGCCGGCGTGTCCCACAGCACGGCGGTGAGGTCGCCGCCGCCGAGCCCGTGCTCGACCGACTCCTTCAGGAAGCCGGTGACGGCCTCGGGGTACATCGCGTCCGGATGCGGGAAGTCGCTCGCCCACACCACGTGGTCGGCGCCGACCTGCGAGACCGTCCACGCCGCCAGCGGGTCGTCGGGATCGGTGCTGATCATGCACTGGCGCGCGAAGTACTCCGAGGGCATCAGTGACAGCTCGGCGGTCTCGGTGTCGTGCATCCATTCGGCGTGCCCGTCGAGACGCGCCAGCCAGTACGGCAGCCAGCCCGTCCCCGACTCGAGGAAGGCGACGCGGAGGGCCGGATGCCGCTCCAGTGCGCCCTCGAGCACCAGGCTCGCCATCGCCGCCATCTGTTCCATCGGATGGGACATGGCATGGCGGACGGCAAACGTCCCGCTCACCTCGCGGCCGATCGTGGGCGCGCCGCGCACGCCGAGCCCCTCGTGGACCGCCAGGACGAGCCCGGTCTCCTCGAGCACGTCGAAGAGCGAGTCGTAGTCGCGGGCGCCGAGGCTGCGGCCGAACACATGGTTGGGGCGAACCATGACGCCGGGAAGGCCGAGGTCGGCAGCCGTGCGCGCGGCGTCGACCGCCAGGGTCACGTTGGCCAGCGGAGCGATCCCGACTCCGGCGAGGCGGGAGGGATCCGTCGAGCAGTAGCCGGCGATCCAGTCGTTGTACCTGCGGCACGCGGCCGCCGCGCCGTTGGCATCGAGCTCGGGCAGGTACGGCACGTACAGCCCGATGGACGGGTACAGCACGACGGCGTCGATGTCCTCGATGTCCATGCAGCGCAGGTAGGCGTCGGCCGCACACCCGGACTCGAAGAAGTCCACGAGCTTCGACATGTCTCCGGCCGCCTCGAACGGCGTCGTCGGCGGCAGATCCATGATCTCGGGGCCGGCGCGCTGTGCCTCGCCGAACACGTCGGCCGGCTCGACGACATGCGCGTCGGCGTCGAGGATCCTCATCCCGTCACGCATCGCGACGCTCCACGATGCTTCCCCCGACCGTCAAGATGTTGGTGCTCATGCTCATGGTCGTCACATCCTCCGCGCCGCCAGCCCGCCGTCGAGGGGGAAGACGGATCCGCTGATGTAGCTCGACTCGTCGCCGGCCAGGAACATGATCGACTCGCAGACGTCGTCGGCGGTCCCGAGCCGGCGCATCGGCGTCCGGTCGGCGACCATGCGCTTGATCGCCTCCGGGTCAGGTGCCTGCTCGACCACCTTCAAGAACAGCCCCGCTTCGCAGGCGGTCGGCGAGACCACGTTCACTCGCACCTGGTCCGGCGCGTGCTCGATTGCCGCCTGCTTGGCCAGGTTCACGAGTGCGCCCTTCGACGCGCAGTACGCCGCGTACCCCGGCGAGCCGATCGCGCCGAGCACCGAGCCGAGCAGGATCGCCGAGCCACCGTCGGAGCGCGCCATGGCCGGGATGGCGTGCTTGAGGCAGAGGAAGGGGCCCTTGAGGTTCACGTCGAGCACCCGTTGCCACTCCTCGTCGCTCGTCTCGGCCAGTGACGCACGCACCTCGACCGCCGCGCTGGACACGAGCACGTCGAGCCGACCGTCACCGTTCCCGCCGGTGGCGGCGCCGACCATGCGTTGCACGTCTTCCTCGCTCCTGACGTCGGCGGCGACCGCTTCGGCGACGCCCCCCGCTTTCACCACCGCGCCCGCGACCCGTGCCGCCGCCGCCTCGTCGATGTCGGCGACGATGACCCGGGCACCGGCCGCCGCCAGGCGGGCCACGGTGGCCTCGCCGAGTCCCGACGCGCCGCCCGTGACGATGGCGGTCCGCCCGCCCAAGCGGCCTTCCGCCGCGCTCATCGCAACGCCGCCAGACCGCCGTCGGCCGGGATCACCGCGCCCGATGTGTACGCCGACAGGTCACTGGCGAGGAACAGGGCGATGCCGGCGACGTCGGCGGCCGTGCCGAGCCGGTGCAGCGGGATGTTCTCCAGGAGCCCCTTCACGAAGCCCTCGCCGTCGTGCATCTCGGCGGCGACCTTCCGGAAGCGCGGCGTGTCGATCGAGCCCGGCGCGATCGCGTTGACGCGCACCTTCGGGCCGTACTCGGTCGCCATCTGCCGCGTCAGCGCGACGAGTCCGGCCTTCGCCGCGCCGTACGCGGCGTACCCCTCCGAGCCGATCAGGCCGAGCACGGACGCTGTGTTGATGATGCTCCCGCCTGCGCCCTCGGCGAGATGCGGCATGGCAGCGCGGCACGCCCAGAAGATCGCGTTGAGGTTCGTCGCCATTGTGATGTCCCACTGCTCCTCGGTGCACTCGACGAGCCGTCCGGACATCTGGATGGCGGCGTTGTTGTAGAGGACGTCGAGGCCGCCGAACGCTTCGACAGCGCCGGCGACCATGGCGACGTTGTCGGCCCGGTTCGACACGTCGGCGTGCACGGCGATCGCCTTGCTACCGGCCTGCTCGACGAGATCGACGGTCTCACCTGACCCGTCGTCGTTCACGTCGGCGACGGCCACGCGGGCTCCGTGCTCGGCGAACAGCACCGACGCCGCCCGGCCCTGACCCGATGCGGCCCCAGTGATCAAGGCGACCTTTCCCTCGAGCAGGCGCATCTCGGCCACGCGCGGAAGGTACGAGAGCCCTGACACGGGCGTCAACAACGCTCCCGTAGGCTCCTGCCGTGCCGCCCGAGCTTCCGGACGCCGTGTTCCATCGCGACGGCGACCGGTACGTCCCCACGGCGTTGGCGCGGGGGCCGTGGGACCCGAACGCGCAGCACGGAGGGCCCAGCGCGGCGTTGCTCGCTCGGTCGGTGGAGGAGCACGAGGCCGCGTCGCCCGCCCACGTTGCCCGCATGACCATCGAGCTCCTCCGGCCCGTGCCGATGCAGCCGATCGACGTGCGGGCGCGCACGGTGCGGCCGGGCAAGAAGGTGCAGCTGGTCGAGTCGTCGGTGCTGGCGGACGAGACGGAGGTCGTACGGGCAACGGCATTGCGCATCCGCCGGGAGGACATCCCCTTCGCCGACCCGCCCGACGACCGCCTCGTGCCGGGACCGAACGAGCAGCTCCGCGAGCACTTCGAGAACATCGGTGGCCTGAACTTCGGGTTCGCGATGGACGTGAGCCTGGCTCGCGGCGAGGTCGGCGTGCCGGGCCCGGCCGCGGTCTGGTTCCGGCTCGCGGTCCCGATCGTCGCGGGGGAGGAGCCGACGCCCCTCATGCGCGTGGCGGCGGCGGCCGACTTTGGCAACGGCATCAGCGGTGCCGTCACCTGGGACGAGCACCTCTTCATCAACCCCGACCTGACCATCTACCTGCACCGCCTTCCCTTCGGTCCGTGGGTAGGGCTCGACGCCCACACGTGGCCGACCCACGAGGGCGTCGGCTTCGCGGACGCCGCGCTGTACGACGAACGCGGCCGCATCGGCCGCTCGGTGCAGGCACTGCTCCTCGACCGGCGCTGAGCGACCGTCGGGTGCTCTCCGTTGCTCGGCTTGCCACCTCTATTCCGGATATCTAGTATCCGGAATATGCGCCTCACGGAGGGCGTCGAGTGGGGGCTCCACTGCGGCGTGGTTCTCGCGGTCCTGCCGTCCGGGGCCGCCTTGTCGACGGCCCGATTGGCCGAGTACCACGCCGTCCCCGAGGCGTACCTGGCCAAGCACCTGCAAGCGATGTCGCGGGCGGGGATCCTCGAGGCAGGGACGGGACGGGGCGGCGGCTACCGCCTGGCCCGCCCGCCCGCCGACGTCTCGGTCCTCGACGTGGTCGAGGCCGTCGACGGTGGGGACCCGGCGTTCCGGTGCCTCGAGATCCGGCGCCGGGGCCCGGCGGCGCTCCCAGCACGCGAGTACCGGACGATGTGCGGCATCCACCGGGTGATGGTCGAGGCCGACGAGGCGTGGCGGGCGCAACTGGCCCGTACTTCGATCGCCGACCTCGCCGCCGGGGTCGCGCGGGACGCGAGCCCGGAGGCGATTGCGAAGTTCGGCACCTGGCTCCAGGAGGTGATCGCGTGAACGTGTTCCTGACCGGCGCAACCGGAGCGATCGGGCCCGCCACCGTGCGCGGGCTGGTCGACCGGGGCTATCAGGTGCGAGCCGTCGCCCGCACCGACGAGAAGGCGGCGATTCTGCGGGGTCTCGGCGCCGACCCGATCGCAGTCGACTTGTTCGACGGCGAAGCGGCGAAGGCGGCGGTGGTGGGCTCCGAGGCAGTGCTGCATCTCGCCACCAACGTGCCCAGACTCCGGCGGATGTCGAGCAAGAAGGGATGGGAGACCCACAACCGCCTGCGCACGGCCGCGACCGAGAACCTCGTCGATGCCGCCGTGGCGACCGGCGCGAGCACGTTCGTGAAGGAGTCGGTGTCGTTCGTCTATCCCGACGGTGGCGACGCGTGGATCGACGAGACCACGCCGGTCGACGAGTCGGTCGCGATGCTGGCGCCCACGCTCGAAGGCGAGCGCATCGTCGAGCGGTTCACCGCCGGCGGCGGGCGCGGCGTCGTGCTTCGCTTCGGCTCCTTCTACGGTCAGACCGCGCGAATGGTCGACGAGGCGCTGCTGTTGGCGCGCTTTCGGATGTCGATTCTCGGGGGCGCGCCCGGGGCCTACGTGTCGTCGATCCACACCGACGATGTCGCGAGCGCGTCTGTTGCCGCGCTCGAGGCACCCGCCGGCGTGTACAACGTCGTCGACGACGAGCCCGTGACGCGGCGGGAATACTTGGACGCGTTCTCGGAAGCGTTCGGCGTCCGCAAGCTGCGACCGTTGCCGACGTGGCTGGTGAAGCTGGCGAGCGGGTCCGCCGCTGCCGCCGTCATCCGCTCGTGGCGGGTGAGCAACAAGAAGCTTCGGGACGCCACCGTGTGGTCGCCGAAGTTCCCGAGCGTCCATGAGGGGTGGCCGGCGGTTGCGTGGGCCCGAAAGGAGAGCCGTGCGTGAGTGGATCGTTCGCGTCGTGCTCGCGCTGTGGGCAGCAGCGAGCGTGCAGCTGGGCATCTGGGCGACGTTCGCGCCCCGATCGTTCTACGACGACTACCCCGGTTTCGGACGCGAGTGGGTGCGCGTCGACGGTCCATACAACGAGCACCTTGTGCGCGACTTCGGGGGGCTGAACCTCGCGCTGGCGGTCGTGACAATCGCGGCGCTCATCACGCTGAGCCGGCCGCTCGTGATCGCGGTGGCCATCGCGTGGTTGGCGTGGGGAGTGCCGCACCTCGTGTACCACCTGCGCCATCTCGACGTGTTCGCGACCGATGACAAGGTGCTGAACGTGATCGCGCTCTCGGTGTTGCCCGTCCTCGCGGTCGTCGTGCTGGTGCTGACGATACGAAGACCGGCGCGGACCTAGCGCCGGCCCGCGTTGGGGCGCTTGCCGTGGTTCGCCTTGTTGCGGCGGCTCCGGATACGGCGCTTCTTCGTCTTCTTCGACATGCGAATGGCAACGCTAGTCGAACCGGTGGTGCGTTCCTCACCGTCGCCATGCACGGTGAGGAACGCGTCGTAGGCACCGGTACCCTGAGGCGCGATGGAGCATCTGGGGCTCGTCGGACTGCCGGACTCGGGGCACGCGCAGCTGTTCAGCGCGCTGACGGGGCTCGACACGCCGACCGGCTTCGAGACGACCAAGGGTGTCGCGCCGTTGCCGGACGATCGCGTCGACCGTTTGGCCGAGATGTCGAAGTCGAAGAAGCTCGTTCACGCGACGTTCGAGATCGACTTCATCCCCGGCCTCGCGCCGGGCGGGAAGCCGGGCGAAGGCCTCGGCAGCCGGCTGCTCGGCTCCATCCGCGACAGCGACGCGATCCTCGCCGTCGTGCGCGCCGACGACGACGCCGACCCCGCCGAGGCGCTCGGTGCCCTCGAGCTCGAGCTCGTGCTCGCCGACCTCGGGTCCGTCGAGCAGCGCCTCGAGAAGCAGCGTCGGGCCGTGAAGGGCGATTCGTCGCTCGCGGCCGAGGTCGCCGCGCTCGAGCGCGCCGAGACCGTCCTCGCCGACGGCACGCCCGTGTACCGCTCCGACCTCGACGACCAGGAGCGCCGGCTCCTCGCACCCGTCTTCCTGCTCACGAACAAGCCCATGCTCGTGGTGGTGAATGTGGGCGTCGACCAACTCGACCGGGCCGAGGAACTGGCGACACCGTTCGGTCCGGACGCGTTGAGCGTTTGCGTCGAGATCGAAGGCGATCCCGACGTCGCCCAGGCGCCGGCCCACGAGCGAGCCGCGCTCCTCGCCGACCTCGGCGTGACCGAGAGCGTCCTGCCCAGACTCGCCCGCAGCGCGTACCACTTGCTCGGCCGGCGCACATTCTTCACGACCGGAGAGGACGAGTCGCGCGCGTGGTCGTTCCGCGCCGGCGCCAAGGCCCCCGAGTGCGCGGGCGTGATCCACTCGGATCTCCAGCGCGGGTTCATCCGTGCCGAGGTGATCGAGTGGCGCGAGCTGCTCGACATCGGATCCTGGGACAAGGCGAAGGAGTTGGGCAAGCTCCGCGTCGAAGGGAAGGAGTACGAGGTGCGCGACGGCGACGTGCTCGAGATCCGCTTCAACGTCTGACTGGGGAACCGGAGGCAGGTGTGGCCTGGCTGGTGCGCGAAGGCGACGTGCTGGCGACCGCCGAGGTGGCGGAGAGTCGACGTGACCGGCGACACGGCCTCCTCGGCCGGTCGGACTTCGAGGGCGCGCTGGTCTTGCGGCCGAGCCGGCATATCCACACGCTGTTCATGCGCTTCACGATCGACGTTGCTTTCTGCGACGCCGACGGTGTGGTCCTGCGCACGACATGCCTGCGTCCGTGGCGGCTGTCGCCACTGGTCACGAACGCCGCGTTCGCCGTCGAGGCCCGGGCCGGCGCGTTCGAGCGTTGGGGCCTGACGGTCGGCGACCGGGTGGAAGTGAAGGAGTGACGGACCGCCCGGCGGGGGCGCTCGTCCTCGTCGGCACCCCCATCGGCAACCTCGGAGACCTGTCGCCCCGCGCCATCGAGGTGCTGCGGAGCGCCGATGTCATCGCCGCCGAGGACACGCGTCGCACCCGAGTGCTGCTCAGTCACGCGGGCATCCCAGCCGGTCGCCGGTTGCGCGCCGTGCACGCCCGCAACGAGGCCGCCCAAGCTCCTCGCATCGTCGACGAGGTCCGCAGCGGGGCGCGCGTGGCCGTCGTCACGGATGCCGGCATGCCCGGCATCTCCGATCCCGGGGGCGTGCTCGTGCGCGACTGCCTGGACGCCGGGCTCCCCGTCGAGGCCGTCCCCGGTCCGAGCGCGGCGTTGACCGCACTCGTGCTGTCGGGCTTGCCGGCGGACCGTTTCGTCTTCGAAGGGTTCCTGCCCCGCAAGGGCCGCGCTCGCGCCGAGCGCCTGTCGGCGGTCGCACGTGAATCGCGTACCACGGTCCTGTTCGAAGCGCCGACCCGCGTCCGCACCACGCTCGTCGACCTCGCGGGCGCGTGCGGCGGGCAACGGCCGGTCGCCGTCGCCCGGGAGCTGACGAAGGCGTTCGAAGAGGTATGGCGGGGCACGCTTGCTACCGCCGCCAGCCACGTCGAACGATCAGAGCCTCGGGGCGAGCACGTGATCGTGGTCGGCCCCGCCCCCGAGCGCGCACCCGCCGGTAACGCCGAGGTCGAGGCGGCCGTCCGCGCCGCCCTGGCCGACGGCCGCTCGGCGCGGGACGCGGCGTCCGACGTCGCCGACGCCCTGGGGGTCGCCCGGCGGCGCGCTTACGAGGCGGCTACGCGGTTGAAGGAGAGTCGGCGGCGAGGCGGGTGACACATCCGCTGCACACGAGTTTCCCGGAGAACTCGCTGAGGCTCACCGTCCCGCCGCAGAAGACGCAGCGGTCCTCGACCTTGGTGAGCAGGATGGCGTCGGAGTCGACGGCGATCTCGATCAGATCGCCGGGACTGATGCCGAACTGTCGGCGAACCTCGGCGGGGAGGACCACACGACCGAGCTGGTCGACCTTCCGCGCAACACCCGTGCGTCGAGCCATGGATTCCTATTCCGACGAGGGGTATCGGGGCCATCGGTATCGTAGGCGCCGATGGCGCGTCCCTTCTATGTGACGACACCTATCTATTACCCAAATGACGTCCCTCACATCGGTCACGCCTACACCACCGTGAACGGCGACGTGCTCACCCGATGGCGGAGACTCTGGGGCGACGACGTCGTCTATCTGACGGGCGTCGACGAGCACGGCCTCAACATCGTCCGCGCCGCCGAAGCGCAGGGCCTACCGGCGCAGGAGTTCGTCGACCAGACCAGCCCGACCTTCCGGGAGGCGTGGAAGCTCCTCGACATCGCGAACGACGACTTCATCCGCACCACTGAGCCCCGCCACTACAAGGCGGTGCAGGAGTTCATGCAGGCCGTCTACGACAACGGCGCCATCGAGCTCGGCCGGTACGAAGGCCTCTACTGCTACCGGTGCGAGCTGTACTACACCGAGGACGAGCTGGTGGCCGGGAAGTGCCCGATCCACGGGATCCCGGTCGAGCGGGTCAGCGAGGAGAACTACTTCTTCAAGCTCTCCGAGTTCGAGGACCGCCTGCTCGCCCACTACGCCGAGCATCCCGACGCCGTGCAGCCCGAGACCCGCCTCAACGAGGTGCTGGGCCTGATCCGGCAAGGGCTGCGCGACTTCTCGATGAGCCGGACCTCCATCTCGTGGGGCATCCCGCTGCCGTGGGACCCCAAGCACGTGGCGTACGTATGGTTCGACGCGTTGTTCAACTACTGCACCGCGGTGGGGTACGGCGAGGACCGACAACGCTTCGACCACTACTGGCCGGCCGACTACCACCTGATCGGCAAGGACATCCTGCGCCAACACGCCGTCTACTGGCCGGCGATGCTCATGGCCGCCGGTGAAGCCCCGCCCAAGTGCGTGTTCGCCCACGGCTGGCTGCTGGTGGGCGGCGAGAAGATGAGCAAGAGCAGGCTCAACCAGATCGCGCCCGCCGACCTCGTCGCGGAGTTCGGCGTCGACGGCTTCCGGTACCACTTCGTCGTCGACCAGAAGTTCGGACCCGATGGTGACTTCAGCTACGAAGGCATGCTTGCCCGCTACAACAGCGATCTCGCCAACAACTTCGGCAACCTCGCCAACCGCGTGCTCAACATGGCGGTCAACTACGTAGGCGGCGTAGTTCCCGACGCGCGGGCGGATGGTCCTCTGGTCGACGCGGCCGCGGCCGCGTTCGAGCGCCTCGAGTCGAGCATGAGCAAGCTCGACTTCTCGTGGGGGTTCGGCGGCGTGTGGGAGCTGATCCGGGCAGCGAACGCGTACATCGAGGAGCGACAGCCGTGGGCGCTCAACAAGGCGGGTGACGCCACCGCCGCGGCGGAAGTGCTCGGTGACTGCCTCGAGTCGCTGCGCATCGTGGCGCTGCTGTCGTCGCCGGTGATCCCGAACGCGGCGGCCGAGCTGTGGCGCCGGCTGGGCATGCCGGGCCGACCCGAGGGCGCGCGCCTCCCCGACGCCGCCACGTGGGGCGGCCTGCCCGCCGGTGCGCGGCTGGAGAAGGGGGCACCGCTCTTCCCCCGGCTCGAACCCGCGTGATGCGTGGACAGAGCCCCCTGAGCGAACGTCATGCACCCATCATGGATTGACTCGCACTGCCATCTGCAGTCCCTGAGTGATCCCGAGGGCGGGATCGAGCGGGCGCGTGACGCGGGCGTGAGCGCGATGGTGTGCGTGGGCACCGACCTCGAGACGTCACGTCAGACGGTCGAGCTCGCGGCGGGTCATCGCGACGTCGACGCCACGGTCGGCCTCCACCCCCACGACGCGGCGAAGCTGCCGGCCGAATGGGACGCGCTGGAAGAGCTCGCGGGAGCGCCCGGCATCGTGGGGATCGGCGAGACCGGCTTCGACTTCCACTACATGCACAGCCCGGCGGACGCGCAGGAGGCGGCCTTCCGGGCCCAGATCGGCCTCGCGAAGCAGCTCGACCGGGCTCTCGTCGTCCACTCCCGCGATGCGTGGGACGACACGTTCGGCGTCCTGGCTGACGAGGGCGCGCCGGCGTGCACGGTGATGCATTGCTTCACCGGCGGTCCCGGCGAGGCGCGCCGGGCGCTCGACCTCGGCGCGTTCCTGTCGTACAGCGGCATCGTGACGTTCGCCGGCGCCGACGACGTGCGCGCCGCCGCCGCCGTGACGCCGCTCGACCGGCTCCTCGTCGAGACCGACGCGCCGTATCTCGCGCCAGTGCCCCGCCGGGGTCGCGTGAACGAGCCCGCATATGTCGGCTTGGTCGGCGCGGCCTTGGCCGCGGCCACCGGTCGGGCGGAGGCCGAGATCGCCGAATGCACCGCCGCGAACGCGAGCGCGGTATTCCGCAGTCGGTGAGGCACTCTTCACTCGGTTGACCGGCGAGACGGAGCCTCGCTAGGTTGCCGCGCACGTTCCCGGCGCCCTGATCCTGACCGAGGCGCGGAATCATGCACGCTCGGACCTCCGGGAGGCGGACCCGATTCCCGAGCACCTAGCCGGCATAGACCCGCCGTCGCCCGAACGACGGCGCAAAATCGTCTACAAGTCGCGCGCACGTGACGCGCACTCCGACGCGCGGACGTGGGTTCCCTTCCCGAACGTCGACTCGTTCCAGACGCTCGAGGATCTTCTCGACGACGACGAACACGTTTCCGTCCGGACACACGCGAACGATTGCTGACTCGCCGGTTACCGTCGCCAACGCCCCGAAGCCAGAACCCGCGCCGGCACAGGAGCACCCACCGGCGATTTCCAAACCGCACCGGACGCCACCACGCACCCGGCGGGTGCGTCGACAGCAGCGACGCCGGCGCCAGCAGCGCAGAGTCGCCTTCGTTGCGCTCGTGTTGCTCACAGCGGCCGCCGCTACGCTCGAACTCCCGCAGCTCCAACGCCGCTCGCCGCAGCTGACGATCCGCGTAGAGGGTAAGGAGCGGGTCAGCGTTCGGACCAACGCTACGAACGTTGCCGGCGCGCTACGAGCCCGCCACGTCAAGGTCGACGCCGGCGACCGTGTCCGGCCGCGTCCGACCGCCCGGGTGTCCGATGGCATGACCGTCGATGTGTTCCGATCCTTCCCGGTCACCGTCGACTTGGACGGGGTAGTCACTCCCGTGAAGACGACGTGGGCGAGGCCGGCCCGGGTGCTCGAGCAACTCCGGCTCGATCCCGACAACGTGTCGATCGTCGCCGCGCCCCCGCGCCTCACCCAGGGCTCATCGCTGGCGATCCGTACCCTGCGGCGGGTTACGGTCTCCGTCGACGGCACCCGGCATGCGGAGACCACTCCGGCCCGAAACGTCGGAGAGCTCCTCGAACAGAGGCGTGTCGCACTGGGTCCAGAGGACGACCTGTCGCCATCGGCGGACACCGGGCTCACCAACGGCATGACCGTCACCGTGTCCCGCGTCGTCAAAGACACCGAAACGAACGACGAGCCCCTGCCGCCGCCCACGGTGAAGCAGGACGATCCCGCCATGGCCGTGGGTCGACAAGGTGTGGTGCAAGGCGGCGTTCCCGGGGTCCAACTGCTCGTCTACGAGATCACCAAACGGGACGGCCGCGAGGTCGAGCGCACGCCGATCTCGAGCGAGACCGTCGAGCCGCCGACGCCGACGATCATCGCCATCGGGAGCGCGCCGGCGAACTCGTCCGCCGGCTAGGCGTATCGCCCAGCGATCGCGGAGCCATCCGTTTTCGGAGGCTCGGTTGTAGCGTCGCTCGCGATGGCGCTCTTGACGCCGGGCGACATACGGGCGCTGCTGGCGGAGCACGGGCTTCGAACGTCACGTCGCTTCGGGCAACACTTCCTCGCCGACCCGAACACCGCCCGCCGCATCGTGCGCCTCGCCGGGGTGGAGGCCGGCGACCGCGTCCTCGAGATCGGGCCCGGACTCGGGTCGCTCACCCTCGCGTTGCGCGAGCGGGGATGCGACGTGCTCGCGCTCGAGGTCGACCGCAAGCTGGCGAATGTCCTGGAGGAGGTCGTGGCCGGCGATGACGGCGTCCGCGTCGTCACCGGCGACGCGCTCGCCGTCGACCTCGATGCACTCCTCGGCTCCAGACCGTGGCGCTGCGTGTCGAACCTGCCGTACAACGTCGCAACGCCGGTCGTCATCCGGTTGCTCGAGCAGGCACCGTCGGTGAGCGCCGCGCTCGTCATGGTGCAGCGGGAGGCTGCGGACCGCCTCGTGGCCGGCCCGGGATCCGCCGCCTACGGTGCGGTGTCCGTGCGCGTCGCGTACTACGCCGACGCAACGATCGTCGGCATGGTCCCGCGCTCGGTCTTCGTTCCCGTCCCGAAGGTCGATTCCGCTCTCGTCGAACTCGTCCGGCGCGACGCGCCACCGGTCGACGTCCCCTCTCGCGAGCGGCTCTTCGCCCTCGTCCGAGCCGGGTTTGCACATCGTCGCAAGATGCTTCGACGCACGCTGCGTCCAGTGCTCGGCGAGCGCGCTGTCCACGTCCTTACGAATGCGGGCGTCGACCCGGCCGCCCGCGCCGAGTCGCTCGGGATCGTCGACTGGGCCGCGTTGGCGAACGCCGAGACGACGCCGTGAGCACCGCGCACGTCGAACGGGTCCGCGCCACCGCGTTCGCGAAGCTCACTTTGTCGCTGCGCGTGCTCGGACCGCCCCGCGCCGACGGCTTTCACGACGTCGAGGCGCTCACTGTTCCGATCGGGCAGCCCCACGACGCGCTCGAGGCCGTCGCAGCGCCGGACCAGCCGGGAATCACGCTCGACGTGGTCGCGGGCGACGACGGCGTGCCCACCGGCCGCGAGAACCTGGCCGTGCGGGCGGCGGAGAGCCTGCTCGCCCGTTCCCGGCGAGGCGGGCGCGGCGTGCAGCTCGCGCTGCGGAAGCGCATCCCGTCCGCGCGCGGGCTCGGCGGCGGATCGGCCGACGCCGCCGCCTCCCTGCTCGCGGTGCACCAGCTCCTCGAGGCGAAGGTCCCCGACGCGGAGCTCTTCGCGCTCGCGGCCGACCTCGGCTCCGACGTGCCGTTCTTCCTCGCCGGCGGGGCGGCATGGATGCGTGGCCGGGGCGACGTGCTCGAGCGCGTCGCGCTGCGGCCGGGTCTCCCGATGCTCGTCGTGATGCCGCCGTTCCCCCTCGCGACGGTCGACGTCTACCGCGCGTGGGACGACCTCGCCGGACCGCGCTCGCCCCGGTCGGTGCCCTCGCCCGAGCCAATCGCCGGGCTCGTCCCCGAGCTGGTCAACGACCTCGAGCCCGCCGCCGAGCAGGTCGACCCGCGACTGCGTCCGCTTCGCGAGCGCATCGAGGACGCGGCCGGCCGTGGCGCGCTGATGGCGGGGAGCGGACCGACCTATGTGGTGCTCGCCGACCGCCCCGTCGGCCTGCCCGAGCGGGCCGAGGAGCTGTCGGGCGCCGTCGGCGTGCCGGTCCTGGCGGCGGCGACCGTCTCGAAGGCGGTACGGCTCGAGGTGTGACGGCGGCCCGACGCGCTTCGGCCGCCCAAAGGGGCGGCCGAACCCGAGACGACCGGGATCGCGCGCGCTAGCGACCCTGCTGTCGGCGCTGCCAGCGCGTCTTCTTCAGCAGCTTCTTGTGCTTCTTCTTCCGCATGCGCTTGCGGCGCTTCTTGATCAGCGATCCCATGACGGCGTGTGACGCTATCGGCGCCGTTCACGAGCTGTCACATTGTGTGGCTCACGACCGCGCACCCGCGGCGGTATGGTCAGGATGGTCGATCGGGGGTGGTGTAACGGCAGCACGGGGTCCTTTGGAGTCCCAGGTCGAGGTTCGATGCCTCGCCCCCGAGCCCGAGGGGCCTCAGCTGCACGCCGCTCCACGAGCCCGGCAGGAGGTGAGCGCATGACCCAGTACCGGCCACTGTCGGCAGTCGTCCTGGCCGCGGGCGAGGGCACGCGCATGCGCTCCGAGACGCCGAAGGTCCTGCATCCGCTGTGCGGGCGACCGATGCTTCTGCACGTCATCGACGCCCTCGTCGCGCTCCCGCTCGAGCGCATCGTGGTCGTCGTCGGTCACGGCGCGGAGCGGGTGACGAAGACGCTGCAGGAACAGGCGGCGACCGAGCTGCCGGTCGAGTTCGTCGAACAGCACGTTCAACGGGGCACGGGCGATGCCGCCAGCGTCGCGCTCACTTCGGGCGTCTGGGATCTCGACGCCGAGGACGACCTTCTCGTCGTCCCCGGTGACGCGCCGTTGCTGCGCGCCGAGACGCTGGCCGCGCTCGCCCGGGCGCACCGGGAAGCCGACGCCGCCGCCACCGTCCTCACTGCGATCCTCCACCCGCCGACGGGCTACGGCCGCGTCGTGCGCGACGAGAACGGCGCCGTCGACCACATCGTCGAGCACGCCGATGGCACGCCCGAGGAGCTCGCCATCGACGAGATCAACACGTCGATCTACTGCTTCCGGCGGGGCTTGCTCGCCCCGGCGCTGCGCCGCCTGAGCCCCGAGAACGCGCAGGGCGAGTACTACCTGACCGACGCGGTCAGTGTGCTGAAGGAGACCGGACATGCGGTGATCGGCGTCGTCGCCGACGATCCGGACGAGACCGCCGGCGTCAACGATCGCGAGCAGCTCGCCGCCGTCGAAGCGGCGCTGCGTCGTCGTATCAACCAGCGATGGATGCGCGACGGCGTCTCGATGACGGATCCCGAGCGCACGTACGTCGACGCCACCGTCGAGCTCGAGCCCGACGTCCAGCTGCTCCCCGGCACGATGCTCGCCGGGCGGACGGTCGTCGGCGCCCGGTCGGTCATCGGTCCCGACGCGCAGCTGACGGACACGATCGTCGGCGAGGGTGCGATGGTGCGCCAGACGGTCGCCGACGAGTCCGAGATCGGCGACGACGCCACCGTGGGGCCGTACGTTCGCCTCCGGCCCGGCGCCCGCCTCGCTCCCCGCGCCCACGTCGGCACGTTCGTCGAGATCAAGAACTCGGAGATCGGTGAGGGGGCGAAGGTTCCACACCTCGCGTACATCGGCGACGCTGAGATCGGCGACGGCGCCAACATCGGCGCGGGGACGATCACCGCCAACTACGACGGGCGGGAGAAGCACCGGACCAAGGTCGGGAAGAACGCTCGGATCTCGTCCAACACCGTCCTCGTCGCGCCGGTCGAGATCGGCGACGAGGCGTACACGGGCGCCGGTGCCGTGGTCACCCGGGACGTTCCCCCGCGTGCGATGGCGAAGGGCGTCCCGGCTCAAATCACCGAAGGCTGGCTCGACGAGCGCGATGCTGAGCGGGACGAGCGGCGGTAACGGGGGAGGCGGCGGCGATGGAGGTGGTGACCAAGAAGAAGCTGATGCTCTTCGCCGGCCGGGGCAACGAACAGCTGAGCAAGGAGATCGCCGAGCACCTCAAGGTCCCCCTGGGCGAGGTCATCCTGTCGACCTTCGCCAACGGCGAGATCTACTGCCGGTACGGCGAGAGCATCCGCGGCGCCGACGTCTTCATCCTCCAGGCGCACTGCGACCCGATCAACGACCGGATCTGGGAGCAGCTGCTGATGATCGACGCCGCCAAGCGGGCGTCGGCGAAGCGCATCACCGCCGTCTGCCCCTTCTACGGCTATGCCCGTCAGGACCGAAAGGCCGAGGGGCGCGAGCCGATCAGCGCCCGGATGCTCGCCGACTGCATCACCGTGGCCGGCGCCGACCGGGTCGTCACGGTCGACCTGCACACGGGGCAGGCGCAGGGCTTCTTCGACATGCCGGTCGACCATCTCACCGGTGTCCCGATCCTGGCGAACTATCTTGCCGACAAGGTCTCGGGCGAGGTCACGGTCGTGTCTCCCGACGCCGGCGGCGGCAAGCTGACCCGCCGGTTCGCCAACTATCTGGGCGAGCACGACGACATCGACGCCGACCTCGCCTTCATCGACAAGCGCCGGCCCAAAGGCACGCACAATGTCGCCGAGGCGACGGAGGTCGTCGGCGTCGTCGAGGGTCGCACGTGCATCCTCATCGACGACATGATCGACACCGCCGGCACCGTGTGCAGTGCCGCCCGGCTACTGACCGAGCGCGGCGCGAGCGCCGTGTACGTACTCGCCACGCACGGCATCCTGTCGGGGCCCGCGGTCGAGCGCTTGCGCGACGCGCCGATCCGCGAGGTCGTGCTGACCAATAGTCTGCCGATCCCGGGCGAGAAGCAGTTCGAGAGCCTCACCGTGCTGTCGATCGCTCCGATCGTCGCCCACGCGCTCGACGCCGTCTTCGAGGACACGTCTGTCAGCGAGATCTTCCGCGGCGACAACGTCTGACACGAGGTATAACTGCCGGCCGTGACCCGCGTCGGCTCGATCGAGTCTCTCTGGCGGTACCCCGCCAAGTCGATGATGGGCGACCGCTTCTCCACGGTCGCGATCGACGAGGGCGGCGTCATCGGCGACCGCGCCTGGGCGGTCCGGGACGAGGTGCGAGGCGCGATCCGCGGCGCGAAGAAGATCGGCGGCCTGATGCGGCTGCACGCGCGCTACGTGCGAGAGCCAGAGCCCGGCAGTGCGCCGCCGCCGATCGAGATGACGGCACCCGACGGGCAGCGCGTCCGCTCCGACGACGACGATGTGCACGATCGACTCACCGAGTTGCTGGGTCATCAGGTGACGCTGTGGCCGCTGCGACCCAAGGAGGATCTCGACCACTATCGGCGTGGCGCGCCGGATACCGATGACGTCGGCGCGGAGATGCGCTCCATGTTCGGCCGTGAACCCGACGAGCCGCTCCCGACGTTCGAAGGGATCCCACTCGACGTGCTCGTCGAGTACGAGTCCCCGCCGGGGACGTATTTCGACGCCTTCCCGATCCACATCGTGACGGACCGGTCGTTGGCGACCCTCGCCCGGCTCTCTCCCGGCTCCGACTTCGACGTGCGGCGGTTCCGCCCGAACGTCGTGGTCGCCGCCGACGAGGGCATCGAGGGCGACTTCCCCGAACGAGCGTGGCTCGGGCGGACGCTCGAGATCGGCGGCGCCGAGCTCGAGGTGACAGCATCGTGCCCGCGGTGCGTCATGGTGACCCGCGACCTCGCCGACCTTCCCGAGGACCGCCACGTCCTGCGCACGATCGTCCGCCACGCCGACCAGAACATCGGCGTGTACGCCAACGTGGTTCGCCCGGGCAGACTGCACGCCGGAGCTTCGGTCACCCTCTGCTGACGGAAGGAGCCACCGTGCTGGAGCGACCCGAGTACCCGCCCGGTGTCCCGTGCTGGATCGACACTGCGCAACCGGATCCCGACGCCGCGACCCTGTTCTATGGCGGGCTGTTCGGGTGGGAGTTCGAGAACCACATGCCGGCCGGCGCGCCGGGCAAGTACTTCATGGCCCGCCTTCACGGCCGTGACGTCGCCGCGGTGGGCTCCCAGCCCGAGGGCGCACCCCCGATGCCGGTGTGGACCACCTACATCGCCGTCGCCGATGCCGATGCGGCGGCGGCGAAGGTGACGAAGGCGGGCGGGAGCACGCTCGCCGAGCCGTTCGACGTGTTCGAGGCCGGGCGCATGGGCGTGTTCTCGGATCCGCAGGGGGCGGCGTTCTCGGTATGGCAGGCGAAGCAGACCATCGGCGCCCAGCTCGTCAACGACCCGGGAACCTGGAACTTCAGCGACCTCAACACTCGTGACCGGGACGGCGCCGCCGCCTTCTACGGCGAGGTCTTCGGCTGGGTCGCCGAGACCTTGGAAGGAGGCGGGATGGAATTCTCGTTCCTGCGCCTCCCGGGGTACGGAGACTTCCTCGTCGAGAAGGTGAACCCGGACCTGCGAGCCGGGCAGGCGGAAGCGGGCGCGCCGTCCGGGTTCGAGGATGTCGTCGCCGGACTGGTGCCGATGACGAGCGATCGGTTCCCGGACGACGTGCCGCCGCACTGGAGCGTCACGTTCGCGGTCGACGACGCCGACGCGAGCGCAGCCCGGGCCGAAGAGCTCGGCGGCACGATCGTGGCACCCCCGATGGACGCAGGACCGACTCGCATTGCAGTCGTGCGCGACCCACAAGGCGCGGTGTTCACGGTGAGTCGGTTCTACCCGGAGCGCTTATGAGCACCGTCGACCTCACGCCGGCGGCACGACGGCTCGCCGACCTGGTCGCCGGCGTAGGCGACGACATGCTCGACGCGCCCACGCCGAATCCTGCGTACACGCTCGGCGACCTCATTGACCACATCGGCGGGGCGGCGATCGCCTTCACCGGCGCGGCCGTGAAGGACATGAGTGAATTGACGGGCACCGCGGCGTCGGGTGACGCGTCACGACTTACCGACGAATGGCGTCTCCGGATCCCGCGCGACCTGATCGGGCTGGCCGAGGCGTGGCGCGACCCCTCCGCATGGACCGGGATGACCCGGGCCGGTGGGGTCGACCTGCCGGGCGAGGTGGCCGGGGTCGTAGCACTGGACGAGCTGGTGGTCCACGGGTGGGATGTCGCCCGCGCCACCGGACAGGACTACGAAAGCGACCAGCCGTCGCTGGAGGCGGTGCACGTCTTCGTGACGCAGTTCTCGGAACCCGGAATGGAGGAGGCGCGCGCGGGGCTGTTCGGTCCCGTGGTCGACGTGGCCGACGACGCTCCGTTGCTCGAGCGCGTCATCGGCCTCACCGGCCGCGACCCGGCCTGGTTGCCCGGCTGAGCCGGACCGTCTGCGACTGACCCGGATAGGCCTTGTCGCGCTCGAGGAGAAGGCCCATCCGACTTGGCCGGGGCGGGATGGACGGCGCACAATGGAAGGTCCCCGGATGCCGACGAGGCCCGATCCCATGGCCGACAACGCCGACAACACCCTGATCGCTGAGCCGCGCAGCGTCGTCGGGAGCCGTCCCGCGGGCCGCCTGCGTCGCGAGGGCAAGGTCCCGGCCGTGATGTACGGCCTCGACACCGAGACGGCCAACGTCACCGTGCCGAGCCGGAAGCTCAACCACATCCTGGCGGGGGAGTCGGGCGCCAACACGCTCATCACCCTCGAACTGGATGGCGAGGAGCACCTCGCGCTCGCCCGGCAGATCCAGCGGCATCCGACCCGGGGGGACCTCCTGCACGTCGACTTCATCCGGGTGCGGCGCGACGTGGCAGTCGCCGCCGAGATCCCCGTCCACCTCGCCGGCGAGCCCGAAGGCGTCCGAGACGGCGGCATCCTCGAGCAGCTTGTGTTCACGCTCAGCATCGAGGCCAAGCCCGAGGACATCCCGCCGAGCGTCGAGGCCGATGTCTCCGCCCTCGAGATCGGCGACCAGCTGCGCATCGCCGACCTGCGGCTGCCACCGGGCGTCGCCGTCCAGCAGGAAGCCGACGAGCTGGTCGTGCAGGTCATCGTCCCGCGCGTCGTCGAGGAGCCGGAAGCGGTCGAGGCGGGCGAGGAGATCGAGGGCGAGGCGCCGGAGGGCGAGGAGGGCGAGGTCGGGCCGGCCGCCGAAGGCGGCGAAGGCGGCGAAGCCGCCGCGTCCTCCGACGAGTCCTCCGCGAGCTGACCGCGTGCGGCTGCGGCCGCGCCGGGGAACGCCGGCCGACCTGCTCGTCGTCGGGCTCGGCAACCCCGGCGACGAGTTTCGGGGCTCTCGCCACAACCTCGGCGCCGAGGTCGTCGAGCTGATCGCCCAGCGGCACGGCGGTCGTCTGCGCAAGCGCAAGGAGCGCGCGCTGGTCGACGAGGTCACCATCGACGGCAGGCGTGTCGCGCTGGCAGTCCCGTTGACGTACGTCAACGACTCCGGCAACGCCGTCGGCGCACTCGTCCGGCGGTTCGGAGTGGCGTCGGAGCAGCTCGTCGTCGTGCACGACGAGCTCGATTTACCCGTCGCCGAGCTCAAGGTGAAGTCGGGCGGCGGCCTCGCCGGCCACAACGGGCTGCGCTCGATCGTCGCCCACCTGCATACCCAGGACTTCCTGCGGGTGCGCCTCGGCGTCGGCAAGCCGGTGTCGAAGGAGCGCGGCGCCGACCACGTGCTGAACCGGTTGAGCAAGCGCGAGCGGGCCGACGTCGACGTGACCGTCGAGCAGGCGGCGGACGCGGTTGAGACGATCGCGCTCGAGGGCGTCGACGCGGCGATGAACCGCTTCAACTGAGGTGACGTGACATCGGAGCCGGTGCCGCGACGGACGCTCGCGTACCTCGCAATCGGGGCAGTGGCCGTTCGCATCGTCTATCTGATCGCGTTGGCGCGCGACTACGGGCCGCGTAGCGACGCCAACCATTACCAGGCGATCGCATCCGCATTCGCGCACGGCAACGGGATCTCGGCGCCCTTCCCCTTCACGTACTTGCACCCCACGGCGTTCCGCCCGCCGCTGTACCCAGCGCTGCTCGGCGCCCTGTACTGGGTCACGGGCGTCCACGTCGGGGCCGGCCAGCTCCTGAATGTCGCGCTCGGCGCCCTTGTCGTGGTGCTCGCAGCCGTGCTCGGCGCGCGGATCGCCGGGCGCCGTGGAGGTGTGGCGGCCGGTGTCGTGGTCGCGATCTACCCGCCGCTCCTCGCCAACGACGTCGTGCTCCTGAGCGAGCCCCTCTCGCTCGTGCTGCTGCTGGCGATGATCCTGCTGCTGATCCGGGATCGACCGGCCTGGGCCGGGGCGGCCTGCGGACTCCTCGTGCTCACCCGGCCCAGCGCGCAGCTCCTCGTGGTGGTCATCGCGGCATGGCTCGTCTGGCGGACCGGATGGCGCGCCGCAGTTCGGTTCGCGGTGCTGACGGTCGTGGTGGTTGCACCATGGGTCGTTCGCAACTGGGTCCTCGTCGGCTCGCCCACGATCGTCACTTCCAATGGCTTCAACCTCGTGTCGACGTACTCCCGGGAAGCGCAAGCTTCGGGCGGCTTCGCCGACGCCGTCTTCGACGACCGTTTCACGCGCATCAACCAGACAAATCGCAACGAGGTGGAGCTCGACCGCGCCTACCGCGACCACGCTCTCGAGTCGGTGCGAGACGATCCGACGATCCCCGCGCGCGTGCTCGGTCACAACGTCACCAACCTCTTCGAGCTCCGTCCCGAAGAGAATGAGAGCGCCGAGCGCTCCGACGGACGGAACATCACGTTCCGATACGCGACGCTGCCGCTGTTCTACGTCGTCACGGTGGCGGGACTGGTCGGGCTCTGGCGGTTCCGACGTAACCGCGGCGCCGAGCTCCTGCTGCTGCAAGCCGCGTACTTCGTCGTGGCCAGCCTCGCCACCATCTCCGTGCCGCGGCTGCGCGCGCCCCTCGACCTCGCGGCCGCCATCGGCGCCGGGCTCCTCGTTGCCCAGCTCGTCGGACGGCGGGCGGGGAAGGAACCTGCGGCTGCGGTCGAGACGACCGAGCCGGCGCCGACCCCAACCGGCGGGAGCACGCGCACGCGCTTCCTCGTCGCGCTGGCGGTCGCCGCCGCGGTGGTCGTCGTCGCCGCCGGTGTCGCCTTCGCGCGGGACCGCGTCGACGGGAACGCGCGGTCGCAGCTCGAGGAGACGATCTCACGTGACGTTCCCGCCGTGCGGCGCCTCGCCGGGGTCGACGCCCACGGGCTGGTCGCGGGCGGACCGGCGCCTGCCCCGGCCGACTACTGGCGCGCCGCGAGGCTCGCCGACCGACTCTGGCTCCTTTCGCCCCGGCTGGCGGGCGGGGCGCGGAGTCGCGCGCTTGACGCGGCCCGCACGACCGACGAGGCGCTGTTCGAGCTCAAGGTGCTCGACGTCGTCACGGGCGGCAACCGCGACCCGGACACTCCGCCTGCCATCGCGCTCGACGCATCACGCGCCACGTACGAATCCGACGCCCGCCCCGACCACCCACGCCTCCCCGACTGGGACACCATCAGCAAGAACCCAGCGATGCGGCGGGCGGCGCATGAGCTCGCCGTGCTCCGAACGACGCTCGCCCGTCGGTGAGGCGCGCATCATGGCGGTACGCTCGGAGCCCGCGTGCCACCCCCGGTCGGAACCGGTCGGGGGCCCTTTGCGCGCGCCACGACCCACGGATGCGAATCGGATGACGACGATCGAAACCCCGACCACCGACGCGCTGACCGAGCTCCCGATGTTGCTGTCCGAGGAGACGGCCGTGCGCGCCGTGATCGACCGCGCGCCGGTCGTGGCGGTGCCCGAGCCGGCCCGCGCGCTGTACCTCGCCGCCCTGACCCGGGTCACGACCCGCCGTCCCGTCCTCGTCGCTGTGCCCACTGCGGCCGAAGCCGAGCGCGTCGCCCATGACCTCACCCGCTACCTCGGACCCGACGCGGACGTCGAGCTCTTCCCGGCCTGGGAGACCCTCCCCTTCGAGCGGGTCTCGCCCTCCCTCGAGACGATGGGCCGTCGCCTCCGAGTGATCTGGGAAATGCGCACGGGCGGCGAGCACCTGCCGGACGTCGTCGTCGCGCCCGTCCGCGCTCTCGTCCAGCGCCTCGGCCCCCACGTCGAGGACGTCGAGCCCATCCGCATCCATCCCGGTGCGCAGCTCGACCGTGACGCCCTCGTCACCCGGCTCGTCGCGTTCGGGTACCGGCGCGAATACCAGGTCGAGGCGCGCGGCGAAGTCGCCGTACGCGGGTCGATCGTCGACGTGTACCCGGCGACGGACGATCATCCGACTCGGATCGACCTTTGGGGAGACGAGGTCGACCGCCTGTCGCGTTTCTCGGTCGCCGACCAGCGCTCGACCGACGAGATCGACGAGGCGTGCGTCTTCCCGGCCCGGGAGCTGCTGGCGACCGACGAGGTGCGCAAGCGCGCCGCCGCCCTCGTCGGACGCGAGCCTTGGGGCCGCGAGCAGTGGGACCGCCTCGCCGATGGCCAGGTGTTCGACGGCATGGAGTCGTGGCTGCCGTGGCTGTCCGACCACGAGCACGTCCTGCCCGACCTGCTGTCCGACGACGCCGCCGTGCTGCTGGTCGAGCCCAAGCGCACGCGCGACCGCGCCCAGGAGCTGCTCGACGAGGAGGCCGCGCTGGCGTCGACACTGGCAGCGACGTGGGGCGCGAGCGCGGGCCGACCATTTCCGCGGCTCTCCTTGCCGTTCGACCGGTTGCTCGCCCACACGAAGGCGGGGGCGACGGCAGTGCTCGCCGCGCCCGAGTCGCCCGCCACGCCTCTCCTCGCGGCATCCGGCTTCGACCCCGTCGTCGGCGACACCGAGGGCCTCACCCGCCGGCTGCGCACCCTGCGGAACGGCGGCGCCCGTGTCGTGCTCGCCGCCGACGGCGAAGGGACTGCAGGACGACTGCACGACGTGCTCGGGGGCGAAGGCATCACGACCGTGCGCGGCGTGGTTCCCGGGGAGATCGGGATCGTCGTCGCCCCACTCGAGCGGGGCGTGATCGTCCCCGCAGCCGGGCTCGCGGTCATCGCCGAGGCCGACCTCACCGGCCGACGCCGTGTGCATCGGCGGCCGCGCGGTGCGCGCCGGGGCGCCGACTTCTATGACGCGCTCGAACCCGGCGATTTCGTCGTGCACTATCAGCACGGGGTCGGCCGCTACAAGGAGATGACGACCCGCTCCATCGGCGGTATCGAACGCGACTACCTGCTGATCGAGTACCGCGGCGGCGACAAGCTCTATGTGCCGACCGACCAGGTCGGCGCGGTCCGCCGATACACCGGCGGCGACACTCCCACGCTGAACCGCATGGGCGGGAGCGACTGGGAGAAGACGCGCGCACGCGTCCGGTCCGCCGTGCGTGAGATTGCCCAGGAGCTCGTCGTCCTCTACCGCCGCCGCCTGGCCACCCCCGGTCACGCCTTCGGTCCCGACACGCCGTGGCAGCGGGAGATCGAGGAGGCATTCCCCTTCGAGGAGACTCCCGACCAGGCCAAGGCGATCGAGGACGTGAAGGCCGACATGGAGAGGGCCGTCCCCATGGATCGTCTCGTCTGCGGCGACGTCGGCTACGGCAAGACGGAGGTCGCGATCCGCGCCGCGTTCAAGGCCGTCCAGGACGGCAAGCAGGTCGCGGTACTCGTCCCGACCACGCTGCTGGCGAATCAGCACGGCCAGACGTTCCGCGAACGCTTCGCGAACTACCCCGTGCGGGTCGAGGTGCTGTCCCGCTTCCTGACCGCCAGGGAGCAGCAGGCGGTGGTCGAAGGACTCGCCGACGGATCGGTCGACGTCGTGATCGCCACGCATCGCCTCCTGTCGGGTGACATTCGCTTCGACGACCTCGGCCTGCTCGTCGTCGACGAGGAGCAACGGTTCGGCGTCCAGCACAAGGAGCTCGTAAAGCAACTGCGAGCCGACGTCGACGTGCTCACGCTGACGGCGACGCCGATCCCGCGCACGCTCGAGATGTCGCTCACCGGCATCCGCGACCTGTCCCTCGTCAACACGCCACCCGAGGACCGCCAGCCCATCCTCACCTATGTCGGCGAATACGACGAGCGCGCCGCAGCCGAGGCCGTCCGGCGCGAACTGCTGCGCGAAGGACAGGTGTTCTTCGTCCACAACCGTGTGCGCGACATCGACTACATCGCCGAGCAGCTCCGCGAGCTCGTGCCCGAGGCTCGTATCGGCATCGCCCACGGGCAGATGGACGAAGGCAGGCTCGAACGCGTCGTGCTCGACTTCTGGGAGCGGGAGTACGACGTGCTCGTCTGCACGACCATCGTCGAGAGCGGGCTCGACATCCCGACCGTGAACACCCTCGTCGTCGACCGCTCCGACCTGCTCGGCCTCGCGCAGCTCTACCAGCTTCGGGGCCGCATCGGCCGCCGCGGCCAGCGGGCGTACGCGTACTTGTTCCATCCGCGCGAGCAGTCGCTCACCGAGGAGGCGTACGAGCGGCTTAAGACGATCGGGGAGTTCACCGACCTCGGCTCCGGCTTCAAGATCGCGATGCGCGACCTCGAGATCCGCGGCGCCGGCAACATGCTCGGCGCCGAGCAGTCCGGCCACATCGCCGCCGTCGGCTTCGACCTGTATTGCCAACTCGTCACCGAGGCCGTCGGCGAGCTGAAGGGCGAGCCTCCGCCGGCGCCGGTCGAAGTGACGATCGACGTCCCCGTCGACGCTTACCTGCCGAGCGACTACGTGGCGCGCGACGACGTGCGCATGGAGGCGTACCGCCGACTCGCCGCCGTGACGACCCCGGCGGACGTCGACGACATCCGCGACGAGTGGGAGGACCGCTACGGCCCTCCGCCGGCGCCGGCGGCCGCGCTCCTCGACGTGGCACGTCTGCGCGCCGAGTGCGTGCGCACGGGCGTCCGCAGCCTCTCGGTCCAGCGGGGCGTCGCCCGCCTCACCGGGCTCGACCTGCGCGAATCGCAGAAGATCCGGCTACGCCGGCTCGTGCCCGGCGGCGTTGCCAAGGCCGACGGCGAGGTCGCCATCCCCGTCTCGGGGTCTGGAGCGGCCGTGTGCGCGGCGTTGGTCGAGGTGCTCCGCGAGCTGATTCCCGCCGACGAGGCCGCGCCGAGCCCGGGGTCTCCACCGAAGCCTTCGATTTCGGTGGGGTGACTATCATCCGCCGCACCGTGAGATCCCTCTTGCGCGGCGCGATCGCGCTCGCCGCTCTGGTCGTCGTCGTCGCCCTCGCCGCGAGCTGCAGCTCGGTTCGGCCACCGGCGCTCACGGTGAACGGCAGCGACATCTCGCGTGACTCGATCGATCGCGAGCTGACGGCGATCGCCGACAACCCCGATCTGAAGCGGCAGATCTCCGTCACGGAGGGCAGCATCAAGTCTGGTGGCAGCAGCATCTGGCTTACTCACGTCGTGAGCCAACAGGTCGTCGACCGCGAGGTGCAACGCCGCGGCATCACCGTGCGCGCCGCCGATCGGCGGGCGGGGCAGGCCCAGGCGGCCAACTTCTTCGGCCCGCAGGCGTTCGCGGCGTTCCCGAAGTGGTTCCGCGACCAGACCGTCGGCGAGTTCGCTCGCGAGCAGGCGCTGTTCCGGGTGTCGGGCACGCCGCCCAGCGACGCCGATGTGCGTGCTGCGTACCAGGCGGCGATGGCGCAGTTCCGTCAGCAGTGCCCGTCGGGTCGCTTCGTGTCGCACATCCTCGTGCCGAGCCAGCAGTTGGCCGCCGGGCTCGCGGCCCAGATCCGGGCCGGGGCGAGCTTCGAGCAGATCGCCAGTCAGCAGTCGACGGACGCGACCTCGGCGCGCGACGGCGGCGCGCTCGGTTGCATCGACGGTCAGCAGCTCGTCCCCGCATTCCGGCAGGTCGCTGTTACCCTGCCGCTCAACCAGGTGTCGGCGCCGGTGCAGACGCAGTTCGGCTGGCACCTCATCCTCGTGCGCGACACGATCCCGTTCGAACAACTCGAGAACGGCTTGCGCCAACGCCTGGAGCAGCAGTCGCCAGCCGCGCAGCGCAAGCTGGATGCGCGCGTCGCTCGCGCCGACGTGGACGTCGACCCCCGGTACGGACGGTGGGTCGTGCGCGACGGGCGCGGGCAGGTCGAGCCGCCGCGAGGCGCGGCCCGCCCGGCGAGGACCACGCCTCCCACGACCCTCCCTGAACCGGTCCCGTAGCCGTGGCCGGCCGCATCGTCGTCGTCGGGCTCGGGCCGGCCGGTGTGGACCTCATGGTGGCGGCCGCTCGGTCGGCGCTCGAAGAGATCCCGAACCGGTACACGCGCACGCTCCGGCATCCCGCCGTCGACGATCTCGCGGCCGCCGGCGTCGAGCTCCGCAGCTTCGACCACGAGTACGACCGGGCCGGCGACGTCGACGACGTCTACGAACGCATCGCCACCGAGCTCCTCGACCGGGCCGCTTCGACCGGCGAGGTCCTGTACGCCGTGCCGGGCAATCCGGCGGTGGCGGAGCGCAGCGTCGAGCTCCTGCGCGAGGCGGCTGCACGAGGCGAGGTCCTGCTCGACATCGTGCCCGGGCTGTCCTTCGCCGAGCTGGCGTGGGCCCGGCTCGGTGTCGACCCGATGCGGGGCGGGCGCCTTGCCGACGCCCGCAACCTCACCGCCGAGGACGTCGGCGATGCCGGTCCGCTTCTCGTCGCCCAGTGCGACACGCGCCTCCTGCTCTCGGACGTGAAGCTCGTGCTGCTCGAGGTCTTGCCCGCCGACGCGCTGGTCACGGTCCTGCAGCGGCTCGGCCGCGAGGACGAGGAGGTGCGCACGGTCGCGCTCACCGAGGTCGACCGCGCCGTCGAGCCCGACCACCTGACCGCGCTGCTGGTCGACAGCGACGTGAGCGCTGCCGCCCGGGAGCTGGCCCGCCTGCTCGGACTGGCCGAGCGCCTCCGCGGGCCTGGCGGCTGCCCGTGGGACGCCGATCAGACGCACCACTCGCTCACGCGCTACCTGCTCGAAGAGGCGTACGAGGTCGTCGAGTCGGTCGAAGCGTTGCCGCCCGATGCTCCTGCGGGCGACGTTCCCGCCGGTGTGTACGGCCACCTCGAGGACGAGCTGGGAGACCTCTTGTACCAAGTGATCTTCCACGCTGTCCTCGCAGAGGAGGCGGGCGCGTTCGACATGGCCGACGTCGCCCGCCGCATCCACGACAAGCTCGTTCGTCGCCATCCCCACGTGTTCGGCGACACCGACGCCGCCACCTCGTCGGACGTCATGCGCAACTGGGAGCAGATCAAGAAAGAGGAGAAGGGCGTTTCGTCGATCGTCGCCGGGATCACACCGGGTCTGCCGTCACTGCTGTACGCGCACAAGCTGATGCGCAAGGCGGCGTCCGTCGGTCTCGACCCGGGCGGGCGGGACGAGGCCCTGGGCCGCCTCGACGCGGCGTTGGCCGACCTGCGGGCCGGCGGTGGCCGGGATCTCGAGACCGAGCTCGGCGAGCTGCTGGCGGCGGCCATCGTGCTGGCCCGCTCGGGTGGCGTGGACGCCGAGTCGGCGCTGCGGGGCTGGGCGGTACGGTTCCGGCGTCGATTCGAGGCGATGGAGCGCCGGGCCGCCTCCGAGCGGATCGAGCTGGCGGCGTTGCCGCCTGACGCGGTGGTGGCGCTGTGGGCGGAGTCGGGGGGAGAGCGGTGAACCGCAAGTCCCGCTACACGATCCAAGGTCATGAGGTCACGGTCCCGGTCGAGGTGCGCGACGCCGGCGCGTCGACAGCGTCGTTCCTCGTTCCAGCGGCGGCGGCCCAGGATCTGATCGGCTCCTCCGGGCTCGACGTCGCCGAACCGCTCCCGGGCCGGGCTGTGTGCTCGCTGGCGTTCATGCGGTACCTCGACGGTGACCTCGGGCCGTACCACGAGTTCGCGGTGGCGTTCCTCGTGCGCCACAAGGGCATGGAGCCGGCGTCCGCGGTGACGAAGTCGGCTGAGGTGGCCCGCGGCTTTATCGGCGCGTTCATCCACCAGCTACCCGTCAACCAGGAGTTCACCCTCGAGGCCGGCCGCTGCATCTGGGGCTTCCCGAAGTTTCTCGCCGACATCGACCTCGACCAGACCGGTCCCGTCGTACGCGCGGAGCTCCGCCACGACGGCGACCACGTCCTGTCGCTCTCGATCCGGCGGGGCATGACCATGCCCGCCCGCGGCTCCGGCCTGGATGCGTACTCGCTCGCCGACGGTGTGCTGCGCCGCACCGCGTGGTCGATGCAACCTGCCGGCGTGCGTGGCCGTCCGGGCGGCGCGGAGCTGACGCTCGGTGACCATCCGATCGCGAAGGAGCTGCGCGGCATCGGCCTGCCCCGACGAGCCGCCTTCAGCAGCACGATCGACCACGTGCGCATGCAGTTCCAGGCTCCAGACGAGCTGTGACGACGACGCCGGCGGTCGCGCTCGTCACGGGGGCGGCGAGCGGGATGGGTCAGTTGGCCGCACGGCGGCTCGCCGCCGCCGGCGCGTCGGTCGCGGCGGTGGACGTCGACGGCGACGGCCTCGCGGCGACGGTGCATCGCGCACCGACCATGCAATCGTGGGAGTGCGACGTCACCGACGCCGGTGCCGTCGAGCGGCTCGTGAAGGAGGTCGAGGCCGCGTTCGGGCCGGTCGACCGGCTCGTGCACGCGGCGGGCATCTGTCACCCCGGCCTGCTCGCCGAGCAGCGGGTCGAGGAGATCGACCGTACGATCGCCGTCAACTATCTCGGAACGGCGCACGCGGTGCTGTCGGTGTTGCCGGGGATGCTCGACCGGCGTCACGGGGAGATCGTCGCCTTTGCGTCGTTGGCGGGATGGCTCCCCAGTCCGCGCCTGGGGGCGTACGCCGCCTCGAAGCATGCGGTGGTCGCGTTCATGGAGGTGCTCGCGTACGAGAACCGGGCGAGCGGGGTGCGGTTCGCGTGCGTGTGCCCGCCCGTCGTCGACACGCCCATGGTCGCCGGCATCCGTGCCCGTCACGCCGCCGCTCTCGGCGGTCAGCGCGGCATCGAGCCCGGTGTCGTGCTGGACGCGATCCAACGGTCGCTCGACACCGACGAGCTGTTCGTCTTGCCGGGGAGGGGAACGAAGGCGGCGTGGCGCGCCCGCCGGTTCGCCCCCGGACTCATCTGGCGCCGGATCGAGCGCGCCACCAGTCGCGCCCGCTGATCTCGTAGATCACCTCGTCGACTGCTCCGCCCGCTCGTCGATCGTCGACTGAGTGGGCGACGCCCTTCGATCTCATGCCGAGCTTCGTCATCAGCTTGATGGACGCCTCGTGACGGCTGTCGGCACGCGCGACCACCTTTGACAGGTCGAGTTCGACGAAGGCGTGGTCGATCGCGGCTCTGCACGCCTCGAATCCGATGCGCCGACGCCAGAACTCGGGTGCCACCAGGCACGCGAGCTCGGCGGCGACGTCCTCGCTGTTGATGCCGAGGAACACCGACCCCACGACCTCGCCCTCCAGCGTGATCACCCACGAGCGCTCGACGGACCAGTCGACGTCGACGTTGTGGGCCACGAACGCGTCCGGTTCCGGGTGGGTCGGGCTCAGATAGCGGCGGTAGTCCTCGTCGGCTGCGTAGCGCGAGATCGCGACGTCGTCGGCGGGACGGAACGGCCGCAGCAGCAGTCGCTCCGTGCGGAGGTTCTGCTGTTCGGGCGCCGGGTCTTCATCCGTTCAGACAGCCTGCCCAGAGGGGCTGCAGCGTATCCGGGCGTCCCTTTTCCTACAGCCCTTCGGCGCGGTTCCGGGCCTCTTCGGCGCTCCTGCGTTCGGCGCGCTTCTGCCGCTTCGACGCCCGTTTCTCCTGTAGGGACTTCCCCTTCTTCTTGTCCTTGGAGTGATGTGGCGACTTGTCGGTCATGCGTCCTCCCCCGGGATCTGCGGCTCCAGTGTTGCGAATCGGGCACGGTCCGTCCATCACCGGGCGAAGGTGAGTTGGACGAACAGCACGGCGGCGACGGCCACGATGCAGATCACGTGATCGCGGAGGATCGATCGCGCGAGGCGGCTCTGCTCGACCGTCGCATCGGCTTGTCTCCCGAGACGAACTGCGCAGGGCACCGTGTGCAGCGCCGCGAGCGAGATCGCGCCTGTCGCGAGTACGAACGATACGGCCGCTGCCCAGCGCGGGGCATCGCCACGGGCGAACTGGACGCCGATGGCGGCGATCGTGCCGGCCATGACCGCAGCGATCAGTCGGTTCATCGGGCGCGCCGCGGTCGTCACCCGCCGGTAGTAGGCGGCGATGGATCTCAGCGCCGCCTCCGGAACCTCCGGATCGCGCCGGCGGGCGGCCTGGACGTCGAACATGAGGTCGAACCACAGGACAGCGAGAAGGAAGCCCGCGCCCCCGGTCACGAAGGCGGTCACGCCGCGCGGTCAGATCCCGACGGTCACCGGGAGCGACTCGAGGCCGCGCAGGACGACGCGGTTGTTCCGCTCCGCATCACCGGCGAGCTCGAGGTCGGGGAACCGGCGTACGAGCGTGCCGAGCGCGATTTGGGCCTCGGTCCGCGCCAGCGACGAGCCGAGGCAGTGATGGATGCCGTTCCCGAACGACATGTGCTGGCCGGCGTCGGCCCGGGCGAGGTCGAGCTCGTCGGCCGTCGGCCCCCACCGCGCCTCGTCGCGGTTCGCCGAGCCGAGGCACGTGAGCACGAAGCTGCCGGCCGGGACGGTGGTCCCGTCGACGTCGAGGTCGCCCGTAGTGATCCGGCGTGAGAACTGCACGGGGCTGTCGAAGCGGAGCAACTCCTCGATCGCGCCGGCGTCGAGGTCCGGGTCCGAGCGCAGCCGGGTGAGCTGGTCGGGGTGCCCGAGCAGCGCCAGCGTCGCGTTGCCGATGAGGTTCACGGTCGTCTCGTGCCCTGCGACGTACAGCAGGAGCACTTGATCGAGGAGCTCCACCTCGCTGAGACGGTCGCCCTCGTCCTCCGCGGCGAGCAGTCCGGTGAGCAGGTCGTCGGCTGGGTGCTCGCGCTTCCATGCGAGGACGTCTTGCACGTGACCCTGCATGTTGTCGGCGGCCGCCAGGGCCGCCTGGACCTCTTCGGGCGTGAGGATCGGGTCGAGGGTCTTCGTGAGCGTGTGCGACCAGCCGCGCACCTCGTCGCGGTTGCCGTCGGGCATGCCGAGCATCTCGGAGATGACCGTGAACGGCAGCGGGTACGCAAGGTCGCCGATCACGTCCGCCTTCCCCTGTGCCGCCATCGTGTCGAGCGCGTCGTCGGCGAGCGTCTGGATGCGCGGCCGGAGCCCGTGCACCATCTTCGGCGTGAAGGCCTTCGACACCAGCCGGCGCAAGCGGGTGTGATCGGGCGGATCGATGTTGAGGATCGAGTGCGCGCCCCGCTCGACCTCACCGGGAGCCTGTTCGGCGAACATCTGCATGCGCGCCGTCGGTGTGGCGTTGTCGACCTGCACGCTGAGGCCCGCGTCCCGCAGGGTCCGCACGACGTCGTCGTAACGGAACAGCACCCACACCTCGAGCGGGCTTCGGTGCACCGGGTCGTGCTCGCGGAGCGAGGTGTACTGCCGGTACGGGTCGTCGAAGAACCCGGGCTCGAACGGGTTGAACATCAGCGGCTCGTTCTTCGTCGTCCCGGCCACGTGGGCAAGCTACCGGGGCGTGGTGGAGGCCGCCCTCACCGCCCGGGGGTCCTTTTCCCGCAGGCCCCATTGGACTAGTTTCGACACTCCAGCAACACCAGCACCTGCCATGATGGTCACCCACGGCCCAGGGGCGGAGGGGCCCCACGCGCCGGAGGACCGATTGAGCGCCATCGTCGAGGTCGTCGCCCGGGAGGTCCTGGACTCGCGCGGCAACCCGACCGTCGAGGTCGAGGTCGAGCTGGCCTCGGGCGCTCAGGGCCGGGCCGCCGTTCCCAGCGGCGCCAGCACCGGCGCCCACGAGGCACTCGAGCTGCGCGACGGCGGCGAGCGCTATCGCGGCAAGGGCGTGCTCCGGGCCGTCGAGCACGTGAACGGCGCGATCGCCGATGCCGTCCTGGGGCTCGACGGTCTCGATCAACGCCTGCTCGACGACGCGCTCGTCACGCTCGACGGCACCGACACCAAGTCCCGGCTGGGCGCCAATGCCATGCTCGGGGTGTCACTGGCCACCGCGAAGGCGGCCGCCGACGAGAGCGAACTGCCGCTGTATCGCTACGTGGGTGGCGTCGACGCGCACGTGCTTCCTCTGCCGCTCATGAACGTCCTGAACGGGGGTGCGCATGCCGACACGAACGTCGACCTCCAGGAGTTCATGGTGGCGCCGGTCGGTGCCGCCAGCTTCAACGAGGCACTGCGCTGGGGGTCTGAGACGTACCACGCGCTCGAGGCGTTGCTGAAGGATCGCGGCCTCTCCACCGGGCTCGGTGACGAGGGCGGGTTCGCACCGAGCCTCCCGTCCAGCGAGGAGGCGATGACGCTCCTCGTGAGCGCAATCGAAGCGGCAGGGTACCGACCCGGCGACGAGATCGCGATCGCGCTCGATCCCGCCGCCACCGAGTTCTTCACCGACGGTCGCTACGAGCTGACGCGGGAGGGCGCCTCCTACGCGCCGGTCGATTGGGCCGATTGGCTCGCCGCGCTCGTCGACCGCTACCCGATCGTGTCGATCGAGGACGGCATGGCCGAGGACGACTGGGACGGCTGGGCGCAGCTCACCCGAAGCATTGGCGATCGCGTCCAGCTGGTCGGCGACGACCTGTTCGTCACCAACGCGGCGCGATTGCAGCGCGGGATCGACGCCGGCGTGGCCAACTCGATCCTCATCAAGGTGAACCAGATCGGCACCCTGAGCGAGACGCTGGACACCATGCTCCTGGCTGCGCGGCATGGTTACACCTCGGTCATGTCGCATCGCAGCGGCGAGACCGAGGACACGACCATCGCCGATCTCGCCGTGGCGACGAACTGCGGGCAGCTGAAGGGCGGCGCCCCGGCCCGCAGCGATCGGGTCGCCAAGTACAACCAGCTGCTGCGCATCGAAGACGACCTCGACGGCGTCGCCCGCTACCTCGGTGGCGAGGCTCTCAGCCGGGGAGGCAGGCGTGGCTGACGGGGAGCTCGGGCGGGGAGCCGAGAGGCGCACGCGTCGGGCGCCGGCCACACGGAACCCGGCCACGGCCGCGCTCCGGCAGCGGCGTCGCGTCCTCGTGCGGGTGCTGATCGCCGCGATGGTCCTGGTCGCGCTGCTGTTCGTCTTCGTGTTCCCGGCCCGCACTCTGCTCGCGCAGCGAGAACAGACCGAGGACCAACGCAAGACCCTCGAGCTCTTGCAGCGGCAGAGCAGCAAGCTCGAGGAGGAATCGCGGCGCCTCCAGAACGACGCCGAGGTCGAGCGGATGGCGCGCGAGCAGTACGGGTTCGTGTATCCGGGGGAGCGTCCCTTCGTCGTGGTGCCGCCCTCCGCTTCCGCCACGCCCTCGTCGACGACGACAACGAAGCCGGCGAAGAGGCCCTGACGCGACGGAGCGGCGCTTGCGGCGCCGCTCCGTCGCGCCCCTGCCCCGAAACCTCGACCCAGGCGGAGTTAGGCGGCGGCTTCGGAGGCGCGGGCCTGATCGAGCGCACGGATGCGGCCGGTCAGCTCACGGAGGAGGTTGCGGGCGAGGGTGGGCGTGTCCTCGAGGACACTCTCGAACCGACGGGCGTCGATCACGTACACCTTCATCGGCGTCCGGGCGACGACGGTCGCCGACCGGGGGCGGTAGTCGAGCAGGCCCATCTCACCGACGATCCCACCCGTGCCGACCGCGCCGACCACCTGGTCGCCGACGGTCACGTTCGCCTCGCCGTCGTCGACGACGAACGCCGCGGTCGCAACTTCCCCCTGACGGCACAGCACCTGCCCCGTCTCAAGGACGGCCTGATCGGTGATGGTCGCCAGGCGATTCAGCTCCTTCGGCGTGCAGTGCCGAAACAGCGCCACCTCGCGCAACCGCCCGATCTTCGGGTCCGGCCCGTTCCGCATCGATCGTCCCTCTCCGTCGCGTGCGTGCTGGCTGCAGCCTGGACGGCGGACGGCGTGGCCGCCATGACGGCGATCACATAGTGGCGGTGACGTCCGTCACGCGGTCTCGGTGGCGCGGCGCCGCAACGCCGGGAGGTCGGTCAGGACGATGCGTTGGCGCCCCGTGGTGAGCCAGCCCTCGGCGCGGAGGCGCCCGAGCGCCCGGCTGGTGGCCTCCCGGGTCGCGCCTACCCAGGCCGCCAGGTCGTCCTGGCCGACGACGATCGTGACCTCGACTCCCGACCCCCGATGCTCGCCCAGCCGCTCGGCGAGGTCGACGAGCCGGCGGGCGACGCGGCAGGTGATGTCCCCGGTGTCGCGATCGACGCTGCGGCGGTCGGCGTCGCGGATCTGCGCCGCGAGGGTGCGGAGGAGACGGACCGCGATTCGGGGATGGGCCTCGATGAACTCGACGAACGCCGGCGCCGACACGACGAGCGCGTCGACAGGTTCGAGGGCGACGGCAGTCGCCGAGCGGGGCCGTCCGTCGATGGCGGACAGCTCGCCGACGATGTCACCGGGCTCCTTGACCGCCAGGAGGATCTCGCGCCCCGACCCCGTCTGCACCGAGATCTTGACCCTGCCCGTCAGCACGCCGATGACGTGGTCGCCGTCTTCGCCCTCCCGGAAGATGCGCTGACGCACCCGGTAACGACGGCGCCGGCCGGCCGCTTCCAGCGCGCGCCATTCCTCCCCGGTGAGGAACCCGCCCGGCGGCTCGCGTCCTGCCACGCACGGCAGTGTACGGACGGTCGCTCCCTACACTGCTGCTCGTGCCTGCCACCGCCGATGACATCGCCGAGCTGACGGCGTTGCTCGGGCGCCCGCCCCGGGCGGACTTCGACGTGGTCGTGCGCACGCCCGCCGGCCGGGCGGCGGTGATCCGCAACGCGCCGCTGCTCGACGACGGGACGCCGATGCCGACCCGCTACTGGCTCGTGGATCCCGACCTCGTCCTCGCGGTCTCGCGGCTCGAAGGCGAGGGCGGCGTCCGCGCCGCCGAGGCCACCGTCGACGCCGACGAGCTCGCCGCGGCGCATGCGTCTTACACGACCGAGCGAGACGCCGACCTGCCCGCCGCGCACCGCGGTCCCAGGCCCCACGGCGGGGTGGGCGGAACGCGCGCGGGGGTCAAGTGTCTGCACGCGCACTACGCCTACTTCCTCGCTGGCGGTGACGACCCCGTCGGCCGGTGGGTCTCCGAACGCTTGTCGGGTGCTGGGGAGAACGACGCGTGACCAGCCGGCTCGGCGCGATCGACATCGGCACGAACTCCGTGCGGCTGCTCGTTGCCGACGTCGACGGCGCCGGCGAAGCCGCATCGCTCGACCCGCTGGATCGGCGGATGCACATCACCCGGCTCGGTCAGGGGGTCGACGAGACGCGCCGGTTGAACCCTGAGGCCATCTCCCGGACCCTCGACGTGCTGCGCGAGTACCGGAGCGCCCTCGACGAGCTGGATGTTGAAGGCGCCCGTGCCACCGCGACGAGCGCCGCCCGGGACGCCACCAACCGCGACGACTTCTTCGGGCCGGCCGCCGACGTGCTGCACTTCGAGCCCGAACTGATCCCGGGAGAGGAGGAAGCGCGGCTGTCGTTCCTCGGGGCGACGGCCGGCATCCACGAGCCCGCGCCCTACCTCACCGTTGACATCGGCGGCGGCTCGACCGAGTTCGTTGTCGGCACCCACGAGCCCGAGGGGCTCATCTCCGTCGACACGGGCAGCGTCCGCATCACCGAGCAGTACCTCCGGTGCGATCCTCCCGCGCCCGAGGAGCTGTCGGAAGCGGTCTCGGTGGTGCGCACGCACCTCGCCGACGTCGAGCGCGAAGTCCCGGCCGTGCGCGAAGCGGCCACGCTCATCGGCCTCGCCGGCACCGTGACGACCGTTGCGGCGGTCGAGCTCGGCCTCGCCGAGTACGACCGGACCAAGATCCACCACTACCGCCTCACACGTTCGGATGCCGAAGACGTGTTCCGCACGCTGGCGACGGAGCCTTACGACCAGCGGCGGCACAATCCCGGTCTCGATCCGGGCCGCGTCGACGTGATCGTCGGTGGCACGCTGATCCTGGTCACCACGATGCGGACGTTCGAGTTCAACGAGATGCTCGTGTCAGAAGCGGACATTCTGGACGGACTCGTGCGGAGCCTTTCGGCGCGATAAATCGCACGGAAATCCATCACTTGGCGTGCCGACGCGCCGAAGATACGTGTGATGGACGTCGGCGAGTTCACGCGTGCACTCGAGCGGCTCACCCCCGACGACGTGCACCGGATCGCGTCCACGCTGACGAGCAACCACGCCGATTCTGCCGCCGACGAGGTGGAGGCGTGGCGGGTCACCTTGACGATCGACCGGGTCCTACGCCGCACGCACCGCACGCGCGTCGCGGCGCATGCCGCGTCGACCGTCACGCACACCGTTCTGCAGATCGCGGCGGCGCAAGGGATTCGCCTTCCCGACGAGGAGGTCACCCACGTCGCCCGCGCCGCCGCGGAAGTCGCCCGCGGGCTCGTTGCCGGTGATGACGCACGCGCCGAGGTGCGCATGCTGCTCGTCGACTGGGCTCCGCTCGTCGGCCTCTCGGCGGCGTAAGGAGCCGCGGGAGCGTTAGCGTTCCCAGCGTGCCGCAGAGCGAACGTCTCCTCCTCGGCCCCGGCCCTTCGAACCCGTACCCGGAAGCCGTCGCGGCCCTCACCCGTCCCGTCCTCGGGCACCTCGACCCAGAGTTTCTTGCGTTGCTCGACGAGACGATGGAGCGACTGCGGAGCGTCTTCCTCACCAAGAACGCGCTGACACTGCCCATCAGCGGCACCGGATCGGCCGGCATGGAGGCGTGCTTCGTCAACCTTCTCGAGCCGGGTGACACCGCCGTCGTCGGCGTGAACGGCGTGTTCGGGGAGCGAATGGCCGACGTCGCCCGCCGTTGCGGCGCCGAGGTCGTCCGCGTCGAGCAGGCGTGGGGGCGTGCCCTCGATCCGCATCAGCTGATCGACGCCCAGCGCGAGCACCCGGACGCCCGGCTGGTCGCGGTGGTGCACGCCGAGACGTCGACCGGCGTCGAGAACGACATCGCGCCGCTCGCTGCCGTAGCCGATACCGACTCGCTCCTTGTCGTCGACGCCGTCACGTCGCTGGCCGGGATTCCGGTCGATGTCGACGGATGGCGGATCGACGCCTGCTACTCCGGCACCCAGAAGTGCCTGGGAGTCCCGCCCGGGCTCGCGCCGCTCACGTTCGGGCAGCGCGCCGTGGACCGGCTGCGCAACCGCGTGCATCCACCGCAGTCGTGGTACCTCGACCTGGGGCTCATCGGCGCCTACGTCGGCGGCTCGACGCGTCGCTATCACCACACGGCGCCCATCGTGATGATCTACTCGCTGCACGCCGGCTTGGGAGCAGTGCTCGAGGAGGGCCTCGACGCCGTCTGGGAACGCCATCGACGCGTCGGCGCGCGGCTACACGCGGAGCTCCCCGGGCTCGGCTTCCGGCTGGCGGCCGAGCGGGGTCATCAGCTTCCCGAGCTCACGACGGCGTGGCTGCCCGAAGGCGCCGACGACGCTGCGCTGCGCAAGGCGTTGCTCGAGACATACGGCATCGAAGTCGGCGGCGGACTCGGCGAGTTCGCCGGCAAGGCGTGGCGCATCGGCCTGATGGGTCACTCGGCGCGTGACCGGTCCGTCACGGCGCTGCTGGGAGCGCTGCGAGAGCTGCTGGCATGACGCACCCGGCGCGAGCGCTCTGCGCCGGCGTCGTCGTCTGGGTGATCGCCGCCGGCGTTGGCATGTCCGCTGCGTCGCCGGCGCAGCCGCAGTCGTCCCCGACGGTGTGGCTTTGCCGCCCCCACATCAAGAACAACCCGTGCGCGTCGGATCTCACGACCACAGTCATCCATCCGGACGGGAAGAAGACGACACGGCGGGCGTCCCCAGCCGCCGATCCGCCTGTTGACTGCTTCTACGTGTACCCGACAGTCAGTGCGCAGCCAACGGTCAACGCCAACCTCAATATCGATCCCGAGCTCATCGCTGTGGCCGAGAACCAGGCGGCACGCTTCTCGCAGGTCTGTCGCATGTACGCGCCGGTCTACCCGCAGCTCACGCTGTCGGCCATCGGGGGCGGGGCGACCCCGCAAGCCCGTGCGGCCGCCTACGCCGGCGTGCTCGCGGGATGGAAGGAGTACCTCGCCAAGTACAACAAGGGTCGCGGCGTCGTGTTCATCGGCCACTCGCAGGGCAGCGGCATGCTGATTCAGCTCCTCAAATCCGAGGTCGATCCCAACCCGAAGTTGCAACGCCAGATGGTGTCCGCGTTCCTCCTCGGCGGGAACGTCACCGTCCCCGAGGGTAAGAACGTCGGCGGCGACTTCCAGAACATCCCCGCTTGCGAATCCGCCAAGGAGACGCACTGCGTCCTGGCGTACTCGATGTACGGGCAGCAGCCGCCGCCCGACGGCCTGTTCGGGAAGACGCGGGTCGGCGCGGACGGTACGAACCTGCAGGTCTTGTGCGTGAACCCGGCGTCGTTCTCCGGCGACGGGCCGCTGGAGCCGTACCTGCGCACGAAGCCGTTTCCCGGACCCATCGGCGCCGCCGCCGGTGCTCCCCCCACCGCGCCGACGCCGTGGGTCGCGTACCCGAAGCTGTACAGCGCGCAGTGTCAACAAGCCAACGGCTTCACCTGGCTCCAGGTCACCGACGTCGGCAAGCAGGACGCACCGCGCTATCAGCCCCGCGGCTCCCTGCCGCCCAACTGGGGTCTCCACCTGGGCGACATCAACCTCGCGCTCGGGAACCTCGTCGACGTCGCCCGCCAGCAAGCCGCTGCGTACCGCAAGTAGCGCGCCAGCACCGCTCACGCCGCGAGTGGTGGCCCGTGGGTGTTGCGGGGATGGCGAGGATCGCCCGGGGGAACGAATGCCCGCTTGCCCGTTCCCTCGACGAGGGCCCAGTTGTCCCTGGTCTTGAGGTCGTGATGGTGGCGGCAGTACCGGTCGCACAGCTCGAGCAGCGTCATATGGGTTTGTGACCAGTCCTCGCGGTGGTCGACTTCCAGGTAGGTCAAGCTGTTGCAGCCTTCGACGGCACAGGTGGGGTACAGCCACTCGAGGGCGCTGAGCTGGCGGGCGTTGGGCCGGCGTCCCAGGTGGGCGACGCCGGCGACGTCCCGGCCTTTCGTAACCACTGCGGCGAGGAACGGGTCCTCGGTGTCGAGCAGGTGGCGAATGGCCGAAACGGCGATGGGACCGTAGCCCGCGATCTCGCAGGTCTCATCGCTGGTCGGGAACCCGCGCAGCAGGGCGGCAAGGTCGACCCGCACGAGGATCTTCGCCCGGCGCGACCGCTTGGCCGCGCCGCCCGTCGCACCGGCGCGACGAGCGAGCTCGGCCAGCGCGTCGGCGGCGTGCGCCTCGAGGCGCTCTGCCCGACCCTGATTGCGGGCCAGAGCGAGGAGCTCGTCGCGGACGGGCTCGATCGCGGCCATGACCCCGGCGATGACCTCGGGGTTGTCGCGCATCTGCAACAGAGCGGCGCCTTCGACATCGTTCCAGGACCGCAGGTACCGCTGACGGTGGATGCGCCGCCGGCGCTCCTCGAGATCCATGACGTTCGCCTTGGTGCGGGCGCACTCGTCGCGCAGCTCTCCGTAGCTGCCGCGCGCTGCCTGCTCGAGGAGCCGCTGCTCGGCGTGTGGATCAGCGGTGGCGGCGTCGGTGATCACCGCCACCTGATGGGCCGACAGCTCGCCCCGTCGAGCGGCGGCCTCGACGGCGGGAAGCTCCCGAAGGCGACGGGCGCACTCGAGCGCGTCGCGCGCCGGACCGACCGGCGTGCCCGTCAAGCGCGCCAGATGATGCGCCGCCGACCGATCGCCTTCGCGCTTCCACACGTTCGTCTCCGCCACCCGCGCCGCCGCCAGCGACTTCACCGCGGCCGCCATCTTCTCGATGGCCGCCGCATCCTTCACCGCCCGCGCCGCATCATCGGCGCCCAGCCGGCGGGCATCGAAGCGCGCCGCGTACTCGCCCATCGAGCTCCGGAGCTCCGATAACCTCATATCCCGGAGCGTACGAACGGGGTATGACAGCTACGCGGGTGCGCGCACCTGGTCCGCTATGAGGTGTTGCGGTCCTCAGTCCGGGTGGCCGCAGCGGTGGGCTGCATGATCGTGTCGCGGTAGTAGCGCAGCTCCGCGAGGGACTCCCGGATGTCGTCGAGCGCGCGGTGAGTCTCGGTCTTGCCCGGACGCTTCTTGTATGCGTCGGGATACCAGCGCCGGCAAAGCTCCTTGAGCGACGACACGTCGATGCTCCGGTAGTGGAGATAGCGGTCGAGCTGGGGTAGGTAGCGGTCGAGGAAGCGGCGGTCGACGCCGATCGAGTTGCCGCACATCGGTGCCGTGCCGGGCTCGGGTACGAACTGCCTGATGTAATCGACGGCCTGCTTGCCGGCGTCCTCGAGCGTGAGCGACGACCGCTCGATCTCGCTCAGCAGTCCGGACTTGGTGTGCATCTTGCGCACGAAGTCGTCCATCTCGGCCAGCACCTCGGGCGGTTCGTGTACCACCAGGTCGAGGCCTTCGGCAAGCAGCTCGAGGCGGGCGTCGGTGACGAGCACCGCCAGCTCGACGATCCGGTGCCGCTCGACCTCGAGGCCGGTCATCTCGAGGTCGATCCACACGAGGCGGTCATCGGCGCTGGCCGGGGCCTCGGGCACGGGATCACGCTACCGTTCACGACGTCATGGCGATGATGACGACGACGACATGACCAGCGTCCGGCACGCCAAGTCGATCGCCCTCGGTGGGCCGCGTATCGACCTACGGCCCCTCCGGAGCAGCGACTTCGGAGCCTGGCAGGACGTGCGCACGCGCAGCCGCGACTGGCTCGAGCCGTGGGAGCCGCTCGCCGACCCCGGGAGCCCCGACCCCGTGACCGATCCTGAAGCCTTCCGCGCCCGCTGCGGCGCGTGGGAGCGGCAACGGCACTTCGACACGGCCTACGGCTTCGGGTTGTTCCTCCACGACGGCTCGCTGATCGGCGAAGTGAGCCTCGGGAGCGTGCAGCGCGGACCGTTCCAGTCGGCGTTCGTGGGCTATTGGATCGACGCGCTGCACGCGGGGCAGAGCCTCGTCCCCGAAGGGGTTGCCGTGATCCTTCGGTACGGCTTCGACGAGTTGCACCTCCACCGCATCGAAGCCGCCATCGTGCCCCGCAACAGCGCGAGCCGCCGGGTGGCGCACAAGCTCGGCCTCCGGCAGGAAGGCGTGGCGGAACGGTTCCTCCAGATCCGCGGCGTGTGGGAGGACCACGTCCGCTACGCGATCACGTCCGAGGAGTGGGACGTGCGCCGCGACGAGATCACGAGGCGGTTCCTCACCTGAACCCAGGGTCGCCCGGTCGCAGCCGGAGCTTCTCCACCGAGGACGCCTACGGTCTCCTGCTCGCGATCATCATCCTCACCTTCGTCCTGCTGTCGCAGGTCGATCCGGCCCGCTGGACTCGGCTCGTCGTCGCACCCAGTGTCGGCGCCATGCTGCTCCTCGCGCTGTACGCGTCACGTGCCCGGTTCGAGCTCGTGCGGGCGGCGGTGATCGCCCTGGCCGTCTCGTACCTGATCGTCTTCGCCGAGGCGTTGTTCGACAGCGAGGCCTTCAAAGGCTCCATCTATCTCATCTACGGGCTGCTGCTCCTGATCACGCCGCTCGTCATCATCAACCGCATCCTGCGGCATCCCGAGGTCCAGGTCTCGACCATCCTCGGCGCGATCTGTGCCTACATGCTCATCGGCATGGTGTTCGGGTTCGTGTACGCGCTGATCGGGCGGATCGACCCACCGTTCTTCGCCAAGCACGGCCCCGTCGACCAGTTCGACTACTTCTATTTCAGTTACGCGTGCTTGACGACCGTCGGCTTCGGTGACTTCGTGTCGCGCGGCGACTTCGGCCGCGCGCTGTCCGTGCTGGAAGCCGCGTTCGGCCAGGTCTTCCTCGTGACCCTCATCGCTCGCCTCGTCTCGCTGTTCAAGCCGCCGCAACGCGACGCGAACTCCTCCGAGACCTGAACGGTCACGACCAGGCGGAGGAACACGGCCCGTGCGCTCACGACCTTCGGCGGCGGGCCTCGGCCTTCGCCCGCTGCTCGGCGAAGAAGCCCTGCTCGAGACTCCAACGCTGACGTTCGAGCTCGAGGGCGACGGCCTCGTCGAGCGATCCCAACCGCGGCGTCTCGCGCAACGACGCCTTGACCTTCCTCGCGAGCTCCCGAGGAAGGTCAGCAGCGCGCCCGGCGATGCGCGTCGCCTCGTCGAGCAGCTCGGCCTCGTCGACGCACGTCCAGGCCAGCCCGATCTCCGCCGCCCGCTCGCCGCCCGGCGCCTCACCTCCGAGCACCATGGCCGCCGCGGCTTGCGGGCCCACGGCCTCGGTGAGCAACCGCGTGTGCCCTCCGCCTGGGTGCAGCCCGATGCGCGCGAACCGACAGTCGAAACGCGCCGACGGGCTCGCGACGCGGACGTCGCACGCCAGCGCGAGGTTCAGACCCGCACCGACGGCGGGACCGTTCACCGCCGCGACCGTCGGCAGCGTGCAGCGGTGGACGCGGAGGAAGCCGTCGTAGATCGACGGCAGCGCGCCGCGCTCCTCGCGCGCGCCGCTCATCGCACCGAGTGCGCCGACGTCGGCGCCGGAGCAGAACGCGGGCGGGGCGCCCGTGACCACGAGCGCGCCGACACCGTCGTCGTCCTCCAGAGCGTCGACGGTGGACACGATCTCGCCTACGAGCTCCGACGAGAGCGCGTTCCTACGGTCGGGGTCGTCGAGGGTGAGCAGTGCGACACGCTCACGCCGCTCGACGCGGAGCGGCACGGTCGCTACCCGCGGTCTCGCACGACGGCCGCCGAATGCCGGAAGAACGCCTCGACGTCCTTCTCGTACGTGTACTCGGGCTCCGACGACCCGACGGCGCGCTGAAGCCGGAGGCTGCGAGCGAAGGCGTCGACGGCCCCCGCGGTCGTGTACTTGTACCGGAACCCGGCCCGCTTGAATCGGGAGTTGTCGACCCCGCGGCCGTACCGCAACAGGCTGAGCATCTCGGGCGGCATGTCGATGAGTCGGAGCGCTCGCAACGGCTCGACGGCCACGTTGGCGAGGACGGGCGGCAGCGGCACCCGGGGCCGGCCGGCGATCCGGCACACCTCGCTCCAGGTGACCATGCCGTCGCCGGCGACGTTGTAGATGCCGGGCACGTCGTGGGTCGTCGAGTACATGAGCGCGTTGACGACATCTTCTTCGTGGGTGAACTGGAGGCGGGGATCGAACCCGAGCAGCTCGGGCGCGGCGGGCATCCGCAGCGCGTGCGCGAACGGCGTCGCCATGTGGTCGCCCAGCACGTTCGAGAAGCGGAGCACGGTGACGAGCACGTGCGGGTTGTCCTCGGCGAAGTCACGCACGAAGGACTCTGACGAAAGCAGCGACCGCTCGATGCTCGTCTGCGGCGCACGCGTCCGGGCTGACTCCTCACGGAAGAAGTACGGGTCCTGGTAGTTCGACCCGTAGACGAGCGTGGAGCTCTTGACGACGACCTTGCGCACCGGGCTGTTTGCCGCGCCCGCGGCGGCCGAGAGGTTCATCGTCCCGATCACGTTGATCTCGTGCATGGCCCGCCCGCTGAGCTGGGTCGAGTCGACGACCAAGTGCGTGTGCAGGATCGTGTCCACCTGGGTCGCCTCGACGATGCGCTGCAGGATCGAGTGCGAGGAGTCTGTGCGCACGAACTCGGTGCGCTCGAGCGGCAGGACGGGATCGGACGTGTCGACGCCGACGACGACCTCCACGTCGGGGCGCGCCTCGAGCTCCTGGGCCAGCCGGCTGCCCCAGAAGGTTCCCAGCCCGGTGACGAGCACCCGCACGGGTCAGCCGGTCCAGACGCTGCGACGGGCGCGCAGCATGTCGTACAGGGCGTGCTGGATGCGCTCCCGGATGTGTTCGGCCTCGTCCATGACCCGGCTACGGCTGTACCGCTCCTGATCGGCCGGGACGTCGAAGTGCGCCGGAGGCAGGACGCGCAGCTTGAACTTCGCGGGGAAGTAAGCCAGCAACCCGAGGGGGCCGAGCATGAGCATCTGCGGCGTGACCGGGAAGTACGGGATGTTGAGCATCCTCGCCAGCCGCGGGCTCTTCCAAACGATGGGCATCGACTCCTCTGCGCCCACGACGGCGATGGGCACGACGGGGACGCCCGCGCGCATCGCGATCTCGACGAACCCGCCCCGCCCGAAGCGGTTCAGCTTGTACCGGTCCCGGTACAGCTTGCCGGTGCCCTTCGTTCCCTCGGGGAAGACGAGCACGAGCTGCTTGTCGTCGTGGAGAAGCCGGTACGCGTTATCGGGATGAGCCGGGACGCCGCCGAAGCGCGACCAGAGAGTCCCGAGCATGGGAATGGCTCGCAGCAGGTTCTCGGCCAGCCCGTAGACCGGCCGATGGAGCTCCTTCTCGATGCCGTGCATGATCACTGGCGCGTCCGACGGGATGGCGGCCGCGTGGTTGGCCACGATCAAAGCGCCGCCCTGGCGCGGGATGTGCTCGAGCCCCTCCCATTCGACACGGAACCAGTGCGAGTACAGGGGGTCGTAGACCATGCGCGCGACCTCACGCATGCGTTCGCTGCGGCCCCAGGCGTCGACGTCGCCGCGTCGAACGGCGGCGTCTTCGGACTCGGGTTGCGGCACAGGGACCAGATCGGTGCTCTGCGGCGGCGCCTCCACGTCGAGGTCGTCAGGAGCACGCAGATTCACCGACGGTGCCTGCTGGTCCCACTGATCGGACATCCCGGGAAGGAAACCGCGTCGCGGGACGCCGCGCAAACCGCCGAATTCAGACGGTCCGGACGGCCCCCGTCACCTGCCAGCCGGAGCCGACGTAACGGGCCGCCATCCCGACGCCCCGGGCGCCCATCCAAAGCACGAGCGCGCCCCATAGCCACAACAACCCGCCGTCGAGCGCGAGCACGGCTGCGGCGGCCGGCGCGAACACGCCGAGGGTCGCGACGAGCATCGCGACCGCCAGGTAGGTGACGTCGCCGGCGCCGATCAGGATGCCGTCGAGCACGAAGACGACGGCGTTGAGCGGCTGCATCACGGCGACGATCACGAGCACCTGGAGGGCGAGTGCTTGCACGTCGGGGTCCGGCGTGAACAGCGGCACGATGACCGGGCGCAGGATGACGAGCAGGACGCCGAACACGATGCCCACCCCGACCCCCCACTCGATCATGCGGCGCGCCACCGCACGCGCCTCGTTCGAGTCGTCTGCGCCGAGAAAGCGCCCGATCATCGCCTGGGCCGCGATGGCGAGCGCGTCGAGCGACAGCGCGAGGAACAGGAACATCTGGAAGGCGATCTGATGGGCCGCGACGTCGTCGTCACCGATCCGAGAGGCGATCGCGGTGGCGGCGAGGAACGCGGCCAGGAGCGAGCCGGTGCGGACCACGAGCCGGCCGCCGATGCTGGCGGCAGCTCGGATCCCGGCCGCCCGTGGGCGTACCGAAGCGTGCTCGAGTTGCACAGTGCGAGCTGTGATCGCGATGTAGGCGAGGGCGGCGCCGTACTGCGCGATGACGGTGCCCCAGGCCGATCCCGCGATCCCGAGGTCAAGCCCGTAGACGAACACCACCTCGATCAGGATGTTGGCCGCGTTCGAAGCCACCGCGATCACGAGGGTGGTGCGCGTGTCCTGGAGGCCGCGGAGGTAGCCGGCACCCGCGAGCGTGACGAGCAGCGCGGGCGCCCCGAGGATGCTGATGAGCAGGTACGTCTGCGCGAACGGGTGCACGCGATCGGAGGCGCCCATGACGTCGACGATGACGGGTGCGAGCGCGAGACCGAGCACGCTGAGAAAGACGCCGAGACCGGCGGCCAACCAGAGGCCGTCGGCGCCGATCTCGGCGGCGGCCCGGCGGTTCCCGGCGCCGAGCTGACGGGCGACGGCGCCGGTGGTGGAGTAGGCGAGGAAGTTGAAGATCGCGAACGTCGCCGTCAGAACGGAACCGGCGACCGCCAGCCCGGCGAGCGGGTTCGTCCCGAGGTGTCCGACGATCGCGGTGTCGACGAGGATGTACAGCGGCTCGGCCGCCAGGGCCCCGAAGGCGGGCACGGCCAGCCGCAGGATCTCGCGGTCATGGGGGCTACGCCGCGTCGGGAGCACTCGCGGCGACGCTAGCGACCGCGCACGTGCACGTCGGAGGGGTTGGGCGCGCGTGTCGGTTCGAGGCCGGCGCGCGCCGCGAGCACGGCGAAGCGGGCGGCGTCGCGCACGGCGCAGGCGCGGTGGTCGTTGTTGAAGAACACGTACCCGTCGGCGTTAGCGGACCACCGATCGGTGAGTCGGCGGATCCAGCTGTCGAGGGTCTGGTCGCCGTAGCAGGGGCGTGGCCGCCCGAGGCCCTCGTGGAACCGGAGGAAGTACCAGTCCGCGGTGCGCTCGACGGGGCCGCGCCGGCGAGCCCGGTCGGTCAGACACAACGCAGCGTCGTGCTCGCGTAGGACCCGGTACACGTCTTCCGTGAACCATGACTCGTGGCGGGGCTCGACCGCGACCCGAACGCGGCGGGGGAAGCGCGCCAGCGTCTCGGCGAGCCGGTCGCTGTCGGCGCGGAGATTCGGCGGCAGCTGCACCAGCACGGGCCCGAGCTTGCGCCCGAGCCCGCCGGCGTGGTCGAGCATGCGGGCGACTGGCTCGGCCGGGTCCCCCAGCCGGCGGATGTGCGTCAGATAGCGGCTCGCCTTCATGGCGAAGACGAAGTCGGCCGGCGTGCGTGCGGCCCACTCCTCGAACGTCGACCGCTCGGGAAGACGGTAGAAGGTGTTGTTGACCTCGACGACGGCGAAGGCAGCCGCGTACTCCTCGAGCCATCGGGCCTGTGCCAGCCGTGCGGGATAGAACGTGCCCCGCCAGTCGCGGTATTGCCATCCCGACGTCCCGACGTAGACCGCCACGGGGTCATCCTGCCCGGCCCGCTCACCTCGCAGCCCACCGGCGAGTGCGACCGCCGGGGAACTGGGACGCGGCAAAGGACGACGCCGAAGGAGCTCTGCGTGGACGAGCAACACACCGGCGGCGGGGCCTTGTAGAGCGGCGACCGGGCGGGGTCGGATAACCGTCACACCCGTGTGCGATCCTCGTCACGTGGAAGCGGGCGCTCTCCTCTTCAGCCAGGCCGCGCGACGCCTGGGCGCGGCGACGCGGGCCGCGGCATTGACGGTTCCGGCGTTCCGCTGCCCGCCCCGGGTGGCCGGGGCGCTGCGGACCATCCGTCGCTATCCGGGCGGTGCGGTCGTCGCCGTGCGGCTCCAGGGCCGGCCCTTTTCCGAGGTGGCGTCGGACATGGTCGAGGGTGTGCTCGCCGTGAACCGCCTCGAGGAGGCGGCGGCTGCCGGGATCCGCCCGTTGCTGCGCCAGGCGGTCGAGCCCGGAGTCGACCAACCGGCGGCGGCATAGCGTTTCCGATACGCCCGGGTGGCGGAACTGGCGAGACGCGGGGGCCTTAAAAGCCTCTGTTCCTTTGGGAGCGTGGGGGTTCGAATCCCTCCCCGGGCACCGACCTCGGAAATGAGTAGCCCCTACTCAGGTCGCGGAACGGGCTTGCCGTCATTCTCTGAGCGTCCTCGAGCAGGGAGTACACCAAATGCGCAAGCTCGTCCTCGTCCTGTGCGTCGCCGCTGTCTCGGCGACCGGCGTCACGCTGGCAGTCGCGCCCGCAGGTGCGGCGCCGGCTCCGACCAAGAACAAGGTCTGCAAGCTGCTGACCGGCATCACGATCCAGCCGTCGTCCGATCCGACGGCGGCGGGCGGCAAGGAGAACGCCAAGAAGTACAGCAAGGCGCTGAGCAAGGCGGCCAAGCAAGCGAAGGGCGACATCAAGGCCACGCTCAAGACGCTGGCGAACTACTACGCGTCGGTCGCCAAGCTCGACACGGCCGCGATTCAGGCCAAGGCGCAGGAGTTCGCCGACGCCACGACGAAATACGCGAACTACGTCGTGACGAACTGCGTCTCGCAGAACCTTCCGAGCGGGGTCACGATCCCGACGATCCCTGGTCAGTAGCTCGGGGCATTACGGCGCGGTGACCGCCGGCGCTTCGGCGCCGGCGCGCCGCGTCGTCCTGTACGTGGCCAGGCCGCGGGCGCGAGCAGCGAACAGGCCGGCGACGATCACACATGCAATCCCGCCCGACACGATCGCGAACGGAACCCCGACGAGCCCACCGACGACGCCGGACTCGACGTCGCCGAGCACCGGGCCCCCGGCGTAGACCGCGAACTCGACGCCGCTCACCCGGCCTCGCATGTCGTCCGGTGTCAGGTTGGCGGCGATGCTGGAGCGGAACACAGCCGAGATCATGTCGGCGCCGCCCGCGCACGCGAACAGGGTGAGCACCACCACCGTTTGCAACGTCAGGCCGGCGGCCGCGATGCACGCGCCCCAGACGGCCACTGCGACGAGCAAGGCCCGACCCTGGCGTCGCACGCGAGTCGTCCACCCGCTCCCGAGGGAGGCGAGGAACGCACCCGCCGCGACCGACGACAGGAGAAGCCCATAGAGCACGGGCCCGCCTCCGAGCCGATCCGCCAGCGCCGGGAACAACGCACGGGGCATGCCGAAGACCATGGCGGCGAGGTCGATGGCGAACACGCTGATGATGACCCGGTGCCCACGCAGGAACCGCAAACCGGCGACCAGCGATTGCATCGGCGTCCCCACCGCGGCCGCGAGGGGTGGCGAGGGCGCGAGCCCGAGGAACACGACGAACGCAACGACGAAGGTGGCGGCGTCGGCGGCGTAGGCGCTCCCGAGTCCGAAGCTGCCGATGAGCAGGCCGGCGACAGCGGGACCGGCCATCCATCCGAACGACGTGTACATCGACTGGAGGGCGAAGCCGGCCGGTCGCAGGTCCTGCGCGAGGAGGAGCGGCAGCAACGAGCGCACCACGGCGAAGCTGATGGCCGTCACGCCGCTCGCCACCGGGCCGACGACGTACAGCAACCACAGCTGGGGGTGGGCGAGACTCGCGTTCACAGCGAGGGTCGTTGAGCAGACGAGCGATGCCGTGGTGACAACGAGCAACAAGCGCCGCTTGTCGATGCGGTCGGCGAGGCTGCCGCCGACGACGGCGCACAGCAGCAACGGTCCCAACTCGGCTGCGCCGAGCAGCCCGACCGCCAACGACGAGTGGGTCTGGTCGAACACCTGGAACGGCAAGGCCGACGTCGTGATCATCGAGCCGAACAAGGACACGCCCTGCCCCGCCCACAGCCGGCGGTAGTCGCGAGATACGCGGAGCGGCGTGGTGTCGACCAGCAATCTCATGGCAGGCCGACGCTATCCGTCGTTAGGGTCCCAGCCGATGAAGTTCGATCACGTCGGCATCCCGACCACCGGTCGCTTCGATGGCGAGATCGACCTGCCCCATCTGCAGGTGACGGTCAGCGACCACCAGGACAATCCGTTCGGGATCCAATGGCAGCGCTACTGGGACGACGCGCCGTACCCGGATCTCGTCAAGACCGTTCCGCATGTCGCGTTCGAGGTCGACGATCTCGCCGCCGCGCTCGACGGGCAGACGGTGATCATCGAGCCGAACAGCCCGAGCCATGGTGTGGTCGTCGCCTTCGTGGAAGTCAACGGCGCGCCCGTTGAGCTGATGCAGATCGACCACGCCGCGCGCCCGGATCTGTAGGACGAACCGATCGGCCGCTCAGCCCGTCGAGAAGCGGTGCACCCGCTCCGGTGC